>NZ_QTNB01000004.1:0-335331 GCF_003603395.1 Bacteroides sp. AM44-19 | reverse complement strand
AGCAAGTTTTGCCAGTTCAAGATATTTCTTGTATAGTTTTTCGTAGATGAGGGCTCTTTTCTCATCCGGCCGGTATTCAGCCTCGATGTCCGACCCCATATGCCTTGTCGCCTCATTGATATCCTTGTACACCCCTGCGGCAACTGCCGCGAACATTGCCGCTCCCAAGGCACAGGTCTGTTCCGAGCGGACCACACGGATAGGCATGTCCAGCACGTCTGCCAGCGTCTGCATCACGAAGGGCGCCTTCTTGCTGATACCTCCGATGGCATTGACCGAATCAATGCGCAGCCCCTGGCCCTTCATATGCTCCACAATACGGCGGGAACCGAAGGCGGTGGCTTCCACCAGCGCACGGAATATTTCCGGGGCGCTGGTACCCAGCGTGAGTCCCGCAACGGCACCCTTCACGTTCTGGTCCGCATCGGGGGTACGGCGGCCGTTCATCCAGTCCAGGGCGACAACACCATCCTCGGAGGGTTCCATGTCCTGGACCTCACGGGTGAGTTCCACCAGCATGCCGTCCAGAACTTTCTGCCTGGCCTCCCCTCCGGGGATATCTTTCAGTGTCCATGCCAGCATCTTCCTGAACCAGGCGTAGATGTCTCCGAAAGCCGACTGCCCGGCTTCGAAACCGACGAATCCCGGAAGCACCGAACCGTCCACCTGGCCGCAGATTCCCTTGATACAGCGTCCGCCTACCTCGTCTTTGCCGGCAACCATGATGTCGCAGGTGGATGTTCCCATGATACGTGTCAGTATCCCCGGGGCGACGGATGCGCCTACGGCTCCCATATGGGCGTCCAGCGCCCCCACGGCCACGGCGATTCCTCGGGGAAGTCCAAGCCTGTCTGCCCACTCGGGTGTCAGTTCCCCTGCCTTGGTGTCGCTGGTGTGGGTTTCTGTGAACAGATGGGGGAGCATTTCCTTCAAGGCCGGATTAAGTTCTTCGAGAACTTCGCCGGAAGGAAGACCCCAACAATAGTTAAGAAGTATCTCTTAAGTTGACTTTAAAAGATTGTTTTGAGATTTTATACTATGACAAGTTGTATATATATATAAAATGAGAACAGTAGAAATAGAGTATCTATTTTCTGCTGCTCTCATTAGAGTAATAAGCTATTTAGTAAGTTTTGTAATTTATCCTTTTCTTATTTTTATCCACCTTTTATCCTTTTCTGTTCTATAAATTAAGAACAAAAGAGGGGATAAATAAGGAGGAAAAGAAGTTCTACCCAAAAAGTAGTCCGTTCTTATTTCATAATGTGGTTTATTAATTCTTCCGGTGAAAGAGGTGTGATACCAAAAATATAGCTTTGACCAGACTGAAATGGTTCAGTCAGTTCAAAGTTCTCATAAGCGATACCACCAGGTATCGGAGATTTACTTGCCCAATAAGTATAACGACCATTCACAACTCCTTCTAACTCATTACTTGGATTGGAACAATACCAATATTGCGTTGCTTTTTTACCAGTATATTTCCAATGTGTATGTGTATCTTCAGCATATACAGCTTTTGTAGGGTCTTTCTCATCAGGTGACGCTATAAACCATACACCTCCATTTTTATCTTTTATCATTTCTGCCACTGGAGTATGGTTATGTTCTGTGAAATTAGAATCTTTATAGCTCGGCCATAATTGGCCGGCTTCTTTCGTTTTACCATCTGCGAGATGTAATGTCCTAAGTCTTGCTTTGTTTCCCATAGTAGCTGTGAGTATAAAACGATTTAGCTCATCTGATTCTTCCGTGGTATACGTAGTTAATTCAAACTCATAAGGCTTTCCTTCTGTGAATTTAGTCCGGACATAAATATCCGCACCATTATCAAAAGTTTCACAAAAGAAATACACAGTAAGTGTTTCAACTCCATTTTCCTTTGCTATTACTCCGTGAGCTGGATAATATTGATTTGGGAATGAGGGAGCTTCAGGAGTATTCCCACTCCAAAAACGTTTTCCACGAACATTATCGAGTTGACTCCATTCCAGTTCTGAGAGCCCCCTATTATTTTTTGCTTTATCAATTGGTTCAAAAGCAATGAAATTGGTAACAACAAATTCATCATGTTCTAAATAAGGTGTATAGATACGAATTAGTCCACGCGGACCTCCTAATGGAGCAATTCCTATTCGGATACCATTTGCAAATCCCCAAATGGGTTGTGCTTTTGTATTTTGAGCAGGTTGTAACCATATTCCATTTTTTTCCGGAGTTGCTAAAGTTTCCGGGGCTATTTGTAGGTTAGTCTGTCCATAAAGGTAGTGTATTCCGCATGCAAAGAATAAAAGTGTAAATAGAATCTTGGTTTTCATGATTTTAAAAGTTTAAAATTAATTTTTATGTGTCGTTTATGGTAGTTCATATCGTTTTTAGCATGATTTGGTACTGCAAATATAAAATGTTATAACGAATTAGCAAAATAATTTGTAGATTTAATTTTTATGTTTATATTTGCATCGTGAGAATACGATAAGTGCTACTGATTCAAGAGGTAACCTAAAAGTATAATACTATTATATAGCAAAAACGTTACACAAATATATGTCGTCACTAAAAAAAATATCGCTGAAGGATATTGCTGAAGCTGCAGGCGTTTCAACAGCATTGGTTTCGTTCGTTTTGAATGGGAAAAAGAAAGAGTATCGCGTGGGAGAAGAAACTGCCCAACGCATATTGAAAATTGCCAATGAAATGAACTACCAGCCTAATCTTGCGGCCAAAAGTCTTCGTAGTGGCAAAACAAAAACAATAGGATTAGTGGTTTCTGATATTTCCAACCCATTTTTTTCTCAATTAGCGCGTGTATTGGAAGATGAGGCAACCAAACGGGGATATACCGTACTTTTTGGAAGTTCAGATGAGGATAAGGATAAGATGACCCGTGTTGTTAGTAACCTTATTAATAAAGGTGTAGATGGACTCATCATTGTTCCTTGTGACAATTCTGAGAAATCCATCGCTTCACTTGTGAACAATAATATCCCTATTGTTTTGTTCGACCGCTATTTTCCGGAAATCAATGTCAGCTATGTGGCGTTGAATAACTTCAATGCTTCCTATATATCAACCAAACATCTTTTGAATGCAGGCTATAACGCTCCTTGTATGGTGGCTTATGATGTCAACCTTATCCATATGAAAGAGCGTATTCGTGGTTATAAAAAGGCTATGGATGAAGCCGGTAAGAGAAACTTGGCTAACGTGGTCTTTTTGAGGCAGGATGCTCCCAGAAAGTCCGCAGACCGTTTGTTGCCTAAAATGATTGATGGTGGTGTAGACGCTTTTCTTTTTGCCACCAACATGATTTCATTGGCTTGTTTATATACAATAAAGGACATGGGAGAGGGAATTATTGGTAAAATAGGTTTAGTGGGTTTTGACGGTAATCCGGTATTTGACTTTTTTGATGCCCCTATATCCTATATTCAGCAGCCTATAGATGTTTTAGTACAGAAAGCACTTGAAATACTGATAGATATCATTATTAACGGTAATACAGTGCAGTCTGTGCTTGCCGAGGGAGAATTTATTGAAATGGCTCCTTAGGAGAGCTGTTTTTTTTACATGATGGCTTAATCGATTTAGTTAATTTTTATATTAATCTCAATAAAAACAGTTGAACCATGAGAAATTCAAGATTAATCGGTGGAAAGCCGAAAATTGGTATCAGACCTATTATTGACGGTCGCCGTGGAGGTATCCGTGAGTCATTGGAGGATATGACTATGGGCATGGCCCATAAAGTGGCCGAGCTTTATTCTTCTGTCTTACGTCATAGTGACGGCACTTCCGTAGAGTGCGTCATTGCAGATACAACTATCGGTGGAGTGGCTGAAGCCGCCATGGCGGCTGAAAAATTCCGTAATAGTGGAGTGGGTGTCGTACTTTCTGTAACTCCTTGCTGGTGTTATGGATTCGAGACTATTGATATGGACGGAGAGATGCCGAAAGCCATCTGGGGCTTTAACGGTACGGAACGTCCGGGTGCGGTTTACCTGGCTTCGGCATTGGCAAGCCATACACAGAAGGGATTGCCTACTTTTGGCATTTACGGACGTGATGTACAGGAGGTGACCGATATGGAGATACCGGAAGATGTACAGGAGAAATTGTTGCGCTTTGCCCGTGCAGGTATAGCTGTGGCTACAATGAAGGGGAAATCCTATCTTTCAATCGGCAGTGTATCCATGGGCATTGCAGGCTCTATTCCCAATCCTGATTTCTTCCAGGAGTATTTGGGCATGCGTAATGAGTATGTGGATGCCAGTGAGATAGAACGTCGTGTCCAGTTGGGCATTTATGACCATGAAGAGTTCGCACGTGCCATGGCATGGACAGAAAAGTATTGCAAGAGTAATGAAGGGACAGACTTTAATCCGGAACATCTGGTATATTCCCGTGAAGAGAAAGATGCCCGTTGGGAATACGTGGTAAAAATGACCCTTATTTTCCGTGATATGATGATTGGCAATCCGAAATTGGCTGAAATGGGGTTCAAGGAAGAGTCAATGGGACACAATGCGATTGCCGCGGGTTTCCAGGGACAGCGCCAGTGGACGGATTATAAGCCTGACGGTGATTTTTCAGAAGCTATACTGAATACTTCTTTCGATTGGAACGGTATCCGTGAAGCGTTTACTTTCGCTACGGAAAATGATACGCTGAATTGTACTTCAATGCTCTTCAATCATCTATTGACCAATACTGCACAGATATTTGCGGATGTGCGTACTTATTGGAGTCCGAATGCCATAGAACGGGTAACGGGTAAGAAATTGGAAGGTAAGGCGGCAAACGGTTTCATTCACCTGATCAACTCAGGCTCCTGTACGCTTGATGGGACAGGCTGCCAGACACGTGACAATAAACCGGTAATGAAGCCTTTCTGGGAAATTACGGAAGAGGAAGTGGAAGCTTGTCTTTCTGCGACCAAGTGGCATCCGGCCAGTCGCGAATATATGCGTGGCGGTGGTTATTCTTCCCAGTTCCTGACCCGTGGTGAAATGCCGGTAACAATGTGCCGTCTGAATCTCGTAAAAGGTCAAGGTCCGGTATTACAGATTGCCGAAGGCTGGACAGTAAACTTGGATAAGGATGTCTTCAAGGCCATCAATGAACGTACTGACCGTACATGGCCTTCCACTTTCTTCGCTCCACGTCTGACAGGTAAGGGATATTTCCGTGATGTATATACCGTTATGAATAACTGGGGGGCTAACCATGGCGCTATCAGTTATGGCCATATCGGTGCTGACTTGATTACTCTGGCTTCCATGCTCCGTATCCCGGTATGCATGCACAATGTTTCTGAGGAGGATATTTTCCGTCCCAGTGCATGGACCGCTTTTGGCGAGGATATGGAAGGCAGTGACTATAGGGCTTGCAAGAATTACGGACCTCTCTATAAATAAAGGACACAGGCGTTATGTTGAAATCAACCAAACTGAAAAACACTCTGCTGGCAGGTGCAACTGCAATACTTGTATCATGCGGCGGACAAAAAGAAATCAAGATGGGAAGTTATGCTTATGATGCCCGGTTCTTAAAGGACCACGGCATTGAATATACTGAATTGGTATCTGCTGATGGGAATTCTAAAGTGATGGTTATTCCCGCATGGCAAGGCCGTGTAATGACTACTTCCGCTTCCGGCGATGAGGGTGATAGTTACGGCTGGATTAATTATCGTTTCATAAATGAAGGCAAAGTCAGTTCCCAGTTTAATCCGGTAGGAGGTGAGGAACGCTTCTGGCTTGGTCCGGAAGGTGGTCCGTTCTCACTTTATTTTAAGGGAGGACAAGAGCAGGTTTATGATAATTGGATAGTTCCTCCGGTACTTGATACTGAAGCTTTTGACATAAAGTCACAGGACAGCGGTAGTATCCGTTTTGTGAAAGATACCCGTTTGACAAATGCTTCCGGTACTACTTTTGATATGAATATTGACCGTACTGTATCGTTGATGGATGCCGGTGAAGTGGCTGCCGATTTTAATATCCAGCTTACAAATGATATGAAAATTGTAGCTTACAAGAGCGAGAATAAGATTACCAATACAGGTGACAAGGCATGGACAAAAGAGGGTGGCCTTGTATCCGTATGGATGCTCGGCTGTTTTAATCCTACACCGACCACTACTGTATTCATTCCTTATAAGCAAGATGCGGAAGGAACAATCGTGAATGATGAATATTTCGGTAAGATACCGGCGGATAGGCTGATAAAGGAAAATGGTATTATCTATTTCAAGATTGACGGGCTCTATCGTTCCAAGCTGGGATTGCCGGCTTCACGGGCAACGGATATTTGCGGAAGTTATGATTCATCGAAAGGCGTACTCACAATCCTGTGGTGTAGTCTTCCCGAAACTCCTTCAGTCTACGTAAATGGCCAATGGGGACCTCAGGAAGATCCGTTTGCCGGCGATGTAATCAACTCTTATAATGACGGTCCGGTAGAAGACGGTTCTATAATGGGACCTTTCTATGAAATTGAAACGTCTTCTCCTGGTGCGGAGCTGGCTCCCGGTGCCTCATTGGTCCATACGCAAAAGGTGATTCATATACAGGGTAAGGATGAACAATTGGTTCCTATCGTGCAAGATTTATTTGGAGCAGATTTGAATGTAATAAAAACAAAGTTTCAATAGGGTAACTATATAATGGAGAATTCGTATGGAATCAAATAAAATAATACCGAAAGGAATCCTCTTCCCATTCATTCTGCTCACTACTCTTTTCTTTGCCTGGGCTGTGCCGAATAATCTGACAGATACCATGCTTGCAGCTTTCAAGCGCATCATGAGTATGAGTGATTCAAAAACAGCCTGGATACAGGTAGTGTGCTATTTGTTGGGATATGGATGTTGTGCTGTTCCCGGTGCCTTGTTTATCAAGAAATACACTTATAAATCAGGCGTGATGCTGGGGCTTGGTCTATATGCATTTGGGGCTTTACTGTTCTATCCTGCCATGCTTAGCTCGGGAGTGAATGTTGATTTCAGCTTCTTTATGTATCTGCTGGCAATCTTTGTTCTCTTTGCCGGACTTTCAGTTCTGGAGACGTCTACTAATTCTTATGTATTGGCAATCGGTCCTGAAAGTACCGCGACACGCCGTTTGAATCTGTCTCAGGCCTTCAATCCGTTCGGAGCGATTACGGGAGTGGTGATCAGTCAGATTTTCATCCTCTCACAACTGAATGGAATGACGGCGACAGAGCGTGCCCAACTTCCGGCTGAGGAACTGGCCGCCATCCAGGGGCAGGAATTGAATGCTGTTACTACTGCTTATGTGGTACTTGGTCTGGTGATGTTGGTGCTCTTGCTTGCCATCCGGCTTACCAGAATGCCTAATCTTAGTGAAAAAGGTGAAAAAATAGAGTTTGGTGCCACTCTTCGTCGTCTTATAAAGAATAAGAATTATGTATGGGGTGTAATAGCACAATTTTTCAATATTGGTGCACAGATAGCCGTATGGTCATTCGTAATCCGTTATGCTATGGTACAGCTGAATTTTGACGGTGTATTGGCTTCTTTAGGAGAAGCCGCTTCTGCAGATGCTGTTGTAAATGCATTACGGGGAGTGGAACCGGTAGCTGCCGCATTCTATAATTGTTGTGAATGGCTTGGATTGGATGACTTGCTGCCGCGTACGGCAGAACAGGCTGCGGCCACTTACTATATCATGTCGCTCATTCTCTTTGTGACCATGAGGTTTGTATGCACTGCAATGATGAAGTACGTGAAAGCTTATAAACTCTTGATAGGACTTGCGCTTCTTGCTGTAATGTGTTGTTTGGGTGCCATGTTCGGTAAGGGCAGTTTCGGCGTCTATTGCCTGATGGGTATTTCCGGATGTATGTCATTGATGTTCCCGACCATTTATGGTTTTGGTCTTACAGGTTTGGGGGATGATACTAAAATCGGCGGTTCATTCATGGTAATGGCTATTGCCGGTGCTGCCGTTCTGACCCAAATTCAGGGTATTGTCTCCGACCAGACAGGTAGTATTATGGCTGCATATGCTGTACCGGCCGTTGCTTTTGCAGTGATTGCCTATTATGGGTTCTTCATTGCAAGAAAACAAGAGTTAACAACCAAATAATGCTTTAAACTATGGAATCAAACAAGAAATACGTTATTGGTCTTGATTTTGGTACGGATTCTTGTCGTGCACTGGTAGTGGATACATATACTGGCCGTGAAATGGCTACGGGGGTAAGTTTTTACCCCCGTTGGAAAGCGGGGCTTTACTGCGATGCACACAACAATCGCTATCGCCAACATCCATTGGATTATATTGAATCCATGACAGAGGCTGTACATATAGCCTTATCTGATTTGAAGGAAGAAGAGATTGCTTCTATTTGTGGATTATGTTTTGACACAACTGGTAGTACTCCTGCTTTAACTGATAGGGCAGGAATGCCATTAGCTTTATGTCCCGAGTTTGCAGAAGAACCGGATGCTATGTTTATTCTTTGGAAAGATCATACAGCTGTTCGAGAAGCTGAGCAAATCAACGCACTGATTAATAAACGTAACCTTGATTATTTACTTTATGAAGGTGGTACTTATTCATCAGAATGGGTATGGTCAAAGGTTTTACATATTATCAACACAAACGTCGCTATAAAGGATGCTGCTTATGCTTGGGTAGAACACTGTGATTGGATGACTGGATTAGTAACTGGTAACACTATTCCGGAACAGATTTTTCGTAGCCGTTGTGCTGCTGGACATAAAGCAATGTGGCATGCCAGTTGGGGTCTTCCTTCCGGCGAAGTTCTCGAAGAACTTAATCCGGCCTTGAAGGAAATGCTCCCCCATCTGTTCACAGAAACCCACACCAGCGACACCAAGGCAGGGGAACTGACACCCGAGTGGGCAGACAGGCTTGGACTTCCCCGAGGAATCGCCGTGGCCGTGGGGGCGCTGGACGCCCATATGGGAGCCGTAGGCGCATCCGTCGCCCCGGGGATACTGACACGTATCATGGGAACATCCACCTGCGACATCATGGTTGCCGGCAAAGACGAGGTAGGCGGACGCTGTATCAAGGGAATCTGC
Source organism: Bacteroides sp. AM44-19 (assembly GCF_003603395.1). Taxonomy (NCBI): domain Bacteria; kingdom Pseudomonadati; phylum Bacteroidota; class Bacteroidia; order Bacteroidales; family Bacteroidaceae; genus Bacteroides; species Bacteroides sp. AM44-19. Next base: position 326,255 of record NZ_QTNB01000004.1, on the reverse strand, counting down.
GGCCAGGTGGACGGTTCGGTGCTTCCGGGATTCGTCGGTTTCGAAGCCGGGCAGTCGGCTTTCGGAGACATCTACGCCTGGTTCAGGAAGATGCTGGCATGGACACTGAAAGATATCCCCGGAGGAGATGCCAGGCAGAAAGTTCTGGACGGCATGCTGGTGGAACTCACCCGTGAGGCCCAAGACATGGAACCCTCCGAGGACGGTGTTGTCGCCCTGGACTGGATGAACGGCCGCCGTACCCCCGATGCGGACCAGAACGTGAAGGGTGCCGTTGCGGGACTCACGCTGGGTACCAGCGCCCCGGAAATATTCCGTGCGCTGGTGGAAGCCACCGCCTTCGGTTCCCGCCGTATTGTGGAGCATATGAAGGGCCAGGGGCTGCGCATTGATTCGGTCAATGCCATCGGAGGTATCAGCAAGAAGGCGCCCTTCGTGATGCAGACGCTGGCAGACGTGCTGGACATGCCTATCCGTGTGGTCCGCTCGGAACAGACCTGTGCCTTGGGAGCGGCAATGTTCGCGGCAGTTGCCGCAGGGGTGTACAAGGATATCAATGAAGCGACAAGGCACATGGGGTCGGACATCGAAGCTGAATACCGGCCGGATGAAAAAAGAGCCCTCATCTACGAAAAACTATACAAGAAATATCTTGAACTGGCAAAACTTGCTGAAACCATTAACTAAGTATACAAACCATTAATCTATTTAAAACATGAGAATCAAATCATTAATTTTGGCGGCCTTATGCATGGCCACCGTGGGTGTTTACGCCCAAAGCAACTACCCGTTCAACGGTCTGGACATGAACATGGGTAACCTGTCAAGACTGTCCGATGCCAAGACACGTTCCATCAGCCCTGAGAACTTCACGGGCGAGAAGGGCAAGGGCGGCATGGCCGATCCGGTCAGGGACAAGGATCAGCGCAATGTGGCCAACGCTCATCATGCGGCCAAGGACCTGGGCAAGGGTTGGAAGGTAAACCCCTTCATCATCGTGAAACCGGGAGAGACAATCACGATTGCGGAGATCGAGGGTCCGGGAGCCATCCAGCAGATCTGGATGACACCGACCGGGAACTGGCGCTTCTCCATCCTGAGAATGTACTGGGACGATGAGAAGGAGCCTTCCGTCGAATGTCCGGTGGGTGACTTCTTCTGCAGCGCATACAATGAATATGCACAGCTCTCCTCACTGGCCGTTTGCGTGAATCCGGGCAGCGCCTTCAACTGCTACTGGAAGATGCCTTTCCGCAAGAAAGCCCGTATCACGCTGGAGAACATCAACACCGCCGAGGAGATGCGTCTGTACTACCAAATCAACTACACCCTGACAGAAGTTCCCGAGGACGAGGCCTACTTCCATGCGCAGTTCCGCCGCTCCAACCCGACCCAGGGGTCGCTGCACACGTTGATTGACGGTGTGAAGGGCAAGGGACAGTATGTGGGTACCTACCTGGCGTGGCGTGTAAACGACAACTGCTGGTGGGGTGAAGGGGAAATCAAGTTCTACATGGACGGTGACAAGGAATATCCGACTATCTGTGGAACCGGGGCTGAAGACTACTTCTGCGGCTCGTATAATTTCGAGAACCAGAAGACGCACCAGTACCAGGAGTTCACCACCCCTTATGCCGGCATGCACCAGGTAATCCGTCCCGACGGGCTGTACCGTGCAGTGACCGCTTTCGGGCTGTACCGCTGGCATATCCTTGACCCGATACGCTTCGACAAGGACCTGAAAGTCACGATACAGGATTTGGGATGGCGTCATGACGGACGCTACAACAACCAGAAGTCGGATATCTCGTCGACCACTTTCTGGTACCAGGCCGAGCCGCATGCCAAATTCCCGGCTTTGCCGAGCAAGGACGATTTGGAAATTCCAAGATGGTAAAATTGGGTATACCCGATATTTAAAATTACGTTGTTTTTTTATTAACTATTAAATCAAAGTATTATGAGGATTTCTTTTAATAGGAATGGTTTCATAGCATTGGCATCAATGCTATCATTTGCAGTGTATGCAGGGGATAATTTGCCCCTTGCAACCGCTGCATCGGGGACAAATGGATCTATTCAAGTATCTGAGCATGGCGTAGATACTTCTAATGAGATTCACAGCAATGTATCCAGATGCTCCAGAAAACGCATGCCGGTACCGGATTCATGCACGAGTCATTCCACAAGGATGACCCCAAGAAATTCACAAGGAGCTGGTTTGCATGGGCCAATACATTGTTTGGAGAATTGCTGTGGAAAACATTCAATGATTGGAATACTAATCATCTAATTAATCAATGTAAATAAAAACTTATGAGAAGAATTACAAAATACAGTTTGTTACTCTCCCTTGTTCTGGGATTGTACTTTCCTACTGTATTTGCACAGTCGAACATGACGAACGAAATGTTTGACTTGGCAAAGTTGAAATCGGGTGTAAAAAACAAGAGAATCTCCAGTACAGACCCTACCGGAGGTAACAGAGACCATCTGGAACCTTTCAAGCCGGGTGAGAAACGAATCATTGCAGACATCAAGGGAGCAGGGGCCATCAACCATATTTGGGTAAGCTTTGGTAACGCTCTTTTTTATACATTCATAGGCTGATTTTATATCCGGGGTTTTGCCACTATAGTGGCAAGACTATGCCTCTATATTGGTAAAGCTGTGTCACTATAGAGGTACGACTATGGAAGAATAGTTCTACGGAGCAGCAAATTCAATAAATCATTAATAAAGATACGAAATGAAGAATATTCCCAAAAAGCAATTTGCGGGCTGGATGCTGATGCTACTGTTGTGCATCAGTACCTCGGCATTTGCCCAGTCGCCTAAGAAGGTGACCGGACGTGTGATGGATGCACAAGGTGAGTTACTCATCGGTGTGAATGTGACGGAGGCGGCAGACCCTTCTAATGGTGTGGTGACGGACATCAACGGTACGTATACGATTACGTTGAAAGGTAATAAGCCGTCATTAAAATTCTCTTATATCGGCTTCAAGGATAAAGTGGTAGCGGTAGGCTCCAAAGGAGTGCTTGATGTAGCTTTGGAAGAAGATGTGGCAGCCCTTGACGAAGTGGTGGTAGTGGGCTTCGGAACGCAGAAGAAAGCTTCTGTGGTCGGCTCCATTACCAATATAGAGCCGGCCAAGCTTGCCGCGGCTCCCAGCCGTTCGCTCAGTAACAACCTGGCGGGTATGGTTCCCGGTGTGATTGCGGTTCAGCGTAGCGGTGACCCTTGGTTCAATAACTCCGACTTCTGGATTCGTGGTATCAGTAGCTTTACTGGCAATACCAATCCGCTGGTATTGGTGGACGGCGTCGAGCGTTCGCTCCACGACATCGACCCTGAAGAAATCGCCTCCTTCTCCGTGTTGAAGGATGCTGCCGCCAGTGCCGTCTATGGTGTGCGCGGTGCCAATGGTGTAGTGATGATTGAGACCAAGCGCGGCAAGATTGGAAAGCCGCAGGTGAACGTCCGCTTCGAACACTCCTTTACGCAACCCATCAAGATACCCGACTACATCGGCAGTGTGAAGTATCTGGAACTGATTAACGAAATGTATGCCGAGCAAGGTAGAGCCCCCTTTGCCAGCGAAGCCACCTTGCTGAACTACAAGAATCAGACCGACCCGGAACTCTATCCCGATGTGAATTGGTGGGATGTTATCTCCAAAGACCATGCAGACAACACGAAGGCGAACGTTAGTGTCAACGGTGGTACGGACATTCTTCGTTATGCGTTGGTGGCAGGATATTACAATGAGAACGGTATCATTGAACGCGACAAGAACCAGGAGTGGGACTCTTCCCTGAAGGTGAGCCGATATACGGTACGTTCCAATGTAGATGTGAATGTGACTCCCACTACCTTGTTCCGTGCCAATGTGGGCGTGTTCCTGCAAACCCGTAACGCTCCTCCGGGAGACACGGAAACCAATCATGGCATTTTCTATCAAGCCATGCGTGTACCTCCTTACGTGCATCCGGCCATCTATGCCGATGGACGCATTCCCCGTGTGATGTACAAGCAGAACCCTTGGGCGTGGGCCACACAGCGTGGATACGAAAAACTAAACCACAATAAGATTGAATCCCTAGTATCGTTGGAACAGGATTTGAAGTTCATCACACCGGGACTGAAGTTCAAGGGAACCTTCTCTTTTGACAAGTTCTCGGCAACTTCCGTGACACGTTCCAAGAACCCCTATTACTACAATCCCGCCACCGCACGCGATGCAGAGGGCAACATCATCACTGATGTGCAGACCACCGGACAAGAGTTCCTGGGCTATGAAAAAGGAGCTAAATGGGGCGATCAGTCCATCTATCTGGAAGGAATGTTCTCGTACAACCGCATTTTCGGCAAAGTGCACGATGTGAACGCCATGTTCCTCTACAACCAGAAGGAGTATGACAATGGTGATGCGCTTCCCTATCGTACCCAAGGCATAGCCGGAAGATTCTCTTATACTTACGACAGCCGCTATGTTGCCGAGCTGAACTTCGGTTACAACGGCTCCGAGAACTTTGCCAAAGGCAAGCGCTTCGGCTTCTTCCCCGCCGTGGCGTTGGGATGGATTGTATCTTCCGAGAAATTCATGGAGCCGGTTTCCGATGTCATCTCCAACTTGAAGCTGAGAGCTACTTGGGGTAAGGCCGGTAACAGTAACATTGGTGGTAACAGACGTTTCGCCTATATTTCTACCATTGTCAATACCGGTTCGTACAGATGGGGTACAGATGCGGAAATCTATCGCCTTGGACGTTCGGAAGGCGAAATCGGTGTGAACAACTTGACATGGGAAACCGTGACCAAGATGAATGCCGGTATCGACTTAGGTCTATGGAATGGTAGCGTGAACCTCGTAGTGGATGTGTTCAAGGAAAAGCGCGATGACATCTTCATGCAGCGTAAGAATGTGCCTGGTTCTGCCGGATTCAACCGCCCTGTTTGGGCCAATTATGGCAAGGTCGATAATCAGGGATTTGATGTGTCTTTGAATGTCAACCACAAGTTCAATAGCGATTGGGCCATTTCCGCTATGGCAAACTATACCTACGCACACAATAAGGTTGTGGAAATAGACGAACCTGCCGCCATCTTGGGTACATACCGTTCGCAAACTGGTAAACCTGTAGGGCAATTGTTTGGCTTGATAGCGGAAAGGCTCTTTACGGAAGATGATTTCGATGAAAACGGTATGCTTAAGGAAGGAATTCCGGCACAGAAGTTCAGTGATATGAGTAACCTACGTCCCGGTGACATTAAATACAAAGATTTGAACGGGGATGGTGAAGTGACCGCAGTAGATAAAACAGCCATTGGCGGTACACGTATTCCCGAGATTGTCTATGGTTTTGGAGCTACAGTAAGCTATAAGTCGTTCGATTTGGGAGTATTCTTCCAAGGAACAGGTAAAACCTACCAGCTCTTGGGCGGAGAGACCTGGTTGCCGGGTTCTTCCTTAGGTGCTGGTAACATCTATTCGAACATTGACGACCGTTGGACACCCGAAAATCCGAGGCAAGATGTATTCTGGCCCCGTATGGGAGACAAGGCTGTGGCAAACAATGAACAAGCTTCCACATGGTGGTTGCGTGACATGAGTTTCCTGCGCCTGAAGAATCTGGAACTTGGATATACTCTTCCGCAACGTTGGACTACCAAAATTGGCATCCGCGGCTGCCGTTTGTTTGCAAGAGGAACCAATCTGCTGACGTTCTCCAACTTCAAGCTTTGGGACCCCGAACTGGAAACTACCGATGGATTGAGATACCCACAGATGAAATCTGTATCAGTGGGTTTTAGCATCAATTTCAACAATTAATTAAGATACGAAGAAAATGAAAAAATATAAATCTATAGCAAAAGCTGTCTTATTGTCGTGCACCCTGGCATTGACAACGAGTTGCAACGATTTCTTGGACAAGGCTCCCGACGACCAGCTTACCATGGAGATGATTTTCACGGACAAGATAAGGACTGAGGACTGGTTGGCAGGTGTTTATTCATCCATTCCCAGCCCCATGTGGGGGTATTTCAAGGAGCAAGGTTATAACATTATGGGCGATGATATCACTATTCCCCAAGATTGGTCGCCGTATGGATGGAGAAGTGTGTATGCCTACACCACCGGAAACTGGAGTCCTATCTCAACATGGGTCCCCAATTATTGGGTAGAATTGCACAAGCGCATACGTTCCGGCCTTATCTTCTTGCAGGAGGCAAAAGTACTTCCGGAAAAAGACCTGACGGAATCTTATGTCAACCAGATGAAGTACGAAGTCCGCTTCTTGATAGCCTACTATTACTCTTTGATGATTGAGTTGTATGGTGCCATACCGTTTACTCCCGGTGTGCTTGTTGCCGTCGATGCGCCCGAATCGGAGATGATGACGCCCCAAAGACCCTATGCCGAAGTGGTAGATTGGATTGACAAAGAGCTGCTGGAAGTGTCAGAACATCTGCCCGCTGTCTATCCCAATAATACCGATTGGGGCAGGGCCACCTCTATCATGGCTTTGGCAATACGTGCCAAAACACTGTTATTTGCCGCAAGTCCGTTGTTCAATGGCAATCCGGACCTCAAGGACTGGAAGAACTCAGAAGGAGAATTCCTTTTTGATGCCGAAGCCAAACCGGAAAGATGGGAAAAGGCTGCCAAAGCTCATCTCGACTTGATAAAGGCAGCCGAAGCAGCCGGACATAAGCTGTACTATGAATATAATGTGGATGGAAGCATTGACCCCTTCATGTCTTACTATAACATGTCGTTGAAACGCTTCTCAGAAGGTAATAAGGAGATTCTTTTCGGACGCCCCGAAAATGAGAACCTGAACTCCTGGCAGGCTCATCATCTGCCGAAAGGTATCGGTGGAAATGCCGCTATGGGTGTTACTCAGGAACTGGTGGACGCTTTTTATATGAAGAACGGTGAAATGCCTATATTGGGATATAACGAGGATGGTTCGCCCATTATCAACCCGGAATCGGGGTATGTGGAAAACGGATTCTCTACCAATACAGAGTATAGAACCACGAAGTGGCCGGGCGGTGGACCTTCGAACCTTGCCAATAAAGAAACCGGTGTAAGCCCGGTAACAGAAGAAGGTACCTACAACATGTATTGCAACCGGGAGCCTCGCTTCTATGTTTCCGTCATCTATAATGGCGCATGGCTGGGAGTTGATAACCGTCGTGTGAACTTCCTTCAAGGAGGCCGTGATACGGATATGACTTTCGACTCTCCGCAGAACGGTTATAATGTCCGTAAGCGAATCTCTTTGGATGTACTTCCCAGAGATGGAAAGCATGTATATCAGCCGGGTATCTTATACAGAATGGCTGAAGCGTATTTGGGCTATGCGGAAGCATTGAACGAGTCTTCGCCAGCTCCCACTCCCGATGTATATAAGTATGTGAACTTGATTCGTGAACGTGCCGGAATTCCCGCTTTGAAGGAAGGGCTGAGTAAGGAAGAAATGCGTGCCGCCATTCAGCAAGAACGTCGGGTAGAGTTCAATTGTGAAGGTATCCGTTTCCATGACCTCCGTCGTTGGAAGATTGCCGACAAATACCTGGGCGGCAAGCTTTATGGTATGAATCATGACGGTTCTGAGAAGAGCGATGATGTGAACAATCCGAAGGCTTTTTATAAGAGAACTTACTACAAGAGCCGTACCTTCAACAAAAGAATGTATTTATGGCCCGTTCCGCAGGCTCAGATGGACATCAACCCCAATTTGAGACAAGCTCCCGGATATTAATAAATAATTAGAGAACAAGTATGAAATCAATAAAATTCATTTTTTGTACGATGGCGTTAGCGTTTACCACATTGATGTCTTGCTCGGATGATAATGAGGTGGACTTGTCCAATCGTAAGTTTGTCCGTATCGATCAATCGGCAGTTTATGTGGAGATTGACGAGAATGTCACTGTCACCGCTTCCGTTGACACTTTGGCGGGTGATTCCTATCTGTTGAAATGGAGCGTGCTCGATTCCGATGTAGCGACCATTGAAGGTGTAGAAAACAACGCAGCCGTCATTACGCCTATTGCCGTTGGAAAAACGGTTATCAAGGTAGAGACAGCCGATGGCAAGTTGTGCTACTTTAGTGACTTGACTGTTACCAAGACTCCTAAGACGTGTTACATTGACTTTGGTGTCATTGATTCTCCGGCTCCGTTTAACAACTATAGGAATCCCAGAGACCCCGGATTGGTAAATATGCTCGACCAAAGAGGTCGTCCTACTACTTTCGGCATCGAGGTGGACAAACCGTTTTCCGGAAAATTGGCTCGCGGTTTGAATAATAATTTGGGTCTTCCAAAAACAGCTTCTGAGGATATGTTTTTCAGCGACGGTATTAAGATTCCGCTCAGTGGATTTAAGGTGACAGGTCTCTCTCAAGGAACAAAATATACGTTCAGTTTCTATGCTCACATCAATGACCGTGGAACTGAAACCGAGTTCCATGTAATCGGAAAGAACGATGGCGTTGCTTATTTGGTTAGTGACTATAATTTAGATAGAACGGTAGAGATTAAGGGTATTGAGCCTAATGACGAAGGTGTTGTTTATATCGAGATGAAACCGGGCCCGAACAATGTACAATGGGCCAAATTCTTTGGCGTAAATACCATGGTACTTTCAGAAGAGGAGAATTGATGTGGTTTTATAGACCATAATCCTTTCTATTGAAATAATACTGTCAGTGAGGAGAGATACCGTTTAAACAGGCATTCTCTCCTTGCCTTTTTAAAAAACATATAGTAAAATAGTTTATGAAAATTAATTTGAAAGAAGTTTCTGTTTTCTTGTCTGCCATTCTATTGGCAGGCTCGTATGCCGTGGCTCAGAACCCATACAGATGGACGGATGAGCTGGAGTTATTGAAAAGAGTGGATAAATTGCCGGAGTATCGCACTGGCTCTTATGTGGAGCAGTTCTCGAGTTACGACCGTACCGGAGGCAATGATGATGGTTTTGCGGGTACTTATTCTTTCCTTCGTAAGGAAGGTGATAAGTTGGTGATTGCTGAGATGGAAGGCCCCGGAGTCATCAACCGAATCTGGACTCCTACACCGACGGACAATATGCTCTATTTCTATTTTGATGGACAGAAAGAGCCCGGTCTGAAAATAAAGTTCTCGGATTTGTTTTCCGGTAAGGTTTATCCGTTTACAAAGCCCGTTTGTGGTAATGAAATCGGTGGTTTTTATTGTTATCTGCCCATTACGTACAAAAAGTCCTGCAAAATTGTTTTCGATGGACCTAAATTGGAATTCATTCAGATACAATACCGTAACTTGCCGGAAAAGAAGGTGGAAACCTATACCGGTGAATTCTCACAGCAGGATAAGGATTTGTTGGCTGAGGTGAATAGAATATGGGCTGACTTGTCTCCTGCTGTAACGAATTATACCTTTGGAAAATCAGCTGGTGTACAGACGGAAGAAAAGGTATTTACACTGAGTCCGGGAGAAGAAGTTTCTTTCTTTGAGATGGCAGAACCGGGACGTATTGTAGGTATGTCGATTGATGGCGGAACATCTTTCGAAGGTTTATACAAAGATGTGATTCTTTCAGCTAAATGGGATAATGAGAAGGTGGAGGCTATTTATGCCCCCGTTGCTGATTTTTTTGGATATGCCTATGGAAAAGGAGCAATGCGGAGTATCTTAATGGGTAAGCAAGGTACTTCCAACTACTGCTATCTGCCAATGCCTTTTGACAAGTCAGCTTCTATGAAGATGATTTATAAAAAGAGAGAAGGTATTCAGCAATCTCCTATTTCTGTAAACGTTAAAGTGTACTATAACAGTAATAAGCGTAATGTGAAGGAAGAGGGTAAGTTCTATTCTGTATGGCGTAGAGAGAAAACTCCTCTCGGCATTTTCCATAAGTTTGCTGCACAAAAAGGAAAAGGACATTATGTAGGAACCATCCATCAGGCACAAGGCCTGCGTCCGGGAATGACCTTGTTCTTCGAAGGGGACGACAGCACTTACGTAGATAATAAAATGCGTCTGCACGGCACCGGTTCCGAAGACTATTACAACGGTGGCTGGTATGCTTTATTGGATCGTTGGGACAGAGGAAACAGCCTCCCTCTCCATGGTTGTCTGGATTATTCACTTCCGATGGCCAGAACCGGTGGATACCGTTTCTTCTTGGCCGACAAAATGTCCTATGAGAAGGAAATCTATCATGGAATGGAACATGGTGAAGTAAAAAATAATTTCCCGGTAGATTATACATCTGTTGGATTCTTCTATGCAGCCCAGCCATTGCAAGGCAGAGAAGAACCTACTGCTGAATTACGCACTGTATATCAGCCGACAGAACATATTTATTTCCCTCAATTGATGCAGCTGAGTCTTGGTGGAGGTGTCCAGGTAACAAATGAGCGTGGAATCCGTATGACCACCCAGCATGGAGGAGTAGTGCGCATCATGCTGAACGATGTGCCCGAAGGAAAATATAAAGTGCTGATAAACTATTTCGAGAAACCGAATGGTGCCGACTTCCAGGTTTGGCAACGCCAGAAGCAACTGTCCGGATGGATCTCTACTAAGAAGGACAAAGAAGTGTCTAAAGACAGAGTACATGTAGGAGACATCAATTTGACGGAACAAACCAATTCGGTCACTTTCCATGTGAGAAATAATAACGGTGGGGACCAGTTTGAACTGGGACTGATTATCCTGGAAAGAATAAAGGAATAGATGTGGGAATGTGTACTTGTATATGGAATTGATAAGAATGAGAACTAAACAAATTTTACTGTTCGGGCTTGTTACCTGTAGTTTGACGGGCAATATGGCTTGTAAGGATGCTGATAGTGAAAAAACGCTGTGTATTGATAATGTACGCATGATATCCCGTGTCACGGGTGATCCTTTGCCGGGAGATACATTGCTGAATCCCAATAATACCGGACCTGACTTTGATGTATATGGAACGGATTTGGGGTTAATGTGGCATATGGATGGAAACCGTGTGGGCATGTTTTTCGGAGATACCAGTGGAGAAGGCTTTGTCGTGAATAAAAATGGTGGTAATGGTTCCAACTGGCGTTCCAACGTACTGGCTTTTTCATCGGATACAGAGCTTACAGACGGTCTTAAAATAGATTCAATGCTGCTTGATGCCGATGGTAAGGCGCTTGAGGTATGTGCAGGCGGTAAGACGAATCCGGAGGTATACCAGACTTCCATCCCCACGAGTGCCATTCGTGCCGGGAAAACGGATTGTGTCCATATCATGAACATTTATGATTGGGGAGCGCCTCATGGACGCTGGCTTACCAATTTTTCTTCTGTCTATACTTCCAATGATGACGGTCGGACATGGGAGCGGCGTGAAGAGGTGACTTTTTCTCCCGACAGTCATTTTTCGCAAGTGGCTTATGCCAAACGTGACGGATGGATTTATATGCTTGGCACACAGGCCGGACGTGGTGATGCTGCGTATCTGGCGCGTTTCCTTGAGAAAGATCTTCTGGATATGAAGGCCTATGAATACTGGAATGGTGAAAGTAAAGAGTGGATACGTGGAAATGAGGCTGCCGCTACTCCGGTATTGAGAGGTCCCGTAGGAGAAGCGTCGCTGATATGGCACAAGAAGTTTGAGCGTTGGATTCTGACTTATAATTATGATCCGAATCATGACGAGACTCCTTTGACCAAAAGGCATGCCATTCTTTATTGTACATCGAAGGATCTCGTCCAGTGGAGCGAGCCGAAAGTATTGGCGGAAGCGGACAGATATCCAGCTTTGTATTGCGCTTACATACATCCGTTGAAAGACAATGATGACCAGCTTTGGTTCATCATGTCCATGTGGGGGCCGTACAATGCTTTCCTGATGTGTGCCGATATGAAGCTGGAATAATAATCACTTGACTTGAATTGGATATGAAGCTTAGGAATTTATTTTTATTAATAGCTCTCTCGTTACCGGTTTGCTTGTCTGCACAGACAAGCAAACAAATCTATCTGCAACGAGCCGATTCTTTACTTCAGCAGATACTTACTCTCTATAAAGTGGAGAAGTATGGCCTGCTGACGGAAACTTATCCAAGAAACCCGGAGCAGAGAATTACATATACGGCCAATACCGGCGCTGTTGTTAACCAGCAGGAGGTCTCTTTTTTGTGGCCTTATTCAGCCTTGGTATCCGGTTGTGTTTCTTTGTATAAGGTTTCCGGGCAAAAGAAGTACAGAAAACTGATGGACCGGCAGATAAAGCCGGGACTGGACCTTTATTGGGACTCTACCCGGATTCCCCATTGTTACCAGTCGTATCCGGCTTTTGCAGGTCATAATGATCGTTATTACGATGACAATGACTGGGTGGCCATTGATTTCTGTGATTACTATGAACGGACTGGTGACAAGGAGTATCTGGAAAAAGCCATCCAGCTGCATGACTATATTTATTCCGGATGGTCCGAAGAGTTGGGGGGAGGAATCTATTGGTGCGAACAGAAGAAAGAATCAAAAAACACTTGTTCGAATGCTCCGGCTACTGTTCTTTGTATGAAGCTGTTTAAGTTGACTAAGGATGCAAAATACCTTGAGCAAGCTAAGAAGACCTATCAATGGACCCGTGACAATCTTTGTGACCCTTCTGACTTTGTATATTGGGACAACAAGAATTTGCAGGGAAAAGTGGATCCGGCCAAATATACTTATAACAGCGGGCAGATGATTCAGGCCGGTGTACTTCTCTATCAGGTAACTGGAGAGAAGCATTACTTGAAGGAAGCGCAGCAGACAGCCGAGGGTGCCTGCCGTTTCTTTCTGAAGGTACAGCCTATCGCAACAGGAGAGATGAAATTCTTCCCGGGAACTCCTTGGTTTAATGTAATCTTGTTCAGAGGTTTGAAGGCGCTATATCTGGTGGATAGGAATGAGGCGTACATAAAGACCATGATTGAGAATGCGGATTATGCCTGGAACTATACGCGTGATGAGAATGGCTTGTTTAGTAATGATTGGTCGGGAAACAGAAAAGAGCAGTTCAAGAGTCTACTGGAGAATGCCTGTATGATTGAGCTTTTCGCCGAGATCAGCGAATTGCAATGAATAAAACCTTTAAACACAATAAACAATAAATAAACAGAAAATGAAAAGACAGATTGCAGTATTGGTATCCGCCTTGCTAATGGGTGGCGGTACCTATGCTCAGAATGGTGCTCAGGCGCAAAGACCGAAAGCCTACATGGTGTCTGATGCACATTTGGACACACAGTGGAACTGGGATATCTAGACCACAATAAAGGATTATGTATGGAACACGATCAGTCAGAATTTGTTTCTGCTGAAGCAGTATCCGGAATACATCTTTAATTTTGAAGGTGCGGTCAAGTATGCCTGGATGAAGGAATATTATCCGGCGCAATACGAAGAGATGAAGAAATTCATAGAGAGCGGTCGTTGGCATATTAGTGGAGCCAGCTGGGATGCCACTGATACGCTGGTTCCTTCCATAGAGTCTGCGCTTCGTAACATCATGCTCGGCCAGGATTATTACCGGAAGGAATTCGGTGTGGAGAGCACGGACATTTTCTTGCCAGACTGTTTCGGTTTTGGCTGGACACTTCCTGCCATTGCGTCCCATTGCGGACTGATCGGCTTCTCCTCCCAGAAGTTGCAGTGGCGCAACAAACCGTTCTACGGTAACGACAAATATCCTTTCACTGTCGGCTTATGGCAAGGTATAGACGGCTCTACCATCATGATGACCCATGGATATGATTATAACCAACGTTTTGAGGACGGGGACCTGTCGGAAAACAAGGACTTGTTGGAATTGACCGGCCACTCTCCGCTTCACATGGTCTACCGCTATTACGGTACGGGAGACATAGGCGGTTCACCTACATTGGAGTCTGTACGTGCCGTAGAGAAAGGCTTGCAAGGCAATGGTCCGTTGCAGATTGTCAGTGCCACGAGTGACCGGATATATAAAGACTTCCAGCCTTACGCAAGCCATCCGGAACTGCCCAAGTTCAACGGTGAACTGTTGATGGATGTTCACGGTACCGGATGTTATACTTCCCAGGCTGCCATGAAGCTGTACAACCGTCAGAATGAGCTTTTGGGGGATGCAGCGGAACGCTCTTCCGTTGTAGCCGAATGGCTGAACCAGGCTTCCTATCCCGGAGCTGCATTGACTGAGAACTGGCAGCGTTTCATTTTCCATCAGTTCCATGATGACCTTACGGGAACAAGTATACCGCGGGCTTATGAATTCTCATGGAATGACGAGTTGATTTCCCTCAAGCAGTTCTCCGGTATTCTTACTTCCTCCATTGACGCTGTGGCAAGAAAGATGGATACCAGGGTGAAAGGGATACCGGTGGTGCTTTACAATGCGCTTGGATTCCAGGTTACCGATATGGCAGAGGTAGAGCTTGCCTTGCCAAAGGAACCGAAAGGGGTTGCCGTATATGATATGAATGGTCGGAAAGTGGCCTCCCAACTGCTGTCCTATGCCGACGGTAAAGCCAGACTCTTGATGGAAGCCGTTGTACCTGCTACCGGTTATGCGGTATATGATGTCCGCACATCCAGTCCGTCGGCTGATGCCCGGGTATTTGTGAATGCCAATGCATTGGAGAATTCTGTTTACAAGATAACGTTGGATAAGAAGGGAGACATCATTTCACTGTTTGACAAGAAGAATGGCAAGGAGCTGGTGAAACCCGGTAAATCCATTCGTTTGGCGCTTTTCACGCAGAACAAGTCCTACATATGGCCTGCTTGGGAAATCTTGAAGGAGACCATAGACCGGGAACCGGTTTCCATCACAGAGGATGTGAAGATGACATTGGTGGAGGATGGTGAGCTGTGCAAGTCACTCTGCATCGAGAAACGTTATGGAGAGTCACTCTTCAAGCAATACATCCGCTTGTATGAAGGCAACCGTGCCGACCGCATAGACTTCTACAATGAGGTGGACTGGCAGTTGTCCAATGCCTTATTGAAGGCCGAATTCCCTTTGAACATAGCAAATACGGAAGCTACTTACGATTTGGGACTTGGAAGCGTGAAGCGGGGCAACAATACGGAGACTGCCTACGAAGTCTATGCACAGTATTGGGCCGATTTGACTGACCGTAGTGGAAACTATGGTGTGTCTGTCCTGAATGACAGCAAATACGGTTGGGACAAACCGGACGACAACACCCTCCGCCTGACTCTGCTGCATACCCCCGAAACAGACAAGGATTATGCTTACCAGAATCGCCAGGACTTCGGTCATCATTGCTTTACATACAGTCTGGTGGGTCATGCCGGCGGACTTGACAAGGCTGCCACCATAGAGAAAGCGGAGATGTTGAACCAGAGGTTGAAAGCTTTCCGTACCGACAAACACAAGGGTACGTTGGGTAAGGAGTTCTCTTTCGTCTCTTCCAATAACCGTAATGTCATTATCAAGGCATTGAAGAAAGCCGAAAACTCGGATGAGTATGTAGTGCGTGTCTATGAGATGGGCGGTGAGAAGGTGCAGGATGCGGTACTTTCTTTTGCAGGCGAAATTGCCAGTGCCTGCGAAGCGGATGGCACTGAAAAGAGTATCGGTTCGGCCGAATTCAGTGGAAACGGGCTGTCTGTAAGTATAAAGCCTTATTCTGTAAAGACATTCAAGGTACGTTTGAAGTCATCGGGTGAAGACGCCTATCAATTGCAGTATGCCTCTTTGCCGCTGTCCTATAACTATAAATGTTCATCATTCAACGAGTTTCGCGGCGAAGCTGATTTTGAGTCGGGCTATTCGTTTGCGGCAGAACTGTTGCCCGAATCCCTGGCTGTAAACGGGATTCCTTTCCAGCTCGGCGAGAAAGATGCCGCCAACGGAATGACGTGCAATGGTGATACTATTGTTCTACCGGAAGGTAAAAAGTATAATAAACTGTATTTTCTGGCTGCCGCTACGGACGGGGACTATGCCGCCACTTTCCGGTGCGGAGGGAACAAGAGTGAGGTCATTGTACCTTCCTATACCGGATTTGTCGGACAGTGGGGACATTCGGGACATACCAAAGGTTATCTGAAGGATGCCGAAGTGGCTTATGTGGGAACTCACCGCCACTCTCCTACAGCCGATGAGGCCTATGAGTTTACCTATATGTTCAAGTTCGGTGTTGATATTCCGACAGGTGCTGCCAGCCTTATACTTCCGAAGAATGAAAAGGTTGTTCTTTTTGCTGCCACATTGGTGGAGGAAACTCTGAAACCCGTCCAGGTTGCCACTAGCTTGTTCCATACAGCCATCCGTGACAATGAGATGGAGTTGAACAGTGTGGAGGTGGAAAAAGAAAATCTGTTGAAGGGCGCGAAGATTATCGCCTATTCCGGCTATTTTAATGATAATGAGAAGCCCGAACGCATCGTTGACGGGGATGTCGATACCAAATGGTGTGAAGTGGGAAGTGCGTTGAACTATGTGGATTTTGATTTGGGTGAGGCGAAAACTGTGAGCGGTTGGAAACTGGTGAATGCAGGCCGTGAGGACAAAGGGTACATTACTTCCGCTTGCTTCCTGCAAGGCAGAAACAGCCAGACTGAAGAATGGAAGACACTTGACAATATAGATGGAAACCGGCAGAATGTCGTATCACGTATGATTGACACTCCGGCGCAGGTACGCTATGTACGCTTGATGATAACCCGTCCTATGCAGCATGCAGGAGGAAAGGTGTTACGCATCAATGAGATGGAGATTTACTAAAATAATCGGTTATGATGAAAAAACTAGTTTTTGTAATTCAGTTGATATTTCTCTATAGCGGTTTGGCTATGGCCGACCCGGTTATCTCTCTTAAGACATTGTTGCATGAGATGACAGACCGTTCCGTGCTGGCGCGTTGGCCCGAAAATGCCTATACGTGTAAGCAGTTCAGCAGCTACGACCGTAGTTCGCATAACATGACGGATAAGCGTGCCTGGTTTGGTAATTTCGACCAAGGACAGTTTATCCGCCAGGAAGAGAACGGAGGGAGGACGGAATATGTGATGATGGATGCCGAAGGCCCCGGTGCCATAGTTCGTTTCTGGATGACTTTCTCCGGCATAAATCGGGGACAAGGGACTCTGCGTATCTACATAGACAATGAGGAAAAACCGGTAATTGAAGGCAATGTACGTGATATATTGAGCGGACAAGTCCTTTGTGGAGAACCTCTTTCAACTTCAGTACCCGATGAGGCTCCGATGGAAGAAAGAGGGCATAATTTATATTTGCCAATACCTTATGCCAAGCGGTGCAAGGTGACTATCGAATCGCCGGACTTGAAGATTACTCCGGAGGGGAAAATTGAGAGTAAGACCATTGTATACTATGCTATCAATTACCGCACTTATACTTCTCCGGTCAAGGTGATTTCTTTCTCGGCCAAAGAGTTGAAGAAGAATGCCCGGCTGATAGCTGCTGTCAATAAGAAGCTGTCGGAAGGAACACCTGGTATTGATACTCCGCTTGCGGGAAGAGAAAGTACGCTCAATCTGGCGGCTTCTCTGGCTCCGGGTGAAAGCCGTAGTTTTACGATTGACGGCTCTCGTGCCATTCGTCGTCTTTCGATGCGGATTGATGCGGATGACCGTCGCCAAGCACTTCGCTCTACGGTCTTGTCCCTTGCCTTTGATGGGGAACAGACTGTCTGGGCTCCGGTCGGTGAGTTTTTTGGGGTAGGCTATTATCCCGTTGCAACTGGTACGTGGTATACGCGGGCCGTGCAGGATGACGTGATGAGTGCATGGTGGGTGATGCCTTTCGAGCGGAACTGTACGATTACCTTGACCAATTATGGGGAACAGCCGGTGGAAATATCCAAGGCGGCTGCAGTTAGTGGAAAGTGGCAGTGGGATGAACGTTCCATGCACTTTGGTACCACATGGCAGCAGTTTACGCATATCCATGCCCGGGGCGATGAGTTTGCCCAGGACCTTACGTTTGCCGATCTTAAGGGTAGGGGCGTGTATGTGGGAGATGCGGTTACTGTCTATAACCCCAACTTGGGTTGGTGGGGAGAAGGTGATGAAAAGGTGTATGTGGACGGTGAAACCTTTCCGTCACACTTTGGAACGGGTACAGAAGATTATTATGGCTATGCCTGGGGGCGCTATGAACCGTGGATAAACCATCCTTTTGTTGCCCAACCCATAGGAGATGGTTGTTATGCTCACATAGGTTTGGCGCAGAATACCCGTGTCCGCAGTTTGGATGCGATTCCGTTTACTCGGAGCCTGCGCTTTGACATAGAGTTATTCGACTGGTCGAATATACACCTTAATTATGCTCCGATAACCTTCTGGTATATGCTTCCCGGAGGCGAAATACAGCCGAAACCCTTTGTGAGCGATGTACGCGAACGGGTTGCCAACCAACCGTCGGATATTTTCGGTTCAGGGATGAGTCTGGTTGTGGAAGGCGAAGCCATGCAGCCTCGTCCGGGGCATACAGGCTCCGTTGAATTGCAGACCAACTTCCATCCCTTGTGGAGTGAGGGTATGCAACTCTATTGGAAAGATTTCAAACCGGGAGATAAGCTTTCACTGGCTTTTGACAGTGAAGTGGAAGGAATTTATTATGCGAAAATACAGTTTACGGTAGCACCTGATTATGGTACGTTTGCCCTCCGTGTAAATGATAAGGTGATTACTCCGGAAATCAATCTGACCAATGAAGAAGTGTCTTTGCTTCTGGTGAATCTTGGGCAGGTCAATTTGAAAAAAGGAGAGAATGAGTTGCAGATTGAGTCGGCTGCACTGGCTTCGGGACATGATACCGGTTTCTTTGGGATTGATAAGTTGACTCTTCGCAAATAATTCTGTAGACGTCTCTATCGCAGGGATTGTACTTGTATGGATAGCTTTGGATAAATAAAAGTCCAAGGCTATCTTTTTTGTATCAGTTCTTTTTCTATGATAAAATGCTATCTTTGTCCTCAAAATAATAGGTAAGATGAAACTTCGTTCACTCTATATCCTTTCTATTGTAGGGCTGCTACTGGTAATTGTGGTGCAGATTGGTGGTATGATGTATGCTTACGACAATACCAAGAAAGAGGCGGAACGCGCACTGAACGAATGTTTTCGTCTGGCTTTTATCGAAACGGTGGACAACGAGATTAATAATTTACCGTTTCCTGACATGACTATCCCTTTTTACTCGTATCTATCCAAAGACAGTATCAGGTCTTTCGAAGATGAGATGTTTTTAAACTATCAGCAGGCAGCTTCCTTTCTCGAAGATGTATATCATGTCGCCATTCCATTAGATGTGATGGCGAGGTTGGTAGAGAAGAAACTGAAATGGAAAAATATAGACCGGACTGTAAATATCCGTCCTGCGACGGACAGAAGCAAGCGTTCGGTATATGTACGGTTCAAGTCTGTTCTTTCGGAAAAAGCCTGGTTGAATGAGAAGAAAGGAGAGGCCATTGAAGCTGTCATGTTTTCTCCTTTTATACCGCTTGTCAAGGATATAGTCTTTTTGTTCCTTCCTACGCTTCTCTTGGTTGTTTTTCTGGTGTACAGTTGGGCCAGGCAAATGGATTCCATACTTAAACAAGGTAATGATATTGAGAAGCAGCGGTCTGCTTTTTATGTGCTGGCAGAGAAGATGAGGTTGCCGATAGGTGAGGTACGTAGTCAGATATCGGAGAGCCGGTGGGCAGATATAGAAGCCTCGGGGCAACATTTGCTGGACATGACAGAACATACGCTTACGGGAGCTAAGCAAAGCGAACGGCAGCGGCAGGTGCGCAAGCAATATTCTTTTAAAGTCTTTTCGATTGTCGGGTTGATTGCCGGCTGTCTGCTGATGGTAGTCTGGTTTGTCTATCTGTACCGTGCTTCTTTCAAAGAAACTGCCTATCAGGTAAATGATTGTTTTGAAGCAGCTTTTTATGACGAGGTCTTGAAACGCCGCCTTTCTTTGCTCTACGAACAGACTGATAGGGATGGAAAGGATGAATGGGAAGAGAGTGTTGAATCGCCTTTTGCAAAGGAGCAAAGGGAATTTCTGGAGAAAGAGCAGTCGAAGTATAAGGTGAACCGCTTTGGAGTGGTACATATGTACAATCCGGTCGATTTGAATTATCGACTACGCTCTGCTTTGATTATGCAGCGCAGCATCAATGAAAGCGGAATGGAACTTCCTCTCTCCGTGCAGTACCTCGATTCTGCTTTTGCTTCCAGGTTGGAAGCCTTGGGAATGACCTATAAGAGTGGTATCCGCCAGTACTACGCTCCCTCCGATAGTACAGTGGTGGAAGCAGGATATGCCTCGGCAAAATATCAGGATATTTCTTCCCGGTTTATACCGTTGAAGGAGGACAGCATCCTTTGTATACAAGGTGTGGTGAAGAATCCGTATCGCTACGTCATAAGTTCCGTATGGTATCTGTTTCTGCCTCTTTGGGTGATGTTTTTGGTGGTGTTGGACTGTATTCTCGGCCAGGTGAAAGTTTTGCGTACACAGCGGCATTTGGAGCAATTCCAGAAGGATTTTACTTATGCTATGATACACGACATGAAGTCTCCTCTGAGTTCCATCCTGATGGGAGCTCATATTCTGAATAGCGGCAAATTGTCCGGTAAGCCTGGAAAAGAAGAGAAATACCGGCAGGCGATGATGGAAGAGTGTGAGCATCTGCTTACCCTTTCCAATCGTGTACTGGTACTTACCAAGCTGGATGAGGGACATTTGGAACTCCATCAGGAAGAGGTGCCTTTGCGGCCTTTACTTGATGATATAATTGCCAAAATTTCTCTGAAAACCAGCAAAAGGGTAGAATTTACGACCGTTTATCATCGTTGTGAAATGGTGTATGCCGATGCCTTCTGTTTGCGTGAAGTGTTGGGCAATCTGCTGGACAATGCCATTAAATATTCCCATGAAGAGGTAAAGATAGATATTATTTGCGAATCGGAGAAAGGCTTCTGCAAGATAAAGGTGTGTGACAACGGATTGGGTATTCCCTTAAAAGACCAGTCTCTTATCTTCAACCGTTTTGAACGTTCTGCAGCAGTCGGGCGAAGTGGAAGGGGCGGTGCTGCAGGTTTTGGTCTGGGCCTGAATTATGTACAGCAGGTGATGCTGGCACATGGCGGCAGGGTAGAAGTGGAAAGTGAAGAGGGGTGCTTCAGTGAATTTACACTCTACTTTCCTATTGAGACTGTATAAATTTACCACACGTGGAAATTCAATCCTTCTGATTTGTCAGTAATATAGGAGCCTCCACCGAATGAGCGTAATTGCCAGAGGATGTAAAGGTCGTCGAAACTCATGACAGCCAGTAATATTCCAAATCGTGTGACATCATAATTGCCACTTGTCATACCATATATAAGGGGCAATATACCCAGTAGCAGGAAGGGCAGCAGGCATGTGATGCGATATTGCCACATGCGTATCGGCGAAAACAATCTGAACAACAGTTTATGTAGGAATAGATTTACCAGGACAGCTGCCAATATACACATGAAGAATCTGACCAGCGATAGATGGCTGGTTGTTTCTCCATGTATCGACTGAAACAGAATCAGCATTGGTACTGCAAATACTATGGCAGCTATGATGCCGTATTTATTAATCCTCTTGCCCGAAACTACTATCTCTGTCCCTTTTCGGCTTTTTGTTATTGAAATATCTGCTTTCATAGTGTGGATTTTTTGTATTGATGTTGCAAAGGTAGAGTGGGGCACATGCTTCATAAGTTATCGCTACGTTAATATTAGGTTAAGAGGCGTTGTTTTCCTCGTTTATTTTATAGCAATATGACTGTTGCATTCATTCTTTTCCTTATTTTTGCAATATATAATAAACGCATTATGATAAAGTTATTGTTGGTAGAAGACGATGCAAGCTTGAGATATATAGTTCAGGGCGGGTTGGAAGATATGATAGGCGGTTATGAAGTGATTGCTGCCGCCAATGGCGAGGAGGGCTTGAAACAGTGGAAAGAACAACATCCTGATGTGATAGTATCTGATATAGAAATGCCCGTTATGAACGGTTACGAGATGGTGAAGCGTATCCGCGAGACAGATGGGGAAACTCCGATTCTGTTCTCCTCTGCCCTGATATCTCCTAAAGATGTGGTAAAAGGTTATGAAATCGGTGCCAATAACTATATAAAGAAACCGTTCATTCCCGAAGAACTGGATGCACATGTCCACGCCTTATTGAAGCTTTCCAAAGGCGAAAAATCGAAAGACATGAGTCAATGCTACAAGATAGGCAAGGAATATGTGTTGGATGCCACACATGCCACTTTGAAACATGCTTCGGGTGTAAACAAGACTTTGACTGTGCGCGAGACAGGTTTGTTGCAGATGCTTTGTGAGAAGCGGGGAGACGTTATCCGCCGGGAAGCTATCTTGGATAAATTCTGGAATACGGAAGATGATTACTTTGCTTCCCGCAGCCTGGATGTATTTGTGACGAAACTTCGGAAATTTCTTTCGGAAGACGAGTCGGTAACCATTAAAACAGTGAAAGGAGTAGGATTGATACTGATAGAAAATTAATAATGTATCCTTCTATATTGCAATAATTTAGCAGTACATGTACTGTTCTTCTGGTTTATTTTCGTTATTTTTGTATAGCAGTATTATATGAATATAAAGAAGGAGGGTATATGTGTATAAAACGGAAAGTCAGTATCTCTTGTCTTGGTGGCCGTTTGGGAATCTGCCTGCTGTTGGCTTTTGTGCCGCAATTGCTTTTTGCGCAGGAAGACAGTGTACGTTTCATTCGTGACAGTATACAGATACAGCCGGAATTCAATGAATCTCTATTCTCTCCTTTTGAGCTTCCTTCTGAAAACTCTGCCCCTTCTTCCATGTTTCATCCGGAGCACTCCTATTCCCTGCCCGATTTTTCACTGAAAGAGTCTCTTCGTCTGCCTTATCAGACCAATCCTTCCCTGCTATTTCGGGGAGATTACAGTACAAGCGGTGTATTAAGACAGTTTCCTCACGGTATGTTATTCGGTTCCGGTGGGCAGACCAGCGTACCGGGTATCGGACGTTTCAACAATGCTTCCCTGGGATATCAGCATGCCTTTAACCAAAGGCTGACGCTCCAGCTTGGCGTAGATGCCATGAAGATAAATATGATTCATTCCACCGGGCAGGCTTTCAGTACTTCGGGAGCTTTGCGGTATCAGGCTTCGGACCGTGTAGCTTTTAAGGTTTTCGGTTCGTATGCCATAGGAAATACTTACGGGATGGATACCCACCGCTACGGTGCCACCATGTCTCTGGATATGTCCGAACGTTTTGGTATGGAAGTTGGAGTACAACGTTATTACGATGCTTATCGCGGTCGTTGGGAGACGGTTCCCGTTGTGATTCCCTATTATAATTTCGACAAGTTTAAATTAAGTCTGGATGTAGGTGGAATCTTGTATGAGATTCTGCGTAACACCGTCTTTGATAATAGAGGGGGCAGTGGCGGAGCGACTATTGCCCCACCACGTTTTCAGATGCCGCCATTGAGATAAGATAAGTATACATCAGCTTTTTGTAGGGACAATCATCAAACAGTTTACTACTGTTACATAATATTATTGCTAATGTAGAAATACTTTCATGATATTTCGTTTATTTTTTGTTTTGCTGTTCGTTTTTGTGCGGACAGTTGTCCGAAAATGGACATTACTATAAAATAGTTATTCTTTGATAATCAGTGATTTAATTCTTTGGCACGCAGATTGACTATATATAGGCGAAGGCGGTTATGAAACAACAACCTCCTCAGAGAAAGAAGTAATAACAATAAAAAATAACGATTATGAAAGCAACAGTATTTTCAAAAGCAGTGGTAATGATGGCAGTGGTAATGGCAAGTGTAATGAACTTTTCTGCAAGCGCGACAACTCCTGCCGATTATGTGAAAAACGAGGAGATGACCGGAGAACTGATGACCGCCAAGACTATCTTCCGCAATGAGGACGGACACCTTTTCCGTCACCTCCGCTACACTTACACTTATGACAGTGAGAACCGTGTGACGAGCAAGGAAGCTTTCAAGTGGGATAGCGTAAAGGAAGCCTGGGTGCCTTATTTCAAGCTGGATGTTGAATACACTGACAGTGAAGTTGAGTTGAACTATGCCCGTTGGAACAGTAGAACTAATGGTTACGACAGCTATACGCAAACTACCGTTTACGAACTGAATGACAGCAATGCGGCTTTGATGTTGGCAAGTACCAAATAAAGGATAATATATCAAATACAAAAGAGCCAAGTATCGTGAGGTGACACACCTTTGATACTTGGCTCTTTTTCGTTGAGGAAATGTATTATTGTTTCTCTGTTATCAGTCCGACAGCATAATTCAGCACTGTATCTTCATCCTTCATGAAATCTGCTACGGTTTGGGATACTTGATGATGGGGCGGTATGCCTATACCTTCCATGGGGAAACCTTTAGAAGAGACGTCCGGCTGGCGGGTAGGGATACGGAAATAGGTCCGCTGTTTGGTACAGAAAGGACGGGGGCCATTGCCGGTATCCCCTCCGGTAGCTTCGCCGATGAGGGTGACATTTCCGCTTTCCTTCATGTCGAGTGTGAAGCTCTCGGCAGCAGAGAGCGTATATGTGTCGGTCAGCAGATAGATTTTACCTTTATAGGCGTCGGCTTCGGGCTGCATGATGTAGCTCTTGCTGACGCAGTGTGGTTGTGCTTCGCGGATGAAGTACTTGCAGATGTTTACTCCATTCATGCTGTTTCCTCCGCCGTTTCTACGTACGTCTATAATGAGGTATGGTAAATCCTTGACTTTGGGATAGACCGCCTTGAAATCTTCCATGACGGGGTTCATCATGGTTTTGATGGTAAGGTAACCAATGCTGTCTTGTAATATCCTGCTCTCCACAGTTTGTTCTTCGTTATCCGGAAAATAGTCCCTTTGTTTCAAGGGAAGGGTGACGGTCAGAGTATCGCCCCCTCTCAGCAGTGTATAGTTTCTTAGGGTGTCTGCATAACTACGGAACGCATCATAGGCTGTACGGAGCCGTCTGTGGGGGACGGTAGATGCTTCGGTATATTTTTCGTTCTGTTCAATCCATTGTTTATAGGGGAGTCCGTTGATAGCTATAATCCGGTCTTTGTCCTGGAAGCCGTATTCTGTCAGATAGTCATTGGGTTTGTCAACGAACAAGAAATCCTCTATAAAGGCTACGCGCTGATTGGCTGTGTACCTCTTGTAGCAGGTAATGGCGTGGGCGCATTGTAAGGCAGAGATGTATTCCTGCACTATCAGTCCGTAGTCTGTGGTGGTCTGCGCCTGGCGAACGCGGGCGTCACAAGCTTGATACAATGAATCCATATTCAGATGCTTGGCTTGGTATAATGAATAATTCTCCATGACAATCTGGTGTATTTCTTTGAAATCTTCTTCAAACTGCGAGGGGGTTAACGGTAGTTCCGCGATGTAGAAGTTTTCTACATCAATCTGCTTGTCATTATAGAAATAGTTGGCATAAACATACAAACCACACCAAATGGTTGCCAGTACAGCCATTACGATGACTATTACTTTTGAAATTTTTTTCAGAATCTTCATGTTTTATAGAGTTTAGTCGATATTTGCTTTTTCGGCAAAAATAGTAATAATTTTTGTTAATCTTATTTTTCTAACTCCTTATTTGCCAATAATGGTAACATGGAGGTAACTAACTGAGCTTCAAGTGCCTTCTTGTACGATGTCTGGTAGTTGGCTAACTTTGCAGCCGTAAATCAAAACATACTAAGGAGAAGTGATTATGAAGAACTATCAGAAAGTAAATGTGCCCGCAGGCGAGGCACGTGTCGAGTTGCACGATTCATTGAATCTGACTGGTGCAGAAGTATCTATCAGCAATTTGCCGGCTGGTGCAGGAGTACCTTTTGTGCATTCGCACAAGCAAAATGAAGAAATTTATGCCGTCCTCTCCGGACGCGGCACCATGGTGGTTGACGGAGAAACCGTAGAACTGCAGGCGGGTGACTGGCTTCGCGTGGCTCCGGCAGGAGAACGCCAATTGTCGGCTGCGGCAGACAGCGCCATCAGTGTGATTTGTATTCAGGTGAAAGCCGGCTCTCTGGAAGGCTTTACGATGACGGACGGTGTGGTGAAGTAAGAGGAAGTCACACAAGTAGAATTAAGGTGATAGGGGATGGTCTGTGGTGCAGGCTATTCCCTATTGTCATATGATGTGCAGTGATTTATTGACTGCGATTTGTTTTAAGTCAAAATAATCATATATTTTGTACTATACCTAAGAAAACAGACTATGTCAACTGATGCAATAAAACAGAAATTATGATTAAATTGAAGAAAGAGCATTGTTTCTGTCACATAACGAGGACCCAATCAAAGAGCTTAAAACTAAGAATTGAAAACATAATATCATGACCCAGCATAATGCCATCAAGCTTTTCGAAGCGAAGAAAGTCCGAACCGTTTGGGACGACATAGAAGAAAGATGGTACTTCTCAATAGTAGATGTGGTGACAGTCTGCTGTATGCCTATCCAGTTACGTCTCCGATAGATTGGAAAAGGAAAGATATAAGAGGAAACGTGTTTTCATTTTGTTCTTGTTTTGGGCGCAAAAGTAATAAATATCTCCGTTAACCTAACATTAACGTAACGATAACCTAAAAGCTTTTTACCACCTCCTATCTTTGCAATGTCGAAAGGGAACAACTCCCCCAAAGACAAGAACTTGAAACAAAATGTATAACTTAAAAAATAGAACCATTATGAAGACTTTAGTAATTTCAGCAATCATCGCAATGACCTCTTTAGTAAACGTAGTAAGCGCAGCAGCCGTTAACCGTACAGACAACTTTGCCTATAATACCGAAACCAACGACGGCCGTGTGGAAACACAAACCGTATTCAAAGTGGAGAATCAGAAATTCCTGCACCGCCACCTGAAGTACAATTACATTTACGACAACTCCGGTCGCATCTCCCAAAAAGAAGTGCTGAAATGGAACGAATCCACGCAAAGCTTTGAGAAGCACCACAGTCTTAACTTCTTCTATACGGACGACGTCACTGTGGAATACGCCCTCTGGAACGAGCAAAGCAATGCCTACACCGACATCAAGCAGAAAGCCGTCTATCGGCAGACCGACAGCAGTGTCTTGCGCTACCTCAGCTACGAATGGGACGAAAAGAACAATGACTGGAGCTTGACAGCAGACCATCACATGACGGATGAATCTGTGCAGCTATTGGCAGAGAAATAAGAAAACACGATTTCTATTCTATTTATTTTAAAAACCAAGACATTATGGCAATATTATTTCGCAAACACGAACGTTTAAGTAATTTGGCACAGAATTCTGTAAAAAGGTATATCCTACAATTATATATAAATACAGCAATCCGGCAAGACTGAAAGAAGTGGCAAAGGAAATCAGCACCATGTCCAGTGGGAGTGAGGGTAATTCCTATAGTGTGCTGAAAGTTATCTGAAGAAATCACTGTTGGCAGGTCGTATCGTGACTGAGTAAATTCTGAAAATATAGAGACTATGGGCCTCCTTTCTACACTGTGTGCGGGAGGGAGGCCTTCTTCTCTTCCAAAAATAACGGATTGCCTTTTTTGAACAAACAATTATAAATATCTTTGGAGCATTATTCACTCATTAAACTAACAGAAAACACCATGAAAGTCACAAACAAATCAACAGTGAGAGTAGGCGCGGCAGGAGTCGCAGTCATTGGAATTATAGTATTGTTCTTGGTCAT
Organism: Bacteroides sp. AM44-19; assembly: GCF_003603395.1. Lineage (NCBI taxonomy): Bacteria > Pseudomonadati > Bacteroidota > Bacteroidia > Bacteroidales > Bacteroidaceae > Bacteroides > Bacteroides sp. AM44-19. The sequence goes on along the minus strand of NZ_QTNB01000004.1, from coordinate 298,473 downwards.
GTTTGCCGTGGAGCGTATTGATTCGGGACAGACGGGCATCATCGTCAATCTGGCCGGTAGTGAGCGTGGAGTAGATGATGCCAAGGTGGAGACCGGATGGGTGGTTTACAACCGTTTTGCCAAGCAGCTATTCGAATATCCTGCATTTGCGCAGATTGTAGACTACGAACCTTTCGACATTCAGGACAAGAAGGGAACCATCTTCAAGACAGACCCTACTATAGAATACTTCATTGAGCGGGAGGATGCCAAAGTAGTTTTTCTACGCTATCGCAAGACTACCGAAGAATTGGAACAGAGTGTTATCCTGACGGAAGTGAAGAACGCTTATAAGGACGTGGCAGGACTCTATGAGACGGATTCGCTCATCAACAACCGTCCGGCTTTCGAGAAGGAGGTGGAGGCATTACTGAAGGAGCGTCTCAGTACCCGTGGCTTTACGTTTACCAACATACAGTCGTCCGTGAAACCCAACGATGTGCTGCAAGCTGCCATTGACGAAAAGAATACTGCTGTGCAGAATGCCTTGAAGGTGGAGAATGAAAAGAAAGCCGCTATAGCCGAGGCGGAAAAGGTAGTAGCTGCCGCCAAGGGTAAGGCAGATGCCAACCGTATCCTTCAACAAAGCATCACGCCGGAATTGATTCAACTAAAGGCTGTGGAGAAATGGGACGGGAAATTGCCGTTGTCTACCGGTGGAAATACGTTGCCATTCCTGAAGTTGCAATGACAATCTCTATGAGACCCCATTGGCAACTTGATTCTTTTGGGGAGGTACTGATTGTGTGCGCGGATAATCACAAATAAATCAAGCGGTAAGCCATCTATCTCTCTATTTGCTAAGATTTATTCGTCCGATACTTGTTGAATTATCGTCCGACAGCCGTTGAATTATCGTCCGACAATTGTCGGACGATAATTCAACGGCTGTCGGACGAATAAGTTTTAGTAAGCAAGAATTTAAAATGCAGTATTGCAGGAATTGTTGCTTAAATAGGGAATGTAGTAAATGGGAGACAACTGTTGCTCATCCTTGTTGGGATCGCATGAACAAGGTTTTCAAGAAGATAAAGGGCGTTTCGCCGAGTGAATATGTACTTTTGTAAGGGAAAAGGGGAAAGATACGAAAGGTATGGGCATAAAAAAAGGAGTACCGCTGTACTCCAACCTTTGTTAACCTTAAATCTAATACTATGAAAAACACATTGCAAAGGTACGAACTTTTTGCTTATCTCCAAATAAAGCAAATAAAAAAGACTGTTTTATAACATGTTTTAGGAAAATGCGTCTCTTTGTTAAGGCTTGCTAAGGTTTTGAAGCCTCTCCGTGGCTGTTTTCTAAAAAAGAATTATCTTTGTCACATTAAGTTTTGGGTCTTACTTGACGATTTCCTGCTCTCTTGGCTCAAAGCTTTGGAAATTAAAAATTAAAGACTTGTATGCACGAAGATATTGTCCTTACCCCGATGATGAAGCAGTTCCTCGACTTGAAGGCAAAGCATCCCGATGCTGTCATGCTGTTTCGTTGTGGTGACTTCTATGAAACCTATTCCACCGATGCCGTCGTCGCGTCCGAAATCCTCGGTATTACCTTGACCAAACGTGCCAATGGCAAGGGGAAAACCATCGAAATGGCGGGTTTCCCGCATCATGCGCTCGACACCTATCTGCCCAAGCTGATACGTGCCGGCAAGCGTGTGGCCATCTGCGACCAGTTGGAGGACCCGAAGCTGACGAAGAAACTGGTGAAGCGCGGCATCACGGAGCTGGTGACGCCGGGAGTTTCCATCAACGACAATGTGCTGAACTACCGGGAGAACAACTTCCTGGCTGCCGTGCATTTCGGTAAGGGTGCCTGCGGTGTGGCTTTCCTGGACATATCTACGGGCGAATTTCTGACGGCGGAAGGACCTTTCGACTATGTGGACAAGCTGCTGAACAACTTTGCCCCCAAAGAGGTGCTTTTCGAGCGTGGCAAGCGGCTGATGTTCGAAGGAAACTTCGGCAGCAAGTTCTTCACCTTCGAGTTGGACGACTGGGTGTTTACCGAGACATCTGCCCGCGAAAAGCTGCTGAAGCATTTCGAGGTGAAGAACTTGAAAGGCTTCGGTGTGGAGCATCTCAAGAACGGTATCATCGCTTCGGGAGCCATCCTGCAATACCTCATCATGACGCAGCATACGCAGATAGGGCATGTCACTTCGCTGGCACGCATCGAGGAGGATAAGTATGTCCGCCTGGATAAGTTCACGGTGCGCAGCCTGGAGTTGATGGGGTCGATGAACGACGGTGGCAGTAGTCTGCTGAATGTGATAGACAAGACCATCAGCCCGATGGGTGCCCGCCTGCTGAAACGCTGGCTGGTATTCCCGTTGAAGGACGTGCAGCCGATTAACGAGCGGCTGAATGTGGTGGAATACTTTTTCCGCCAGCCCGATTTCAAAGAGTTGATAGAAGAGCAGTTGCATTTGATTGGCGACTTGGAACGCATCATCTCCAAAGTGGCGGTAGGGCGTGTCTCTCCGCGTGAGGTGGTGGCGTTGAAGGTGGCTTTGCAGGCGATAGAACCCATCAAGGCAGCTTGCATGGATGCCGATAATGCCAGCTTGAATCATATAGGCGAGCAGTTGAATATCTGCCAGTCTATCCGCGACCGTATTGACCGGGAGATAGACAATGACCCGCCGTTATTGATTAATAAGGGAGGTGTCATCAAATCCGGTGTCAGTGCCGAGCTGGACGAGTTGCGCCGGATTGCCTACTCCGGCAAGGATTATCTGTTGCAGATACAGCAGCGCGAGAGCGAACTGACAGAGATTCCCAGTTTGAAGATAGGCTACAACAATGTTTTCGGCTACTACATCGAGGTGCGCAACACGCATAAGGACAAGGTGCCGGCAGAGTGGATACGCAAGCAGACCCTTGCCAATGCCGAGCGCTATATTACCCAGGAATTGAAGGAATACGAGGAGAAGATTCTCGGCGCGGAGGACAAGATACTGGTACTGGAAACACAACTCTATGCAGAGCTGGTACAATCTTTGAGCGAGTTCATTCCTGCCATTCAAATCAATGCGAACCAGATAGCACGGTTGGACTGCCTGCTCTCCTTTGCCACAGCGGCGCGCGAGAACAACTATATACGCCCCGTCATTGCCGACGACGATGTGCTGGAAATCCATCAGGGACGGCATCCGGTCATTGAGAAGCAGCTCCCCATCGGCGAGAAGTATATTGCCAACGATGTGATGCTGGACAGCCAGACGCAGCAGATTATCATCATTACGGGTCCCAACATGGCGGGTAAGTCCGCTTTGCTGAGGCAGACGGCGCTGATTACGCTACTGGCTCAAATCGGCAGTTTCGTGCCTGCGGAGAGTGCCCATATCGGTTTGGTGGATAAGATATTCACCCGTGTGGGTGCCAGCGATAATATTTCCGTGGGCGAGTCTACCTTTATGGTGGAGATGAACGAGGCGGCGGATATCTTGAACAACCTTTCTCCCCGCAGCCTGGTGCTGTTCGACGAGCTGGGACGCGGTACTTCTACGTACGACGGTATTTCCATCGCCTGGGCGATTGTGGAGCATATCCATGAGCATCCAAAAGCGAAGGCACGCACCTTGTTTGCCACGCACTACCATGAGTTGAACGAGATGGAGAAAAGCTTCAAGCGTATTAAGAACTACAACGTTTCGGTGAAGGAGATAGATAACAAAGTCATCTTCCTGCGCAAATTGGAGCGCGGCGGCAGCGAACACTCCTTCGGTATCCATGTAGCCAAAATGGCAGGTATGCCCAAAAGCATCGTGAAGCGTGCCAATGACATTCTGAAACAACTGGAAACGGACAACCGCCAGCAGGGGATTTCCAGCAAACCGATGGTGGAAGTGGGAGAGACACGCGGTGGTATGCAGCTCAGCTTCTTTCAGCTCGACGACCCGGTGCTGTGCCAGATACGCGATGAGATACTGAATCTGGATGTGAATAACTTGACGCCGCTGGAGGCGCTGAACAAGCTGAATGATATTAAGCGGATAGTGAAAGGGAAGTGATTTTTGCTTATAGGAGAAAACGTGGAATTTCAGGACTTGTACAAGTTTTTGCACAAGTCTTGAAACTCCATGGTTAATAGTTTTTCATATAAAATTATTCTTCCAAGATTATCTCTAATTCTGCTATGGCAGCTTTCTTTCCTTTGTCATGGGCCGATAATCCCGATAGTTTCACATAGCGTGCCCGGCAAGGAGTAAATTCTATAGTTTGCGTTGCTGTACCTATATGGAAGGTGCCATAGGTAATGGGCTGCCCCCAATTTTTTCCATCTTTGCTTGCATATACTTCATAGGAAGCTATCCGTCCTTCTTCGCTATCTTGTCGCGGAGTGTAGCGGATACCCTTTATAGTGGCCTCTTTGGATAGGGAAAGATGTATCTCATGAGGGTAGGGAGCTATGTAGAATTGGTTGTGTACCGTGTGCCAATAGGTGTTTATGTTACCGTCTGCCGCCAGCTTCATGCTGTTGTCTGCATCGCTGTCTACGGAGACCACTATTTGTCTCTGGGATGCTCCGCTGCTCACATTCAGTTCGGCTGCCGAAGCCCATTTCCTGCCGTGCATTTCGGACAAGGGAACGAATTTGAAGTAACGGGCAGTGACGGGTGTTTCCAATGTTATGGTTTGGGCAGACGTCAGATTGGAGAATGTACCTTTGACGGTGCTTTCCCAATTTTTTCCGTCTTTGCTGAAGCTTAGCTCGTAGTCTTTGACGTGTCCGTTATCATTGGAATGTCGTGCTGTGTAGATGAATTTGTCCACTACCAGTAGGGAAGCCATGTCTACCACAATGCTGTGTGGAAACTCTGGAATGGGTTCGTGCCAACGGGTGTGCCAATACGTGGAAGGGTCTCCATCGATGGCGTTTTGCGCCTCTTCTCCTTGGCTGTCGCTGCTGGAGGAGACCACCTTCCATGCCGAGTGGTCTACGAATATGGGTAGTTCCATAGTAGTGACCAGGCTCTTGCCTAATTTTCCAGAAACAGCGTATGTTTGTATCTTTCCACCGTCAATGAACTCGAATGGAGCTGTGTATTCCCGGTATTCGTTACCGTTAAGGCTGTAGAAGATGGTCGCGTCCGGAGTTCCGGTACTCATTTGCAGGTAACCGTTGTTATCGCGTTCTACCATTACGGGCATGCATGCAGGCATCTGTACGCGTGCTTTCTTGGTAAGCTCACTTTGCGTGTAGCTTCTTTCCAAAGGCATCATGATGAAGCTGAATGCTACGGGAGTTGCTTGCAGTTCGTATTTTTTCATCGGGCCTGGACCGCAGCTTGCGTTGCCCAGAGGACGATTGTGGGCATCAAGACAAAGAACTGTCTCCTTGCGCATCGGGATGTCGTATTTGTGAATCAGTTTTTGCAGATGGTCGGGGTCTGCCATGTCTTGTGCTCTGACATGCAGGGCAGAAGCCGCCATTTGGTCGCCTGCCACGAAAACGAAGCCCATACCGTCGGCGTTGGTGATGGAAATCCAGCGTACCTCTTCATGGTTACCCATCTCCTGAGGCTTTACATAGTTCACCCATTGGTCGGATACTGTACTTTCGTATACGCCTATTGGGGTGGCATCCTTGCGGTCTACGTAGTTTTCCCATGGGCCACGTCCATACCAACGCATACGCTCGAAGCCTTCGGGCAGTTCCATTCGATAGCCCACACGCGGAATGATTTCGCTGTCGGATACCGGGATGATGACACTGTTCACCATGATGGAACCATCGGCATTTACGGTGTATTCTATTTCTGTGCGATACTCAAAACCGAGTTTACCTTTGTGGCAGTTCCGGATGTGCAGGGTTATTCTGTCCTCTTCTTGGTGGGTTTCCCATTTGCCGGTTTCCGCTTGCAGCTGGTAAAGGCCTTTGCGTTGCCAATCGCCACTTACCTGTTTATCGTTGTCGGTGGGAGCACGGAAGAGGTTCAGTTCGAGTCCTTTACTTATCAGGGGGATATTATTCAATGTATATGCCGATAAAGTTCCTTCTTCCTTGGAGAAGACAGCTTCAAAACGTTCACCTTTCACCACCAATGCGTCGGCAGTTTCGTTTAGATTGATGTTTCCTTTTTCGGGTACGAATATAGGTTTCTCGCTGCTTGATAGCTTGAATTGTTCGGTGGCTACCTCGTAGTCGGCTTTTGCCCATTCGGTATCTCTTTTTTGGCAGAAACTGAAATTGATAAAGTATTCTGCTCCGGGTACCTTCGTTGCGGGTATGTCTGGCAGGGTGATGACTTTGCTTGCCTGTGCTTCCAGCTTCAAATCTTCCAGATTGCCTGAGCAGACGGTCCTTCCATCTTCCGTTATTTCGTATCTCCCGTAGAGGTCTTCCATATTGGCATGGAATCGCTTGTTGCTGATTCTATATTTGCCATTCCCTAATGCTTCTATGCGGATGGGTTGATGTATCTTCTTCATTTCATAGGATTTGGCAGATAATGTACGGTCGGAGAAGATGACGCCGTTGGTACAGAAGTTACCGTCGTTGGGCTTGTCACCAAAGTCACCGCCTACGGCCATGTAGAAGCCTTTGCCGTCGGGAGTGGGCATACGCAGGCTTTGGTCCACCCAATCCCAAATGAAACCTCCGATGAGTGCCGGATAGCGTTCGTAGGTTTCCCAGTATTCCTTGAAGTTTCCTATGGAATTTCCCATGGCATGGGCATACTCGCATACTACGTGAGGTTTCACGATCTCGCCCTTTTGTATTTTCTCCAATCGTTCACGGCCTACGTTTTCCAGCCAGTCCACACTTGGGTACATGCAACTGGTCACGTCGCAGAAGGAACTGTTTCCCTCGTAGTGGGTGGGGCGGGTAGTATCCAAACGTTTGATGGCCTTTTCAGCAGTGGAGAAGTTGTTTCCGTTTCCCGATTCGTTGCCCATGGACCACATTACGATGGAAGCGTGGTTACGGAAACGTTTCACTTGGTTCTCGTTGCGCTCGGTGAATGATTTTTCCCACTGTGGCTCGTGTGAGAGACGCATTTCGCCGTGGCACTCTACATTGGCTTCTGCCAATACATAGATGCCATAGCGGTCGCATAGGTCGTAAAAGTAAGGGTTGTTGGGGTAATGGGAGGTACGGACAGCATTTACGTTCAGCGCTTTCATTAGTTGTACGTCCTTTTCCATCTCTTCTTTGGAGACGGTACGGCCATTCAATGGGCTGTGATCGTGGCGGTTGACACCTTTGAAAAGAGTGGGTTTGCCGTTAATCAGCAGTTGTCCGTTTTTGGCAAACTCTATTTCGCGGAAGCCTACCTTTACACTACGTAGGTCTGTCACTTTTCCCTTCTGTTTTAGGGTCAGGGTCAGGTTGTAGAGGCTGGGTGTTTCGGCTGTCCATTTCAGTGGGTTCTTCACATCGAATTCCAGATGGGTACTACCTATTTTTGTGGCGTGGATAGTGCGTGATAGCACTTCCTTTCCTTCTGTGTCGGAGAGCTTCACTATGAGTTCGGCAGAACTTTTCTTACCGGTGATTTCCACGTCCAAAAAAACTGTAGCATTACGATAATCTCCGTCCAAGTCGGTTCGGAAGAAGAAGTCCCTAATTTGCGTGCGTGGTGCTGACCATAGGAATACATCGCGGAAGATACCGCTGAACCGCCAGAAATCTTGACATTCAAGAAAACTTCCATCGGTGAAACGGTACACTTCAACTGCCAATGTGTTTTTTCCTTCTTGTAAATAGGGAGTCAGATTGAACTCGGCAGGTAAGTAGCTGTCTTCTGAATAGCCCACTTTTTTACCGTTCAACCAAAGATAGAAACCTGCTTCCACTCCATTGAAGCGAATAAATACATCTCTGCCCTTCCAAGATGTGGGCAAAGTGAATTCACGTCGGTAACTGCCTACGGGATTGGGCATGTTGGCGAAAGTATAGTCTGCCGGGCGAGGTTGGATGACGTTGGGCCATTGTACTCCTTTACTGTAATCACAGAAAGGGTAAATGGTATTGCAATACAAAGGCTTGTCCCAGGGCTTGTTATGGCGTACAGCCTCTATCTGCCATGTGGCAGGCACTTTGATGTTGTCCCAGTCACTTACGTCGTAGTCGGGCTTGAAGAAATCCTTCGGCCGTTTTTCGGGGTCGGCCACCCAATGGAATTTCCATGTACCGTTCAGAGTTTGATAATAGGGGGATTCCTCGATGCTCAGGCGTAGGGCTTGTCCTTCGTCGGCAAAGGGAATGGCGGTTTGGCATGCCGTTTCTTTGTTCACTCCCGAAATGTTCAGGTCATTTCATTCGGGCTGTTCGTGAGTTTGTGCTGTTGCGGCTGCGGTAGCAAGCAGCCCGGTGAATGCGATACTCAAAAAAGAGCTTCTTTTCATAAATGCAGATGGTATAAGATGATTAAGTATTAGTGATTTCCTGTCCTTCCCTCACGTTCTTCTTTTGCCGTTCGCAGTATTGACGGGGCGGCATTCCGTAACGTTGTGAAAAAGCTTTATAGAAAGTGCTTCGGTTGGTGAATCCCGTGCGGTCCATCAGCTCTTCGATGGTGAAGTTGCTGGAGACTAACAAGCGTTCCGCCGTGGAGAGGCGGTATTCTTTGATGATGTCGGCAGGCGATTTGTCAGTAAGTGGTTTCAGTTTGCGGTAGAACTGCCGGCTGCTGTAGCCCATTTCCTTACTCAAAAGTTCTACTTGCAGGTCTGGATTGGCTAAGTTCTTTTCAATGACTTCTGTCATTTTCTCTAAGAATTCTTGTTCTTCTTTGTGCAAGCAGCTTCCTTCTTTCCAGGTAAAGGTGCTGAGTGCCGAACTATAATATTCCTTCAGGTTTTCTTCGCGGCGGATGAGATGATAGACCATCTTTTCCAAATATTTCACATTGAAAGGCTTGGTGACATAGGCATCCGCCCCCGATTCCAGTCCTTTTACTTGGTCGTCTTCGTGATGCAGTGCTGAGAGCAGGATTAGGGGGATATGGCTCCACAGCTTGTGTTGCTTGATGGTGGAGGTGAAGGATAGCCCGTCTATATCGGGCATCATCACGTCTGAGATGATGAGGTCTGGCTGTCGTTGTTCCAAGCTGTCTAATGCCTTTTGGGCATTATTGAAGGAGAGTACGTTGTATTTCTCTGTGAATATTTCGGATACGAACCACAGCATGGAAGGGTCATCATCTATCACCATGACCGTCTGCTTGTTTGCGTCGAATTCTTGGGTGTATTTTTCGGGCAATTCTTGCACCTCTTCGGTGGGAATGCTTGGAGAAGCCGCTTCGTATGCAGTTTGCGGTACTTCTTGTCCGTTGGGGGGGAGCGAGGGAAGGCTTACAGTGAAGGTGGTCAGTTCGCCCGGTGTGCTTTCGATGTTTATGTCTCCTTCCAACAGTGTCACCATGTTTTTGCAGATGGCCAACCCCAGTCCGTTTCTTGAGTTTTTGCCGTTCATCTCCACGGAGTCGAGAATCTTATAGCGGTCGAATATCTTTCCGAGATTTTCCGGTGTGATGCCTTTGCCGGTATTGGCTATCTTCAAAATAAGACGTTCGTTTTTCGTGTACAATGTTACGCTGATGTTCCCCTTGTCGGGTGTGTACTTGAAAGCGTTGGATATGAGGTTTCCGGCTATTTTGTTGAAGCAGCTCAGGTCGGTGTTCCATGTCAGTTCGGGGGCGATGTCAAGGCAGTAGTTCATTTCTCTGTTTTCCGCCATGTCACCGAAGGATTCGGCGATGTCCCTTAACTTTTCGGAAACAGGCTGCGGCTGTATGGAGAGCATTTTGTTTTCCGTTTCCAGTCTTCTGAACTCCAGCAACTCCACGATGAGACCATTCAGCTTTTCCACATTTTGCTGAATCATTTTGGCGTAGCGGTGCGTGTAGATATCTGTCTCCTTGTGGGTGAGTATCTTCTCGCACGGTCCCTGAATCAGGGTGAGGGGGGTGCAAAACTCGTGGGTGATGTTGGTGAAGAAGCGTAGTTTTGATTCATAGACTTCCTCTTTTTTCTGTCGTTCCATTTTCTTCATCATGTGCTGCCGCTTCAGGCGGTAGGTATAGAATGCATAGGCGACTATGCCTGTACATAATAGTAACCCTAACAAAAAGTAGCCCACATAGGCCCAGGTACTGAGATACCAGGGAGGAGCGATGTAAATGGTGAAGGCTTGCGGATGGCTTTCTTTACCGTTGATGTTGTTGCGGTATTTCACAAACAGCGTATATTCTCCGGGGGAAAGGTTGGAGAAGATGGCATTGGGTGAAACTCCGTTTTCTATCCATTGGTCGCTTGCTTCCTTTAGTTTATAGGAGTAGAAATAGTCGTTTCCGTTAATGTAGTCTGTTATCCGGAAGTTGAGCTGGAAGAAGTTGTGTTTGTAGTCCAGTTGTAGCACGGGCTTCCCGTCTTTGTAATGTAGAAAATCATGCAGGTTGTATTCCTTACCGAAGATGGAAAGTCCTTTCAGGCTGATTTCGGGCATATAGTCCGTGGTGATGTAAGAATCGGGCTTCACGGTGACGAAGCCGTTTACACCTCCAAAGAAAAGGATTCCCGTAGCATTGTCTTTGTAGAAGGCTCCATCACTAAATTCGGTCACGGCCAGTCCGTTTCCGTTGTTGTAGGTCTGCTTGGTCTGTTCTTGGGGATTGAGTCTCATCAATCCTTGATTGGTACTCACCCAGAGATTGCCTCGGTTGTCCTCCAAGATACCATGTACGGTGCTGTTGGTGTAGAGCTTTGCACTGATGCTGTCTGGGTTTCCGTCTTCGTTTGAGTAGAAGCGGAGAAGCCCTGATCCAGTGCCCAGCCAGTAGCCTTGCTCGTTTTTGTGTATGGCGAACACATCGTTGGCGGTTTGGCTGTTTACCAAGTTGTTGAAGCGGAACTGTGCCATTTCTCCAGTACGTACATCAATGCGGTAGGCTCCGAGCCCTCTGTTCCCGAACCACAGCGTAGAGCTGCTTTCACGGTAGGAGGTGAAAAAATAGTTTGATGCCATATGTCCGTTACTCACCAAAGTCCGTGTAGCATGCTTCACAATAGGATCTTTTCTCTGATTTTCTAATGTCACCTTTACGATTCCTTCGCCCACGGTGGAAATCCAAAGTGTACTGTCATTGGTTTGATCAATGGAGTGCACATATTTCACTTTGGTTCCATTGGCTTGTACCGCCAGTTCTTTCAATTGGTGGGTAGAGTAGGAATAATAATTGATTCCGTTTTCCGTACCTATCCAAAGTCGGTCTTTTCCACCGGGTGCAAAACAGTAGACGGAGTTGTCGGTCAATGTGCTGTTACCGGTGATGAGACGATCATGTTTTTCGGGTGTATTGTTGACAAGATAATTCGGTATACGCAATATGCCACTGCCTTTGGTTCCTATCCATAAGGTTTGCTGTGGGTCGAGGTAAAGGCTGCGTACCGGGTTGTTCACCTGATATGCGGGAGTGTTGAGCAGGGTGTTGGTCATGGTGAATGTGTCATTGTAAAGCATGTATAACCCTTCTCCGTCGGTAGCTACCCATACGATATCTTGAAATTTGTCTTTCATCAGACAGAAGATGCCCGACTGTATTTCAGTGTATTCTATACGGTATTTAATCTTTTGGTTTGCTTCATATTTCAGTACTATCAAGCCGCTGCTTTTGAAACCGATACAGAAGTCATTTTCTCGTTTGATGATGGAAGATACTTCACCTCGTTTTTCTATTTCGTCTTTCAGGTCGGCAATGTAGTAACACTGTCGGTTGCTGAAACTATATTCGTAGAGGGCATAGGTTTCATCAATGAAGTAGGCTGAATCTTCTCCGATGAAGGCATGCTTCAAGCCGTGATGTCCAAATGGCTTTTCCGGAATCAGTGTCACGCTTTTTCCCGTGTGGTTCAGACGATAGCAACGAGTGTTGTTTCCAGTTGCGAATATCCAAAGCAGGTTGTTGGAATCAATGGTCATGGACAGTACTTTATTAAAATCCATGGAAGAGATGTTTAACTGGAGAAATTTCTGGTTCTCTTGTTGGTAGTGATACAGATTTCCGTCATCTTTCAGCACTAACATGCACTTGTTGTTGCTTCGTGCCAAGAAGATGTTGTCCTTGAATTCGGTAAAGGTCCGGCAGGTCTGTCGGTATGTATCCAATCTGTCTAACCCGTAGTTGGTTTGTAACCACAGTATGCCTGGCTCTGATTCTACGATCTGGCTGATAATGTTGCCTGACAATAGGTTGCGTGACACATCAACGGGCGTATATAGGTGGATATTGTTGCCGTCAAACACGTTCAGTCCGTCGCATGTTCCTATCCATAGTACACCTTGGCTATCTTGGTAAAGGGATTGGATGGCACTATTGGAAAGACCGTTTTTATTGGAGAATTGCCGTAGGCTGTAAGCGTACACAAAATCCGGAAAACAGCATAAGAGGCTGATAAGCAATAAAATCGTATGGCCTTTCCAGTATATGTCTTTCATGTGGCTTGTTGTATTGATTTTGAGTTGCAAAGATATATTTTAAGGTGGAAACAGTCAATATTTGCAATATATTTCTTTAGTTGTAGGCTTACAGTTTGCTTTGTATCTGCTCCGTATCCTTAGAAATGTATTTGTACGGAGCAGATAGGTATGGATATGATTAGCGAATGACCGCAGCGAATCCACCGTTGCGTGCCAAACGGACTGTGATATGGTCGCCTTTCTTCAAGGATTGTTCTTGCTTGCGGTAGTCCATGGCTTGGTGGTCAGCGTTGATGCCGTCTTCAAAAGAGGTCATGAGATAATTTTTTCCTTCTTGCAGGAAATCAAGGGAGATGTTAAAGACCCGTTCACGTTCGCGGTTGTTGGTCATGCCTCCTATATACCATTGTTCTCCTTTGCGTTTGGCCACGATGGCATATTCTCCTGCTTTGGCTTCGAGAGCGATGGTTTCGTCCCATGTTTGGGGTACTTGGGTGATGAAACGTGTACACTCGTCGTTGCGATAATAGAGGGTAGGATTGTCTGCCATCATCTGCAGGCCGGTTTCAAAAAGAACAAAGAGTGCCATCTGATAGGCACGTGTGCCGATGCTGGCAGAATTGGGACGTTCGGAATGGTAGACTTCAGGCTGCATGCTAAGCATGGCGCCGGGAGTATAGTCCATGGCTCCTACTGCGTTGCGTATGAAGGGGAAATAGACACTGTTGTCGGGACGGCATCCGCCCATTTGCTCCATACCTCTTACGCCTTCGTAGGAGAGTACGTTGGGGTATTTGTATTCTAATCCGGCAGGTTTGAAAGCACCGTGAAAGTCAACGAAGAGATGGTGTTTGGCGGCTTCATGTGCTACGCGTTCATAGAAATTTACCATCCATTGGTCGCTACGATCCATGAAATCTATCTTTACGCCTTTCACACCCCACTTTTCGAAAGTTTCGAATAGGTCAAAGTGATTTTCTACCGTAAGCCAAGTGAGCCATAGCACAATGCCTACGTTTTTTTCTTTGCCGTAGCGGATGAGTTCGTGTATGTCTACCGAGGGATTGGGGTTATAGGGGTCGCGGGTGTTCATGGCCCAGCCTTCGTCCATTACTATATATTCTACGCCGTAGTGGGATGCGAAGTCGATGAAGTACTTGTAGGTGTCAAGGTTGCAACCTGCTTTGAAGTCCACGTCGGGGCCGTAGGGTGTGGCTCCGTTCCACCATTCCCAGCTGGCTAGTCCTGGTTTAATCCAAGAGGTGTTTTCTATGACATTCTTTTCAGCGAGGCGATAGGATAGAGTGTTTTCTATAAGTTTGCGGTCATCGTTGGTAATGACGAAGTAACGCCATGGATAACTGCGCTTGCCTGCGGTACGGGCTATGCAGTTGGCTTCTTTCAGAATCTTGAGACTGCGGTCACCGTCTTCTCCGAATTCAAGAGGCAGACGGGGGAAGACGGCGGTAATGCCGCCTTGTCCATCGTTTTTCAGAAACATGGCGGGATAGTCTGTCAGATTGGTTTCACTCATGAGGATTTTGTCACCTTTGGGTGTGCTGGCTAAAAGGGGAAGCAGAGCCATGCGATTGGAGTTTTTCCACTCGCTGCTTGTTTGGTGGCGATATTCTTCTTCATAGGAAGTCTTAAAGCCGTCAGGTTGCTGAAGATGTAGCAGGCAATCATCCACAAAGTTCAGGCGGAGGATTTCATTCATTATTTCTTGCTCGCCTTTCAGGTCAGTAAGGAAGCGGTAGGCGAATCCGTCATCAAAGGCACGGAACTCTACTGAATAGCCTCCTTTAAACTTCAGTAGCAATTGGTTGTAGCGGTTGGTTATAGTAGAGAATTTCAGGGGTACGATGGGAGTCAGTTCCTCGTTTACATTTTGGCGTACTACTTTGTTTAGTTTAGGATGGATGCCCAGCTGGTGGTTGGCAGTTTCCAGACCAATGACACAGTTGTCCATCAGTGTTTGATTTCCTTGGGTTACATCATATTGGATTTGATCGGTCAGCTCCACTGAGATGCGGATGTTTCCGCTGGGTGAGGCCAGTTGATGTACTTTCTGTCCGAAAGCGGTCAGTGAGAGGCAGAGAACTGCCGAGAGTAGGAATTGTTTTTTCATGTTCTTAGCTTTTGGATTTTTACAATATACAAAAGTAGTTTGTATTCTGTAGGAAATGTATGCTATTTATGACATAAATATATAAAATCATGCCACAGACGACTTTTTACATATCTATGTCGCGAATCTGTACAGTATGAGAGTGAAGGATGGGCTATTTTTGTTACCAACATTCCACATGTCAGAAAACTATTGTTGCCGGATGGAGGCTAAAGAGAGAAGGTGAAAGAGCGGTTTGCGGCTAGAGGAGGCAGCACATTTATAACAAAGAATGCGGTGGTTTATATCGAATTGACATTATCTTTTACGAAAAAACAATAATAACAAAACCATGAAAAAGAGACGAATACTGATGGGGAAGACCCATCTGATAGCGGGAGCCGTGATGTTGGCCGTTGCAGGAGGACAATTATCGGCTCAGACCGTTGCACCGAAGAAAGCAAAAGCGTACATGGTGGCAGATGCCCACTTGGACACGCAGTGGAACTGGGACATTCAGACTACTATTAAGGATTATGTTTGGAATACCTTGAATCAGAACCTTTTCCTTTTGAACCAGTACCCCGACTATATCTTTAATTTTGAAGGTGGAGTGAAATATGCTTGGATGAAGGAATATTATCCTCGTGAATATGAACTGATGAAGGCTTTTGTAAAGGCAGGTCGATGGCATGTGAGTGGGGCCAGTTGGGATGCTACCGACACTTTGGTGCCGTCTGTTGAATCGTTTATTCGCAACATTATGCTGGGGCAGGAGTTCTATCGTAAGGAGCTGGGGGTAGAAAGTACCGACATCTTCCTTCCCGATTGCTTCGGATTCGGTTGGACATTGCCTACTGTTGCTGCCCATTGTGGACTGATAGGTTTCTCTTCACAGAAGCTGGATTGGCGTAACAATCCTTTCTACGGTAAGAGCAAGCATCCCTTTACCATCGGACTGTGGAAAGGAGTGGATGGAGCGTCCGTCATGCTGGCTCACGGATATGATTACGGTCGTCGTTGGGATAATGAAGACCTTTCAGAAAATAAATATTTGATGGAACTCTCCAAATGCACTCCCCTGAATACCGTTTACCGCTACTATGGAACAGGTGATGTGGGCGGTTCACCTACCATCGCTTCTGTGGCTTCCGTGGAGAAAGGTATCAAGGGAGACGGTCCGTTGAAGATTATCAGTGCAGCCAGTGACCAGTTGTTCAAGGATTACCAGCCCTATGGCAGCCATCCCGAGCTCCCCGTATTTGACGGTGAATTGCTGATGGACGTTCATGGAACCGGCTGCTACACTTCACAGGCTGCTATGAAACTCTATAATCGTCAAAATGAACTTTTGGGTGATGCCGCTGAACGTGCTTCTGTGGCTGCTGCCCTTTTGGGGGTTGCCGAATATCCTGGCAAGAGCCTGACGGAGTCTTGGCAGCGCTTCATATTCCACCAATTCCACGATGATTTGACTGGTACCAGCATTCCCCGTGCCTATGAATTTTCTTGGAACGATGAACTTCTCTCTCTGAAACAGTTCTCCGGTATCCTGACTCATTCTGTGGGAAGTGTGGCAGGCAAGCTTGATACTCGTGTCAAGGGGATTCCCGTAGTGCTCTATAACGCTTCGGGCTTCAAGGCTGCAGATGTGGTGATCATCGAAGTGGAGGCTTCCCGTTTTCCCAAAAGTGTGGCTGTATATAACGAACAAGGCAAGTTGGTGGTTTCTCAGTTGGTTTCATATACTGATGGAAAGGTCCGCTTGTTAGTAGAAGCCACTGTACCCGCCAATGGATACGCAGTTTACGATGTCCGCCTCTCCGGCGAAGGAAAAGAGATGCCTGCTGTTGAAGCTGCAAGTGTTGAAAATTCGTTCTACAAACTGACATTGAATGAGAACGGTGACATTACTTCACTGTTTGACAAGAGAAACAACAAGGAATTGGTAAAGGCTGGTAAGGCTATTCGTTTAGCCCTCTTCACTGAAAACAAGTCATTCGAATGGCCGGCATGGGAGATATTGAAAGAGACTGTGGACGCTACTCCTATCTCCATCACCGAGGATGTGAAAGTGACTCTTTGCGAAAACGGCGCATTACGTAAGACTCTCTGCGTGGAGAAACGTCACGATGATTCTTTTTTCCGCCAGTACATCCATTTGTATGAAGGTGTATTGGCCCACCGCATTGACTTTACTAACGAAGTGGACTGGCAGTCTACCAACGCTCTGTTGAAGGCTGAGTTTCCCCTCAATTTGAATAATGAGGTGGCCACTTACGACTTGGGCGTAGGCAGCGTGCAGAGAGGAAACAACATCTTGACCGCTTACGAAGTATATGCTCAATATTGGGCAGATTTAACGGACGCTAACGGTTCTTATGGCGTTTCCATCATGAACGACAGCAAATATGGCTGGGACAAGCCTGATAACAACACCCTGCGTCTCACTTTGCTGCACACTCCGAAGACAAAAAAGAACTATGCTTATCAAGATCGTCAGGACTTCGGTCACCATACCTTTACTTACAGCTTGGTAGGTCATGTGGGCGCTTTGGATGTAGTTCAAACCCGCGAGAATGCTGAACTGCTGAACCAGCGCATCAAGGCGTTCGTTGTTGGAAAGCATCGCGGCGAATTAGGTAAGAGCTATTCATTGGCTTTTTCCGATAACCGGAATGTACTTATTAAAGCCTTAAAGAAAGCCGAAAGTTCAGATGAATATGTGGTACGCGTGTATGAAGCTGCAGGCAAGCAGGCGCAGAAAGCCTCGATTGTCTTTGCCGACAACCTTGTGGCTGCTGTAGAAGCAGATGGTACGGAAAAGACCATCGGTAAGGCTACATTCAGTGGAAATCGCTTGGAAGTGTCAGTCAATCCAAACAGCATTAAGACCTACAAGGTACGTTTCGCTTCCAATAAAAAGGTGCAGACGGTGGCCGAACCATTGCCCCTTGTTTATGATAAGAAGTGCTTCAGTTGGAACGAGTTCAAGGCTGCTGCCAACTTTGAGTCTGGTTATTCTTATGCTGCTGAATTGATACCTGCCGAGATGAATGTGCATGGAGTGCCTTTCAAATTGGAGACACGTGAAGAGCTGAATGGTATGGCTTGCAAGGGCAATGTACTGAAACTGCCCGCCGACTGTACTTATAACAGACTCTATATCCTTGCTGCTGCCGCTTCTGATAAAGATGTGAAGGGGATATTCCGCGTAGGCAAGTATGTGCAGGAAGTCATTGTTCCTTCTTATACTGGCTTCATCGGTCAGTGGGGGCACACCGGACATACGGAAGGTTATCTGAAAGATGCTGAAGTTGCCTATGTGGGTACGCACCGCCATTCCGGTGAAGGCGATCAGCCGTATGAGTTCACTTACATGTTTAAGTTCGCAATAGACCTGCCAGAAAGGGCTACTGAGGTGGTATTGCCCGATAATAAGGATATTGTTATTTTTGCCGCCACTTTGACTGATGTTGCTGCTACTTCTGTTTGTCCCGCTTCCGAACTGTTCCGTACGGCAAACAAGTGCAATCGCTATCAGACGGAAAGCTCCACAGAGAGAGTGAACATTCTGAAGCAGGACATGGTAATGGGCTATTCAAGCTATGTGAACGAGAAAGAGAAGCCGGCTTTCATGGTAGATGGCGACGAAAACACAAAGTGGTGTGCTATTGCTGAAATGCCCCACTACGTAGACTTTGATTTGGGCGGTGAAAGAAGCATTAATGGCTGGAAGTTACTGAACGCTGCCGGCGAAAACCATTCCTACGTCACTTCCTCCTGCTTTCTGCAAGGTAAGAGCGACAAGAATGGTGAATGGCGCACACTGGACTATGTTTCGGGTAATGGTAAGAATGTACTGAATCGCACGCTAAATAAGTCTGAAAGTGTTCGCTACCTGCGTCTTTTAGTGACACAGCCCATGCAATCGGCTTCTGGTAAAGATGTGCGCATTTATGAAATGGAAGTATACGAATAAACAGTTATTATATTCCCATTTTTCAGATCCTTGTGTCTGTCACCACAGACACAAGGATCTGATGATTCTCAGGTGTAAGTGCTTAATGTGAGTAAGTTAACAACTCTATTGAAGTAAATTTATTGGAAATAACAAATACCTTGAAAAATGAAAATTAGAATATTTGCTGTTGTATGTTTATTAGCTGCTAATCTCTTTACAATATCTGCTCAAAAGTGGTTTACGCCTGAGGCGGAGAAACAAGTGGATGCTCTTTTGAGCCAGGTAGTAGAAGGAAACTACAAGAATAATCGCTATCCTCTACTCCGTAAGCCCTTAATGGAACTTCCTTTAGGCAGTATCAAACCTAAAGGCTGGTTGCACGAAATGCTGGTTCGTCAGAAAAATGGCGCCAGTGGTCAGATGGATGTTCTTTACCCTTCGGTTATGGGCAAACGCAATGGTTGGTTAGGTGGTGATGGAGACCAGTGGGAACGCGGTCCATACTGGATAGACGGTCTACTTCCTTTGGCGTATATACTGGATGATGATGTCTTGAAAGCCAAAGTGCAACCTTGGATAGAATGGGCTTTGCAGAGCCAGCGTGAGGACGGATTCTTCGGTCCTGAAAAAGATTATCCGGGAGAGCCTGGACTGCAACGTGATAACTCGCAAGACTGGTGGCCGCGTATGGTCGTGCTGAAAATCCTACAGCAGTATTATTCGGCAACGAACGATAAGAGAGTCGTCGCTTTTATGACAAAATATTTCCGTTATCAACTGAATACCTTGCCGCAAAAACCTTTAGGACACTGGAGCAGTTGGGCAGAATTCCGTGCTTGTGACAATTTGCAAGCTGTATATTGGCTTTATAATCTTACGGGGGAGGATTTTTTGCTTGAATTGGGGCATTTGCTGCACCGGCAGAGTTTCAGTTTCATAGATATGGTAGATAGGGGAGACTTGCGCAGAACCTGCACTATACACTGTGTTAATTTGGCACAAGGCATCAAAGAACCGATTATTTATTATCAGCAAGATACCGACCGGAAATATATTGATGCTGTCAAGGAAGGCTTTCGAGATATTCGCCGGTTCCATGGACAGCCGCAAGGCATGTATGGAGGCGATGAGGCTTTGCATGGAAACAATCCTACACAAGGCTCGGAGTTGTGTTCGGCCGTAGAGTTGATGTACTCGCTGGAAAAAATGGTGGAGATTACAGGAGACATAGACTTTGCCGACCATTTGGAACGCATTGCTTTTAATGCTTTACCAGCCCAAATATCCGATGACTTTATGACTAAGCAATATTTCCAGCAACCGAATCAGGTGATGGTAACACGCCATCGTCGCAACTTCGACCAGGATCATGAAGGGACAGACCTTGCTTTTGGCACTCTGACTGGATACCCATGTTGTTTTTCGAATATGCACCAAGGTTGGCCAAAATTTACACAGCACCTATGGTATGCCACACCTGATAACGGCATTGCAGCCATTGTCTATTCTCCGTCGGAAGTAACAGCCAATGTGGGTGATAATGTACCGGTGGTTATCAGTGAAGATACTTACTATCCGATGGATCATCAGATAACTTTTACCATTAAAGAGGTGAGAAATAAGGTGAAACAAGTGAAATTTCCATTTCACCTGCGTGTTCCGAAGTGGTGCAAACAAGCTGAAATACGGGTAAATGGAAAGATGGAGCAAACTGTCAAAGGTGGGAAAATAGCTATCGTAGACCGTATATGGAAGCGGAATGATAAGATTGAACTGTATCTGCCCATGGAGGTCTTTACTAGCACTTGGTATGAAAACGCAGTATCTATTGAAAGAGGTCCGTTGGTATATGCCCTGAAAATGGAAGAAAATTGGGAAAAGAAAGAGTTTAAGGATAGTTGGTATGGTTCTTATTATTATCAGGTGACTTCTTCGGATCCATGGAACTACGGATTGGTGGATTTTGACCGTAACAGAATGAACGAGGTGGCCCAAGTAAGTATCAATAGCCAAAAACAGCAATTGGACTTTCCTTGGAATCAGGAAAATGCACCGGTTGAAATAAAGATGAAGGCTCGTCTTATCCCTACTTGGACAGTATATAATGAAATGGCAGGGCCCCAGCCTTTCTCTTTCTGTGGCAGTGCCGAAGGAGGAGAACAAGAAATCACGCTGATACCCTACGGTTGTACAACCCTGCGTATTTCAGAATTTCCAGTTGTTGGGAAATGATGTTTCCGAGGTATGGGGGGAACGGTGTGTTTGTTTTGTGACAAACTTGTTTCAGAATTCTGCCATGTCCGGAATGTGGACGGTTATGTCACGGATTTATAGTTGGCTTTTAACCTTACTGTCTATTTTTGCAATCGTTTTTAATAGGGTTTATATATTATAAAGAAGACTCCTGCGACGGAGTGAAAAACAAGTCGAACAATTTAATGCCGTAGAAAAAAGATGAAAAATTCCAAGAAAGCACTCCTCTGCCTATTGTCATGCGCCTTGGCAGTAACCGGATGCAAGACACAGAAAGAACCGGCTGTAGCAGACAACGAAATGCTGGTCAGATCTACACAAACACTTGATTCCTTATATGCTCACTATTCCGCACCGGGCACTTGTCTGTTGCGTGAGAATTATCCTTCGGACGTGGAAGGCTATACCGCTACTTATCTGGCTTCCGAGGAACAGAAGAACCGTCCCAATCTCTACTCTTATTTGTGGCCTTATTCCGGTACCTTCTCCGCAGTGAATGCGTTGATGGAGGCCACTAAAGATAACAAGAAAGATTTCGGGAACTATCAGAAGTTGCTTGATGAGAAGGTGCTTCCGGGACTTGCTGAATATTTCGATACTCGTCGTATGCCCGAAGCGTATGCTTCTTACATCAAGGACGCTCCGTTGTCCGACCGCTTTTACGATGACAACGTGTGGCTCGGCATTGACTTCACAGACGTCTATCTGATGACTAGCCAAGAGAACTATCTGCAGAGCGCCAAGCTTATCTGGAAGTTTATAGAAAGCGGTATGGACGATTGTTTGGGAGGAGGTATCTATTGGTGCGAACAGAAGAAGGAATCAAAGAACACTTGTTCCAACGCCCCTGGTTCCGTCTTTGCCCTGAAACTTTTCAAGGCTACGCAAGACAGCTCCTATTTTGAGAAAGGGAAGAGTTTGTACGAGTGGACTAAAGCAACATTGCAGGACACAACAGACTGCCTTTACTTCGACAACATGCGTTTGGACGGTGAGATAGGACGTGCCAAATTTGCCTATAACAGCGGTCAGATGATGCAGTCGGCTGCTTTGCTCTATCAGCTTACCGGTAATGGGCAGTATCTGAAGGATGCGCAAGCGATTGCTGCCGCTTGCCATAATTATTTCTTCATGGAATTCACCCCCGGACAGGGAGAACCGTTCCGTATGCTGAAGAAGGGCGATGTGTGGTTCACCGCCGTTATGTTGCGTGGTTTTATAGAGCTCTATCAGGTGGACGGTAACAAGGTTTATCTTGATTCCTTTGCCCGCAGTCTGGACTATGCTTGGACGCATGCCCGTGAAGATAACGGCCTTTTCAATACTGATTTCACCGGCAAGAGCTGCGACAATCGTAAATGGCTGCTGACACAAGCCGCCATGGTAGAGATGTACGCGCGTTTGGCCGTGTTCGCTAATCAGTCTTTATAATTAAAACGAATCAGACCAAATGAAAAAGAGAAACATTACCTTGTGCGCTGTTGCCATGCTCTGTATGCAAGGCTATGCTAAGGCAGACACTTTTACCCTGAAAGGTGACAACACTTGTGTGGAGAACTATGCTCAGATGACTGCTGCTTACAAGAGCAATCGTCCAAAAATGAAGAAACGCCTTTTCACCTCAAAAGCGGTGGAAGCTGAGATTCTTCGCGTGAAGAAACTGCTTACCAATCCTAAGTTGGCGTGGATGTTTGAGAATTGCTTTCCTAATACGCTTGACACTACTGTACACTTTCGCATGCTGGACGGTAAACCCGATACTTTTGTTTATACCGGTGACATCCATGCTATGTGGCTGCGTGACTCCGGTGCGCAGGTGTGGCCATATGTGCAGTTAGCTAACAATGATGCGCAATTGAAAGAGATGCTCGAAGGTGTCATTCGCCGTCAGTTCCTTTGCATCAACATTGATCCGTACGCCAATGCTTTCAACGACGGACCTACGGGTGGCAACTGGATGACTGACTTGACAGATATGAAGCCCGAACTGCACGAGCGCAAATGGGAGATAGACTCTCTTTGTTACCCGCTTCGTCTGGCTTACCAGTATTGGAAAGTAACTGGTGACAGCAGTATCTTCGACGGTGAATGGATGAAGGCAATTACTGCTATCCTGAAGACTTTCAAGGAACAGCAGCGTAAGGACGGTGTAGGCCCTTACCGTTTCCAACGTAAGACGGAACGTGCTCTTGATACGCTGAATAACGACGGCTTGGGTGCTCCGGTCAAACCGGTGGGACTGATTGTTTCCGCTTTCCGCCCATCGGACGATGCCACTACGCTTCAGTACCTGGTCCCTTCCAACTTTTTCGCTGTCTCTTCTTTGAGAAAGGCTGCTGAAATTCTGACGGAAGTAAACAAGGAAACATCCTTGGCCAAAGAATGCACCGATTTGGCAGCCGAAGTGGAGGCAGCCCTGAAGAAATATGCCACTTACAATCATCCTGAGTTTGGGACAATCTATGCATTTGAAGTAGATGGATTCGGCAATCATCTGTTAATGGACGATGCCAATGTACCCAGCCTTCTTGCTATGCCTTATTTGGGTGATGTGGACGTAAACGATCCTATCTATCAGAATACACGCCGCTTTGTGTGGAGTGGCAGCAACCCTTACTTTTTTAAAGGTAAAGCCGGTGAAGGTATCGGAGGTCCGCACATTGGTTATGATATGGTATGGCCTATGAGTATCATGATGAAGGCATTCACCAGCCAGAATGATGAGGAGATAAAGATTTGTATCAAAATGCTGATGGATACGGATGCCGGTACGGGATTCATGCACGAGTCTTTCCACAAGGATGACCCCACTAACTTTACCCGTGCATGGTTTGCTTGGCAGAACACGCTGTTTGGAGAATTGATTCTGAAATTAGTGAACGAGGGTAAAGTGGATTTGCTGAACAGCTTGTAAAAATAGGAATTATTTAAAATCAATAAAGTGCGCTGGAAGGAGGATTAGGATACAAATTGCATGAATTGGTTGTTCGTTGGTATTATTTGTGTTCTTTTCCTTTTTTTATCGTGATTTATTATAATGTTTAATCTTAAAGAATATGAAAAAGAATCGAGTGTACACAGTAAATTCATTGCTGGCTCGGATAAGTGGGAACTATAAGTTCTGGCTTATTGCCTTGCCTGCTGTGACTATGCTGGCGCAGGCTCCTGCGGTTTATGCACATGCGGAGACTATTACTGTGGTGCAGCAAAACAATGCCACGGTGAGAGGTTCCGTTAAGGATGCCACAGGTGAAAGCCTGATTGGAGTGAGTGTTACTGTTAAGGGTAAAGAAGGTGTGGGTACCATTACAGATGTGGATGGAAACTATTCCATTGTTTGTAGTGCCCAAGATGTTCTCGTCTTTTCCTATGTGGGATATGCCACTCAGGAAATTGCTGTGAAAAATCAAAAACAATTGAATGTTGTCTTAAAGGAGGATACCAAGGTGCTGGATGAAGTTATTGTCATCGGTTATGGTACTACTACCCGCAAGAGTGCCGTAGGTGCTGTAGACCAGGTAAAGGCTTCCATGATCGAAGACCGTCCCGTGGCTAACATGACAGATGCTTTGCAAGGGGCTGCGCCCAACGTGGTTATCCAGCAGCGCAGTAGCAATCCTAATGATCGTAAGACTAACTTTAATATCCGTGGTATCAGCACTGTGAATGACAATAGTCCGCTTTTTGTCATAGACGGATTGGTAGCTGATGGCGGTAGTTTCGATAAATTGAATCCCAATGATATTGAGAACATTTCCATCTTGAAAGATGCCGGTACAGCTGCTATTTATGGTTCACGTTCTTCCAATGGTGTAGTTTTGGTTACTACTAAGAAAGGTAAGAAGAACCAGCGTGCGACAGTTCGGTTAAGTGGTATGATGGGATGGCAGAATCCGGATATCTTGTTTTCTCCGGTGAAAGGCTATCAGAACGCTACTTTGCGCAATTTAGCTGCCACCAATGCTGGAGAGGCTCCTTTGTATACACCCGATCAAATCCGTGACCTGGCTGCCCATCAAAATGAAGAAAGCTGGTTTTTTGATCAGATAGTCCGCACAGCCTTACAGCAGAATTACAATCTAAGCGTATCTGGAGGTAGTGATAAAACTACTTACATGGTGTCCATGGGTTATTATGACCAGGAAAGTAATTATGTGGGCAACAGTGATTTTGGCGTGCAGCGTTATAATTTTCGTACCAATGTTAGCACGGAAGTGGGACGTTTGAAACTGAATGCTATTTTGGCTTATACACGTAATAATAGTGTAAGTACCACCGGTGGGAGTTTGGAAGTGGATGCCGCCCGTGTACCTACTTATTATTATTACAAAATGAAATCGGAAGATGGAAGATATTTGTTAAATGATGTATTGACTGAATTTAACCCATTGGGAGCATTGGAAGCTGGTGGCCGTAACAAGTATCGTAACAATTATCTGAACGCTAATGTCAATGCTGAATTCCGGCTTATTGACGGATTGAAGTTGCGTGGAGTGTTGGGTGCGGATGTGATAAACGACATGCGTTCTACCCGCAATTTGGGCGTATCCTATTACTTGAATGAAGAGGCTACCGAACCACGTCCAGTGAAAGATACTGACTATCGGACCAGTAACTGGAATCATACGGCTTACCTTATTAATAGCCAACTTTTGTTGGATTACAACAAGACATTCGGTAAACACAATGTCAGCGGGCTTTTTGGAGTAACCAATGAATCGTTTACTTCGTCTAGCAATGAGATTGAGAAGAAGGGGGTAGATCCCGACTTGGGTATCGGTACAGACATTACCAATAGTACTGTGGGAAACATCACAGGAAAAACATTTGTAGATGAATCCAACCGTACCAGTCTGACTTCTCTGTTGGGACGTGTGGGGTATTCTTACGCTGACAGATATTATACAGAATTCAGCTTCCGTTATGACGCTTCTTCCAAGTTTCATAAAGACTACCGATGGGGTTTCTTCCCCTCTGTTTCATTAGGCTGGCGTTTGAGCGAGGAGAACTTTATGCAGGCTTACAAGGAACGTGTGGGTGACTTGAAACTGCGTACTTCTTTTGGTATCTTGGGTAACCAGTCTATTGGTACTTATGACCGTTTTACTGTTTACGAACTGTACAACAACTCTTACGCATATAATAACCAGACAGTATCAGGCGCAGGTTTTAAGTTAGGTAAGGATAATTTGACTTGGGAAAAGACCAAAACCTTCAACGTGGGTGTAGACGCTTCGTTCTTCAATAACGCTTTGAATGTGACGTTCGACTATTTCTACAAGCGTACGAGCGACATTTTAATGAAGCCCCTTGTGCCTTCGGTATTCGGTACGGATATGGCGATGGACAACATTGGTGAGATGCAGAATCAAGGTTGGGACCTCTCTATCAACTATCGTTTGAAAACGGGAGCCGCAAATCATAACTTCAACTTCAATCTTGGTGACTCTTGGAATGAAGTGCTGAAGTACCCTGGTCACGAAAGAATCTCACAAATAGAGGAGTTGAGCCGTATCACCCGTGAAGGATGTCCGTTGGAGTCTTACTACGGTTACAAGATGGACGGCTTTTTCCAAAGCTACGAGGAGATTGAGGCATCGGCTATTCCTGTAGGTGGAAAGGTACAGCCGGGTGACGTGAAGTTTGTAGACCGTAACGAAGATGGTGTCATCGACTCGAAGGATAAGTTTATCTTGGGTAATGCCTTCCCTCGTCTTACTTTCGGTTTCAACTACAATGTAGAATGGAAAGGATTCGATTTCGGTATGTTCTGGCAGGGTGTGGGCAAGCGTGACATGATGCTTCGTGGTGAATTGATTGAACCGTTCCACGCCAATTACTCTTATAATATCTATAAGCATCAACTGGATTTCTGGACTCCTACCAACACCGATGCACGTTGGCCGAGACTTACTGCTCCGGGTTCTACTTCCAACAGAAACAACTACGGAAACGGACAAGGTTCCGACCTATTCTTGATGGATGGAAAATACCTGCGTCTGAAGAACTTGCAGATTGGTTACACATTCCCTAAAACATGGAGCCGCAAGGTGGGTATGGAAAAGGCACGTATCTATGTCAACGGACAAAACTTGCTGACTTTCAGTAATAACTCGTTTGTTGACCCTGAATCTTCTGAGTTCGACTCTAAGATGGGTAATAGTGGCGCCAATTCTGGTAGAAACTACCCGACGCTCCGTTACTATGGTTTCGGTATAGACATTGAATTCTAAAAACAACAGATAACTATGAGACTAAGAAAATATATAGCTTTTGCCGGAATGGCTGTTCTGATGCTTTGCAGTTGCAACGAGATGGAGAACGCACCGACAAACAAATTTACGGATAACTCTTATTGGACTTCCACCACCAAAGCCCAGTATGTGGTGAACATGGCTTACAGCCAGATGTACAATGCAGGCCGTATGTGGAGCGATGAAAGTTTGAGTGACAATGCTTACGACGGTCGCAGTGTGGACGACCAACGTGCCATTCGCAAAGGTATGGCTACTCCCTCGCTCGACATCTTCAAGAATGAATGGAAAGACCTTTACGGAGGCATAAAGACCTGCCACGTGTTCCTTGAAAAGGTGGATCTGGTACCCAACATGGACGCATCTGTTAAAGCACGTATGATTGCCGAGATACGCTATATCCGTGCAAGCCTCTACTTCCGTCTGACTAACCTTTATGGTGCAGTACCTTTCTTTACGGAGGACATCACGCTGGAAGAATCGCGGAGTGTAAGTCGTACAGACCGCGAAACCATTATCAGCTTCATTCACCAAGAATTGGAAGACATCAAGGATGCGCTTCCCACTCGCGACCAATTGCCCGAAGAAGACAAGGGCAAAATTACTAAAGGTGCCGTTTGTGCTTTGCAGGCTCGTGTCTACTTGATGGATAGCGACTGGAACAATGTGATGCTTTATTGCGACAATCTGATGAACAAACAGGGCGAATATGGTACTTATGCCTTATTTCCTGATTATGCCGGGCTTTTTGATGAAGCCAATGAGTATAATGAAGAGATTATCATGGACCGTTCTTATGTACCCAATTTGATTACTTGGGGTGAGATGGTAGACATGATTCCTTTGTCAAGAGGCGGACGTGCCGTGAACCGTGTGCCGCAGCAATCGTTGGTAGACACTTATCTGATGCTTAGTGGAAAGACTATCAGTGAAGCCGGGACAGATTATAACCCTGCTTATCCTTACGACAACCGTGACCCACGTCTCACCGCTACTATCATTTATGATGGCTATGACTGGAGTGGCAATGTGGACGATGGCAGTAAAGACGTAGTCATCAACATTCGTCCGGGTTCGGGAACCGATGCCTACGATGGTGGTGGAAACGGCACTTCTACCGGTTATTTCACCCGTAAGTATTATAATCCGCAGGCTCCCGGTGACCAGAATTCCGGTATGAATATCATCACTATGCGCTATGCTGACATCTTGCTGATGTATGCTGAGGCTGTTCACGAAACAAGCGGTATGACTGAAGAGGTATGGAACAAGACCATCCGTCCCATCCGCGAACGTGCCGGATTTACTGCCGATGCAGCCTTGAACTTTCCTGCCGGAAAGAGCAAGGAAGAGATGAGGCAGATTATTCGCGACGAACGTCGTGTAGAAATGGCGATGGAAGGTTTGCGCTGGTATGATATTAAGCGTTGGAAGGCTGGTAACGAATACTTGTCGGGCAAGGTGCGCGGTGCAAGCTTCGTGGACGAGAACAAGCTTGACACTCGCAAGTTCGAAGAGGCAAGAGATTATCTTTGGGCAGTTCCTATCAGTGAAATCAATTTGAATCCCAATCTGGCGCCTAACAATCCGGGATATGGAAATTAACGTGTATCTAAACTCATTAAAAACAATAGAACAATGAAAACAATATTCTCAACAATAGCTCTTTTTTCGGCAGTCCTCTTTGCTACGTCTTGTACGGAAGACATGGAATACAAGGATTCCAAAGTTTCCTCAGTAAATCAGTTGTATGAACCCACTGACGGCAAGGAAGTAGTCTTGCAATCGTCGGCCAGCGCCAGCCTGTTCTTTGAATGGGAGTCGGCCAAGGCTGAAGATAGCGGTGCCCCTCTTTATGAAGTGGTATTCGATAAAGAAGGTGGAGATTTTTCTAAGCCTATTTACAAAGTGCTTTCTGACAATGGCGGTTCTTTGAGCTATGCTACCATCAGCCACAAGACATTGAACAAGGTTGGTGCGGCTGCCGGATTGAACAGTGGTGAGACGGGTACACTTGTTTGGACAGTAATGGCTTCCAGAGGTTTGAATTCTGTAATGGCAAAGGAAAGCAAGAAGCTCACCATCACTCGCTTGGTGGGATTTGAAGAGATTCCGGCACAGCTTTACTTGACCGGAAGTGCTACTGAAGGTGGTATGGATGCTTCTAAGGCTGTGGCGTGTGCTTCACCCGAAAAGGATAAGTTCGAAGTCTTTACGAAGTTGGAAGGCGGAAAGACTTACAAACTGGTAGATAGAGCAGCCGAAGGTGCCAAGGTGTTTTATATCAATGGCAATAAGATTATGGAAGGCGAAGGCGAGACAACCGTAGAAAAGACGGGAGTTTACCGCATTGAGATGGATTTCTCCATTGCATCTGTAACCGTCAGGGAAGTAAGTAAGATGGAATTCTACTTCTGTCCGAGTGGTGCCGCAACTTTTGAATTGCCTTATGTTGGAAACGGTGTGTTCTGCGGTCAGGATAAAATTGAGTTCAAGCAAGAAGGATGGGGGCGCGACCAACGCTATAAGTTCTTGATGACTTATGCTGATGGTAGTATACAGTATTGGGGAACCAAGAATACTACAGACTCTAATCCTGGTGCGGCTACTCCCGAAGATCCTTATTTCTACATTATGGAGACTCCTGATAACCAATGGGATCAGAAGTGGAAACTGAACAATGAATTCGATGGTGCGGCCGATGGCCACAATCCGGGTGCCATCACCAAGATTAGTGTGATATTCAATGTGGAGAACTATACTCATAAAGTGGAATTGGCCAACTAATTTAAGGAGAGATTATGAAAAAAATATTATTTTGTCTGCCCCTGCTTCTTTTGGCACTTCAATCGTGCGAGATAGAAGATGAGTATATGTATGATAAGGGGCTTTACACCATAGATTGGGATGCGGCTGCCGACAGCAGTTCTGTGACCCTGATAGATCGTTTCTGGAATACGGAAGAGAATTATTTCAACTACGGGAATGACGGTTCAATCAAGGATTTCCATTATTGGCCGCAGGCTCATGCTATGGATGTGATGATAGATGCTTACAATCGTACCGGAGATAGCAAGTACAGCGACTTGTTCGACAAATGGTATGTCGGTATCAAGGCAAAGAACGGTGGCAGTTATTGGAACAACTTTTATGATGATATGGAGTGGATTGCTCTCACCATGATTCGCTTGTACGAAGTTACTGATGAAAACAAGTATCTGGAAACTTCTCAAGAGATGTGGAATGAAATCAAGACCGGTTGGAACGATTACGCAGGTGGTGGCATTGCTTGGACTCACGACCGGCTATGGAGCAAAAATGCTTGTTCCAACGGTCCTGCTGCTTTGATTGCTGCTCGTCTTTACCGTATTAACGGGAATCAGGAGGATTTGGATTGGGCTGTCAATATTTATAAATGGGAGCGTGAAAATTTATTTAACCCTGCTACCGGCGCCATCTATGATAATGTGAACGGTGAAACGGGTGAGTTGAGTACACTTTCTCTTTCTTATAACCAAGGTACATTCTTGGGTGCTGCTTACGAACTGTATAAGATCACAGGAGAAGAGTCCTATTTGAAAGATGCTCGTAAGGCTGCCAATTTCGGTATCAGTAATAGCAGCATGATAGATACTGGAAACAATTTACTTCGTGATGAAGGCGATGGTGACGGAGGTTTGTTTAAGGGTATTTTCATGCGTTATTATGTGCAGTTGATTATGGAACCGAATTTGGACCCCATATATAAGAAGAAATTCATCACTTTCTTTAACAATAATGCTGAAATCTTGTGGCGAAAGGGAATCAATAAACTTGATTTGCTGTATAATACTAACTGGGCAATGAACAATAGCGGTAACAACCATTTGACTACGCAGACAAGTGGTTGTACTTTGATTGAAGCCAAAGCTCTCTTTGAAAAGAGCCTGAAATAAGTTAGCAATTAAAAGTGTGTCGAAACTCAATCTGGTTATTGGGTTTCGGCACATTTTTTTTTAGAGCCAGTTTTAATTGGCAGTTATTTTGGAAATAATGTTTTTAGAGACAACAGTTTTTTATATAAAATAAACACAAAAGATGAAACAGAATCAATATTTATTTCTACTGTTCGCCCTGATTGTTCTGACGGGCTGTGGCGGTACGCAGAAGAAATTAACCGAATATGTCAATCCTTTCTTGGGTACGGCTACTTTGTGGGAGCCTGAGGACTTAGGGTATACGCGCAAAATAAAGTCACGTACATGGGGTGCGGAAACTTATCCGGGTGCTACCTTGCCCAACGCAATGGTGCAGCTCAGCCCCGTTACACAGTTTCGTAGCGGTGCGGGCTATCAATATGAGGACACTGTGATTTATGGTTTTTCACATACTGCTAAAGGGCATTGGAACTTGTTGCATGTCCCCATGTTGCCAGTGGTGGGAACTATCGCTCCGGGTAATTATTGCTCCGGGTTTAGTCACGAGAAGGAATCTGCGCATCCGGGGTATTACCAAGTTTATCTGGAACGCTATAAAGTGAACGCCGAGTTGACCAGTACCTTGCGTTGTGCCTACCATAAATATACTTTCGGCAAGGGCGACGATAAGTCATTATTGGTAGACATCCGCCGTTCTAATAATGATGTCCGTGATTGGAAGATTGAGAAGGTTGACGATAATACGTTCACGGGTTATCAAGATGGCGATGGTAAAATCTACTTTTACGCTAAGACCAACTATAAAATAGGCCAAGTGGAAATGGTAAAAGACGACAAACATGAGGTGGCTGTGCTGCGTTTTATCGACAGCAAAGGTGTTGAACCTTTGGAAGTGAAGGCTGGTTTCTCGTTTGTGAGTATAGAGAATGCTCAAATGAATTTGAAGGCCGAAATGTTGAACAAAAGTTTTGCACAAGTGGCAGAAGAAGCCGATGCGGCTTGGGAAGCACTCCTCTCCAAGATTCAAGTTGCAGGTGGCACGGAACGTGAAAAGAGATTGTTTTATTCTACTTTCTTCCATGCTTTTAAATGGCCGGCTTTGCGTAGCGATGTGAATCATGAATATACTGATGTCCGTGGCGAAGTAGTGAATAACGGCTTCCACTATTACACTGACCCTTCTTTTTGGGACGATTATCGCAACAAACTGGTACTCATAGGTATGATTTCTCCCGATGTGACTACTGACATCATTAGGTCTATTATTGACAAAGGCGAGAAGCGTGACGGCTACATGCCCACCTTCTTCCATGGTGATCACGCTTCCACTTTTATTTCTGGTTCTTGGTTGCGTGGTTTGCATGATTTCGATCTGGAGCGTGCTTATAAGTTGATTCTGAAAAATGCTACGGTGCCCGGTAAAGGAGGACGTCGCTATTTGGATGAGTATATGGAGCGAGGTTGGATTGCTGAAAAAGACACAGTGAATGTACCCACATGGGACGAATACAAAGGGGCTGTGACCAAGACCCAGGAATATGCTTACGATGACTATGCCGTAGCCTTGGTAGCCAAGGAGCTGGGAGATGAAGCCAACTACAAGCTGATGATGGAACGCTCCAACAACTACAAGACGCTATTCGACCCCTCTACCGGCTTTTGGAGAGGTAAGATTGACGATGGTAGCTGGATTCAGGATTTCGATCCGTATTATCCCTATTACCAGTACATGTACCGTGAGGCCAATGCATGGAACGCCCTCTTCTTCGCCCCCCACGACCCCGAAGGCATGATTAAGCTCTATCCCAGTAAAGAGGCGGTGGAGGCTAAACTGGATTCCTTATTCAGCGAACCGTGGAGAGGTTACGAGGCCCACAACCTGACCGGATTCATCGGAAACTATTGTCACGGAAACCAGCCGGGACACAGCATTCCTTACACCTATTATTTCATAGACAAACAAGAGAAAGCCCAATGCATTCTCGACAGCCTGATGAACCACTACTATGACATGGGTGCCGACAAGCTGGCTTATGCAGGGATGGATGATGCCGGCGAGATGTCTTCGTGGTATGTGCTCAATGCTATTGGACTTTACACTTATTCGCCTGCCGATCCTGAATATATTGTTACTGTTCCCTTGTTCGATAAAGTGACGTTCAATCTGAATGGTCGTCCCTTTACGATTGTGAAGAAAGGAAGCGGCAAGAAGATTATTGACATTACTTATGACGGTAAAAAGATTGACGGTTACTTTATCACCCATGACCAACTGAGGGAGGGCAAGGAACTGGTGATTACTACGGAATAGATAAACAATGGAGTTATGAAAAGAAATATACTGCTTCTATTCACATTCTTTGCTTGCATTACTGTACAAGGGCAGACTCCGGTTCGTTTGGTTGATCTGAGGAGCGAACATCTTGACAGACCTATAGGTTTGGATAATCCCGTTCCACGCCTTTCTTGGCGGATGGAAGATGGTAGGCAGGGAGCTGTGCAGACTTCCTGGCGGATTGTGGTAGACGAAGACTCGTTGAATGTGGTCAATGGCTGTGGCAGGATGTGGGATAGTGGAAAGAACGATTCCCGTAATCAGCTTGTGGCCTATGCGGGCAAAAAACTGCAGCCTTTCACTAGATATTATTGGAAAGTAATCTGCAGCGACATGGAATATAAGGAGACTGCTTCTCCTGTCTCTTACTTTGAAACGGGCATGATGGGGATGCAACATTGGCAAGGTGCTTGGATTGGCGATGGCAAGGATATTCATTATGGGCCTGCCCCTTACTTCCGAAAAGAGTTCAAGACCGGCAAAAAGGTAAAGTCAGCGCGTGCTTATATTGCCGCTGCTGGACTATATGAGCTTTACATCAATGGCGAGAAGATAGGAGACCACTGCCTTGCCCCTCTCTATACCCGCTTTGATCGCCGCAACTTGTATGTGGCTTATGATGTGACTTCACAATTACAGAATGGTGACAACGCTATTGGCGTACTTTTGGGTAACGGCTGGTATAACCATCAATCCAAAGCAGTGTGGGACTTCGACCGTGCCCCTTGGCGCAACCGTCCCACTTTCTGTCTGGACTTGCGCATTACCTACACCGATGGAAGCGTGGAGACTATTCCCACCGATCTCAGTTGGCGGACAGCGTCGGGTGCAATCACTTTTAATAGTATCTATACTGGCGAGCACTACGATGCACGTCTGGAGCAGAAAGGATGGAGCACTCCGGAATTCGATGATTCCAAGTGGCGCGGAGTAGCCTATCGGAGTGTACCTTCTTCCAATGTCACTGCCCAGCAAGTACATCCCATCCGTAATGTAAAGATTTTCCCCGCCGTCTCTTTCCGCAAAGTGGACGAGAAAACATACATCTATGATTTCGGGCAAAATATGTCCGGTGTGACTTGTATTCATGTTTCGGGTGAACGGGGAACGGAGGTCAGAATCAAACATGGCGAACGCTTACATCCAAATGGCCGCCTCGATCTCTCGAACATTGATGTCTACTTTCGAGGCGATAAGGAGAAAGACCCTTTTCAGACGGACATTCTCATTCTGAGTGGAGAAGAGGATGAGTTCATGCCCCGATTTAATTACAAGGGATTTCGTTATGTGGAGGTAGTGGCAGATAAGCCTATTGAGCTTGACCAAAACAGCTTGATTGCTTACTTCATGCACAGTGATGTGCCGGCAGTAGGTAGCTTGGAATCTTCGAGCCCACTGATAGGCAAGCTGCTCCATGCTGCCAATCACTCTTACCTTTCCAATCTGATGGGCTACCCCACCGATTGCCCTCAGCGCGAGAAGAACGGTTGGACTGGTGACGGTCATTTTGCCATTGAGGCAGCATTTTATAACTTTGATGGAATTACCGTTTACGAAAAATGGTTGGCCGACCATCGTGACGAACAGCAGCCCAACGGAGTGCTGCCCGATATTATTCCAACTGGTGGATGGGGATATGGTACAGACAACGGGCTGGACTGGACTAGTACTATTGCCATCATCCCTTGGAATATCTACCTCTTCTACGGTGATAGCAAGCCCTTGAGCGATTGTTACGAGAGCATCAAACGTTATGTGGATTATGTGGAGCGTATCTCTAACAATCATCTCACTACGTGGGGGCGCGGAGACTGGGTGCCGGTGAAGTCAAAATCCAATAAAGAGCTGACTTCCTCGGTCTACTTTTATGTAGATACCAAGATTTTGGCCGCTGCTGCCAAACTCTTCGGCAAACAGGCCGATTACGAATATTATAATGCCTTGTCGGAGGAGATAAAGCAAGCTGTCAATGATAAGTTCCTGAATCGAGAAACAGGCATCTATGCCGAAGGTTCACAAACCGAATTGAGTGTTCCCTTGCAATGGAAGATTGTGCCCGAAGAGTTGATAGGAAAAGTGGCAGCTAACTTGGCACATAAGGTAGAGGAGGACGGTTTTCACTTGGATGTGGGTGTATTAGGAGCTAAAGCTATTCTGAATGCACTCAGCGAAAATGGTTATGCTGAAACAGCTTATAAGGTGGCTGTACAGGACACTTATCCTTCATGGGGTTGGTGGATGGTGAACGGTGCCACTACGCTGCTCGAGAACTGGGATTTGCAGGCTACTCGTGACATCTCGGACAATCATATGATGTTCGGTGAAATAGGTGCTTGGTTCTACAAGGGGCTGGGAGGTATTTTCCCTGATCCCGTGCAACCTGGTTTTCAAAACATTCTGCTCCGTCCCCATTTCATAAAGGGATTGAAACGGTTTGAAGCTCGTCATCGGTCGCCTTACGGTGAAATTGTTTCTCGCTGGGAATGGAAAGGGAAATGT
Source organism: Bacteroides sp. AM44-19 (assembly GCF_003603395.1). NCBI lineage: Bacteria > Pseudomonadati > Bacteroidota > Bacteroidia > Bacteroidales > Bacteroidaceae > Bacteroides > Bacteroides sp. AM44-19. Next base: position 262,676 of record NZ_QTNB01000004.1, on the reverse strand, counting down.
GTGCATTATGAAGTTACAGTGCCCGCTAACAGTACAGCTACACTCACTTTACCTGACAAGGCCGAGAATGTACGGGTGGTGGAACTGGCGGCAGGAAGATATGAGTTTATTGTAAAGTGACCCTGTACTTTTCATTTATGCTTGCAAATATGTAATTAGCGGGTTTGCCACGTTGTTGTGGCATAACTCGCTAATTTTTATAGTCGGTATGTTAAGGGATGGCTTTTTCATTCTTATAGCCTGATCTTTCCCTCCAACCGTATATCTTCCGATGAAGCCCCTATCAGCAGCTTCACCGTTCCGGGTTCTACAACGAACATCTGCTTTCCTTCGTTCCAATAGCCGAGCTCTTCTTTGGGCACGGTAAGCGTCACTTTCCGGGTTTCGCCGGCCTTGATGGGGATACGCCTGAAGGCGCGCAACTGCTTGGAAGGACGTTCCACTTTGGATTCCGGATAGCTGGCATAGAGCTGCACGACTTCTTCCCCGTCGCGTCCGCTGGTATTCTTCACTGATACCGTCACGCGGATGTTCTTCTTGTCTTGCTTGAAGGATTCAATCTTCTCGTACGTAAAGTCGGAATAGCTCAGACCATAGCCGAAAGGATAGAGCACAGGGCCTTGGTGGTACATATACGTACGTCCGTTGCGGATGTCGTAGTCCATTATGTCGGGTAGGTCAGTGATGTCTTTCACCCACGTCTGTACGGTACGTCCGGCTGGATTCACCTTGCCGAAGAGTACGTCGGCCAGTCCGTTTCCCTGCTCCTGGCTGCAGTGGGTGATGTGGACGATGGCAGGCACGTGCTCCTGGCTCCAGTTGATGGTGTAGGGGAAGCTGCTGACGAGCACCAGTATGGTATTGGGATTGGCCTTGAGCACTAGCTTCACCAAATCCTCATCGGGCAGCATCAGTGATTTGCGGTCGACAGCTTCGCGGCCGTCACTGGGAACGGGAGAGAACTTCCAGTCCGCACGTGTACCGTAAGGATGGTTTCCTACACACACGATGGCGATGTCGGCGGCTGCGGCAGCCTTTTCCGCCTGGCCCATGCGGTTGTCTTCGGCGTGGATGACTTCGGTATCTTCCTTTACAGCATTGCGTATGCCGCTCAGAATCGTTGTTTCGTAAGGCGGGGTACCACTATACCAGTCTTGCACGATTTTGTCCGAATATGGGCCTATAACGGCTATTTTGCGCAGCTTTCCGGCATCAAGAGGCAGGAGATTCTTGTTTTTCAATAACACCACAGACTTGGCGGTGACTTCCCGTGCCAGCCTGCGGGCTTCTGCTGTCATGAAAGGCGGTGTTTCCGTACTGTCCTTTCCAATGGAGAGATAAGGGTTACGGGAGTTGTCCCCGTCGAGCAAGCCGAGCTTGAGGGCGACGAAGATGTTTCCGCGGATGGCTTTGTCAATGTCGGCTTCGGTCAGTAATCCCTTTTTCAGTGCTTCCTTGACGTAGGGAACGTATGCGTCGAGAAACTGTCCTGTGGTGGCTTTTACTACGGCAGCGGCACCCTCCGCAAAGCTCGGAAAACTCTTGTGCGCTTCAATCAGCAGTTTCAGGGCGCCACCGTCCGTACAGATGATACCGTTGTTGCCCCACTGCTTGCGGGTAATCTCTTCGAGGCAGGGATGGATGGACATGGGGATGCCGTTCCAACTGTTGTAGGCAGCCATGAAAGCGCGGCTGCCTCCCTCGGTGATACCTTTATAGAAAGGATAAGCATAGTATTCGTGGAACAGCCGCGTGTCGAAGTCGGAGGAAGTGCTGTCCCGTCCGTCCTCGTTGCTGTTGGCAAGGAAATGCTTCATCAGAGAGGCGGTTTTCCAGTAGCGGGGGTGATTGCCTTGCAGGCCGCGTACGCTGGCAATGGTGAGTTGGGCGGTGAGGAAGGCATCTTCGCCGAAACTCTCCTCGGTACGTCCCCAGCGCGGGTCGCGGGCAAGGTCGGCATTCGGAGCGCGCATTACGAGGGCATGACGCTTGTTGCCGGTGGTCTGCATGTAGTAGCGGGCTTCTTCAGCGGCTTGTTCCGCTACTTTCCGCACTAAATCGGTGTCCCATGTGGAGCCCAGACCGTAGGATTGGGGGAATATGGTGGTGGGGCAGTCTGTGGGGACTACTTTCCCGTCTTCCGTTCTTTGGCGTCCGCCCCACATGGCAGGACCGCCGAGGGTCAGCCCGTGCAGTCCTTCGTAGTGTCCGCAACGGGGAATGTTGAAGCGGGGGACACCGAGGTCGGTGGAAAGAAGGTTTATCTTTTCATCCAATGTCAGGATGGAGAGAAGATGTTCCACGCGCTGTTCGTCACTGAGCGTGGTATCTTGAAAGGCTTGTGTGTGTTGCGCGCTTGCCTGCAAGCCGAACAGCAGGGGCAAGGCGAGGAGTAATAATTTGTTTCGCATGGGGTATTAGGGTTTTAATGTGTTTGATATATCGGTTATGGGATTGATATTCGTTGCAACCGTCCGTCCTGCGGCAGGCAGAGCAACCCTTCGGCTTTCTTTTCGTCTGCCAGATATTTCTTCCACGTAATCTTGTCCCATTTCATCTGGTCTGTACATTGTGCCACGGGTATATGGGGGATGGCCGAACCGTCCTTTACAAGAATGACGATGGGCAGGACGCCGCACTCGATATGGTTCCATCCCGGAGCATACACCTTTCCGTTCTGGTAATCTATCCACTTCTGTCGTCCGGGGAGGTAGACATCCCGTCCGTTACCCTCTTCGAGCATGGGGGCCACGAGGAGATTGGAGCCGAACATGTACTCGTCCTCTACCAGCCATGCACCCGGGTCGTCGGGATACTCCAGCAACAGGGCGCGGAGCATCGGCCAGCCGTTTTCGGTGCACTCTTTGGATTGTGCATATACGTAGGGCATCAGCTTGTACTTCAGTTCGGCACAACGGCGGAAATAGTCTGTGAACTCTTTCCCGTAGTACCACGGTTCGGTGGGAGGTGCTCCGTGCACGCGGCTGTGGCTGGTGAGGAAGCCGAAGGGCAGCCAGCGGCGGTAGAGGCTTTCGGGGCTTTGGGTCACGAAGCCGCCTATGTCATTGCTCCAGAAGCAGAATCCGCTTAGTCCGATGGAGAGGCCGCTGCGGATGGTTCCCTCGAAACCGGTTTCGGTGGTTGCGGCGTCACCGCCCCAGTGCAATGGATAGCGTTGTGAACCTGCCCATGCGGAACGTGCCCAGATAATGTTTTCACCGTGTATCTTCTTGATTACCTCGGCCACAGTTTTGTTGTAGCGCAGGGGATAGAGGTTGTGTTCGTATAGTCCGCTGCGGCCGTTGGCATAGATGGCATCCAGTGGGGCACCTTCGCCGAAGTCTACTTTGATGGCGCCTACACCCATTTCAATCAGATTGCCGAGCTTCTCTTGATACCACTGTACGGTTTCGGGGTTGGTGAAGTCCAGCACCACGTCCTCGTAGGGGAGCTGCCCCTTACCGTTGCGTACGTACAGACCGCGTTCCACCAGCTCGGGGAAGAACTTGTTTTTCGGAGTGAAGTAGGGGAGTTGCCAGAGGCAGGTGCGGAAGCCTTGTGACCTTAGGTCGGTGAGCATCTGCCGGGGATTGTCGAAGCGGTCGGCGGCAAAGGCGTAGTCGCATTGCCAGTCCACGCCGAACCAGCCGGTATCGAAGTGGATGACATCACTCGGTATCTTGTTCTCACGCAGTTTCCGGGCTACATCGCGGCCTTCTGCTTCGCTGAAGTAGGTGATGCGGCTCATCCAGGTGCCGAAGCTCCACAAGGGGGGCATTTCGGGCCGTCCTACCAGTGCGGTGTATTCGCTCAGCATCTCCTTCGGCGAACCCAGGAAGAGGAAGATGTCCATCGCTTCGTCTGCCATGAAGAGTTTGGTGGCTCCGATGTAGGAACAGCCGAAGTCGCAGGTCACGGGGGCGGAAGTGTGCATGAACATGCCGTAGCCACGGTTACTGAAAAAGAAGGGGATAGGCTTGTACATATCCGGAGTTTCGGGGCCCTGCGGGTCGGTGACAAAGAGGTTGACCTTCTGCCCGGCCTTGTTCAGTGCGGTGGCGGACTCGCCGCAACCGTAGATTTTCTCGTTTGGCGCGAGGCTGAATACGGGATTGATGCTGCGTGAGTTGTCCGAGCCGCGCTTGATGAAGCTGAATGGAGGTATCTTGACCTGTGTGGAGTCGTTGTCGCTCCAGCAACGAGTCTGTGTCAGCAGGCGTCCGTCGGCATCTTTCAGCACCAGGCGCCAGGGGTAATTCTCGATGAGCAGGCTGCCGTATCGGGAGGTGTACAGGGTACCTTTATCTGTCTTCTCGGCTTTCCAGAAGGAGCGTCCGTCGGCAGGCTTTCCTATGAGCATGGGGTCGTCGGCATCTTCTTTCGGTACGATGGGCGAGGTAAGCATACGGATGCGGAGGGTACGTTCGCTGACCGGTTCGACGGTGAACGTCAGTTGTGGATTGTTGTCGTAGGCCGTCTCCGGGAAGTCCAGCGACTGGAGGGGCTGGTGCAGGTAGGTGTTTGCATTGAATGCCTGGCGGGGCATCAGTTGCTGGCGTTTCCACTGGACAGTCCCCTTGCCGGTGGAGGTGTCGAACGATACCAGGCTGTCGGCAAAGAAATAGGTGTTGCTGAGGTCCAGAAAATCCTGGCTCATGTCTTTCGACTGGGAAAGCAGGTATTGCACGCCGGCATTTGTTTTCAGTTGGGCATGCGCAGGCAGGGTGGCAGTTGCTGCCAGCAGCATAAAAGCTGCCCCTTTCATCAGTTGTTTCTCTTTCATGATAAATATATGATTTACGGTTACTGTTTCGATGCCGTAAAAGTAGAGAAATCCACACAGATGAAAGGGGTGGGTATGTTGCTTATGTAGGGCTGAAATGTTTATTTGGAAGCTTTCTTCCCGTAGAAACACATGAAATATACCCCGATAATCACAAACGGGATACTGAGCCACTGGCCCATGTTCAGCGTCATGCTGTCCTCAAAGTTCACCTGGTTTTCTTTCAGGAACTCGATGAAGAAACGGAAGGTGAAAATCTCCGTCAGGCAGAGTCCGAAGAAGAAACCGCGGTGATAGGGCAGGGAGGCTTCGGCCTGCACGGTGGTTGATTTCCGCTTGGTGGTGCTGAAATCTGTTTCGAGCTTGGTCTCTTGTTTCTTCTGTCCGCGTTTGTATAGCCAGACCATCCCCAGGAAGAAGATGAAGTAGGCGATGGCTTCGTAGAGCTGTGCCGGATGGCGGGGCAGCATGTCTTCGCGCTCGAAGATGAATGCCCAGGGCACGTCGGTCGGTTTGCCGATGATTTCGGAGTTCATCAGGTTGGCAAGGCGGATGCAGCAGGCGGTGATGGGAGTGGCAACGGCTATCATGTCGAGCACGTCCATGTAGTGCATCTTCGTCTTGCGGCAGTACATCCAGAGGGCGATAATCAGGCCCAGCGTGCCGCCGTGGCTGGCAAGGCCGGTGTAACCCGTCATTTTCCATCCTGCGGCGGTCTGCTTGATGGGGAGAATCATTTCAACGAAGTGGTCTTGGTAGTAGGCCCAGTCGTAAAATATGCAGTGGCCCAGTCGTGCGCCTATCAGTATGCCGAAGAAGCAATAGAAGAAAAGAGGTTCGAATTTCTTTTCGTCTATTTTGCGGTCGCGGTACTGGTGTTGCACGATAAGGTAGGCAAAAGCGAGGCCGATAATCCATAACAAACCGTAGTAGCGGATGGATATGCCGAAGAAGTTGAATAGTTCGGGGTCGGGGTTCCAGTTGATGGTGAGTAGTGATAACATATTTATGAAGAATTAAATTACTGAATTACGGGGTTGTTCGGGACAAAGGTATGAAATTATCTCGTTTGGCAGTTCATCGTGGCAGTTTATTTGAATTTCTCCGCCACCATCCTATACGTCGGCACCTCAATCCCTTGTTCCTCTGCAGCCGTAATCATGTCGAACAACAAGCCTTGTACTTCGCTCTGATGTCCTTTGGCCATATCTTTCTGCATGGAGGCGGTACTTTCAGGGGCGAGTTTGTCTATTACTTTGAGGTTATACTGCACGATGTCTTCCTTGAATTCTATACCCAACTTCCTGCCCAAAGCTGCACTCTCTTGTGACAGTCCGATAAAGGTGTCGCGCACTTTGCCCGGTTTCTGGACTTCGCCCATAGGTACGTCGTAATAGGCTCCGGTGACGGCCATAGCAGAAATGAAGGACCACTTGACGAATGTGTCCCGGTTGATGTCGTCGGAGATTTCGGCTTTGATGCCGCTTTCCTGCAAATCGCGTTGCACGGCTTCCAATGTTTCACGGGAAACAATCGTGCTGCGGTGTGCTCCGTAGACGAGCCGGAAAATCTTTCCCATCTGCGTGATTTCTCCCCGTCCGGATACGAATCCTACGATGTAGATGCAGCCGTCGAGCACCGTGACGCCGGGGACCAACCGCTGGATACGGGGACCGGTTCCGTAAACATTCAGGATGGGGATTACCACTGTACGCTCGTGTGAGGCACGTTTGATGAGTTCCGTAATGGAGTCTACGGAATAACCTTTGACGCAGACGAAGATAACATCCGCTTTGCCTTGGAATTCTTCTGCGGTAAATGCCGCCACTTTCAGACAATGTTCACCTTTCAAATCGGAGTGCAGTTGCAGACCGTTCCCGCGTATGGCGGCAAGGTGTTCGCCACGTGCAATGCAAGTGACGTCTTTGCCGGATAATGAAAGAAAGGCGGCGATGCTTCCGCCTACGCCGCCGGTACCTGCTATGAGGTATTTCAGATTACTGTTTGCCATTTGTTGTGTATGGTTTATTGAACGTAGTTTTCCTTTTCCATATAGTAAAGCCCTTCGCCCCGGTCACCGTTTTCCATGTCTTCCAGCTCTACTTTGAAGATACGGTAGGGAAGGTCTTTTTTGGGATGCTTGGGCATGTCTACTGTCAATAGATAGGCGTTGCCATATTCGTTGCTGTCGAAATATTCTTTTATTTCCTGCTTCATCAGCACGGGGATTTTCTCGCCGTCTATCCAGACGGTGACTTTCAGTTGCCCGGGGCGGGGAGCCATCTGGCATTCTCTGGCTTCTTTGTTTTGTTCTTGTTGCTCAATGTCACTTAGGTTTTCACCGTGTACCAATGACTCGGGCTTTGTTTCTTTCATCCATTGGTAGGTACGTGTCAAGCTCATGGGACGGACGTATATCTGATAAGTAGGCATGGCTCCGGGGATGCAGAAAGCACGCAGGCCATAAGCTTCCATACGATGATAACGTATGTCGAGTGTAGTGTCGCGGTCGGCGATGAAATCCCAGGCCCAGAACTCCAGGCGGTGTTCAGTCTCGGGCAGCCCGCTTTTCATGGCAATGTGCGCATAGGAGGGCAGATAAATAGAGGCTGCACTTTGATATTTCCCTTTGGGTATACGGGCCGTGTAATGCCCGTCTTTGTCGGTTATGGCTTCTATGATGTCATTGAACTGCGGGTTTTGCCACCAGACGCTGGCACTGTCTATCGGCTGTCCGTTGTAATCAGTCACCCGTCCGTGAATGGTTACCGAGTCTTGCTGTTGTGCATAAACGGCAGTACAGGACAATAAGAATAAAAGGAAGATAATCTGTTTCACAGTATTGTTATTGTATGGAGTTTATTAGAAAATGGCAATGTACTTTCTTTGTACATTGCCATCTGGAATGAATATCATTACACATTGAACCTGAAGTGCATGATGTCCCCATCCTGCACCACGTATTCCTTACCTTCCACACCCAACTTTCCGGCTTCGCGCACGGCTGCTTCGCTGCCATACTTGATATAATCCTCATACTTGATGACCTCTGCCCGGATAAACCCTTTCTCGAAATCCGTATGGATAACGCCGGCGCATTGCGGCGCTTTCCAGCCCTTGCGATAGGTCCATGCTTTTACTTCCATCTCTCCGGCAGTGATGAAGGTTTCGAGGTTCAGCAGGCTGTAGATAGCTTTAATCAAACGGTTGCAGCCGCTTTCTTTCAGTCCCAGGTCTTCGAGGAACATCTGCTTTTCTTCGTATGTCTCCAGTTCGGCGATGTCGGCCTCGGTCTGGGCGGAGATGATGATGAGTTCCGCATCCTCGCCCTTGATGGCTTCACGCACCTGCTCTACGTACTGGTTGCCGCTGGCGGCACTGACGTCATCCACGTTGCAGACGTAGAGCACAGGCTTGGTAGTAAGCAGGAACATCTGCTTGGCGCATTGTTCCTCGTCGTCGTTCTGCGGAATGGCGGTGCGGGCGCTTTGTCCTTGTTCCAGGGCATCCTTGTAGCGGAGCAGGAGTTCGTACTCTATCTTTGCCGCCTTGTCGCCACCCACTTTGGCTATCTTCTCTACACGCTTGATGCGGTTTTCCACCGTGTCGAGGTCCTTCAGTTGTAGCTCTGTGTCGATGATTTCCTTGTCGCGCACGGGGTTCACCGAACCGTCCACGTGGACGATGTTGCCGTTGTCGAAGCAGCGCAGCACGTGGATGATGGCGTCGCACTCGCGGATGTTGCCCAAGAACTGGTTGCCGAGTCCTTCACCTTTGCTGGCGCCCTTCACCAGTCCGGCAATGTCGACGATGTCGCACACGGCGGGTACGATACGCCCCGGGTGAACCAGCTCGGCGAGCTTCGTCAGTCGTTCGTCGGGTACGGACACTTGTCCCATTTGGGCGTCGATTGTACAGAACGGGAAGTTTGCCGCTTGTGCCTTTGCGCTGCTCAAGCAGTTGAAAAGAGTGGATTTTCCTACGTTGGGAAGGCCCACGATACCAGCTTTTAATGCCATAGTGTTATCTTGTTTTTTTAGTTATTGTTCAGTTAATTGGATGCAAAGATAGTGCAAACCGAATGCAGAATAAAATGAACTCGTTCATTTTTTATGCTGAGGTGCAGCCTATCTTCGCTTTTTTAAGCAAAGATAGTGCAAACCGGACAAACTTACTGAAAAATAGCTGATTTTTGCATACACCAACGAAGAAAGGAGGAGATGGGAGAGCCGCCGGAACGGTATTTAGAAATTCGTATTGAACGTGTTAATTTGCATTAAAAGCATGACGATGAAACGATAAATTGATAGTTTTGTCGCAATTATAATTTAAGTATCATTCTATAAATCAATGCGATTATGAAAAACAAAGTAAGAAAAATTCTGATGATTTTATCATGTCTCATCAGCTTGTCTTTTACATTATCTGCACAGAATCCTTATCTGCCGCTTTGGGAATTTATTCCTGATGGTGAGCCCTATGTGTTTGAGGATCCTGACTGTCCCGGCAAGTACCGTGTCTATATTTATGGTTCGCACGACAATCTCAAGTGGATGTATTGCGGACGTGACCAAGTGGTGTGGTCGGCACCCATAGAGGACCTGACCCGTTGGAGATATGACGGCGTGATATTTAAAGTCAATGAGTCGCCCGAGCTGTATAAACTGAATGCTGATGGAACCGACGACGTGCTTTTTGCTCCTGACGTGACAGTAACTACCGATGCCGATGGTAAGAAAACTTATTACCTCTTTCCGAATAATCAAGGTGGCGGGCGCAATTCCATGATTGCCAAAAGCGACCGTCCCGATGGTCCGTTTACAGTATGCAATTGGAACAAGGAACGTCCTCGTGAGACTTTCGGTTGCTTGGGATTCGACCCCGCAGTGTTTGTTGACGATGATGGACGCGTGTATGGTTATTGGGGATTTGGCATTTCGCATGGCGCGGAGTTGGACCCTGCTACCATGTGCACGGTAAAGCCCGGTACCGAAGTGGTGGAGAACATGATTTCGGGCTATCGGCAGGAAGGTATATTCCGCTTCTTTGAGGCATCTTCTATCCGCAAGATTGAGGATAAGTATGTGTTTATCTATAGCCGTACTACCGCTGAGGGTGAAGATGGCCTGCCAAACGCCAGCAACTATACGTTGGCCTATGCCTACAGCGAGCATCCCTTGGGCCCGTGGACCTATGGTGGGACAATCATCGATGCGCGGGCGCGCGAATATGATGAAAAAGGCAATGTGATAGCTTCGGCCATGCCCGGTGGAAATACGCATGGCAGTATCTGCAAGATAGGTGAGCAATGGTACGTGTTCTATCATCGCCAGATAGGTACCGATTGCTATGCACGCCAAGCTATGGTGTCGGCCATTGATGTAAAGGTGGAAAAAGGAAAAGGCGGGAAAGTCGTGATTTCACGCGGAGAGTTCAACTCTGAAGGTTTCCTTCTTGAAGGGCTCAATCCTATGCAGCGCATCTCGGCCGGGCTGGCTTGTTGGCACACCAATCCCGGAGGAATCAAAGAGGTCTATCCCCATTATGTGTATACGGGGTCTTATATCCGGCCTGTGTACCGGGATAATAATCCCTATGCCGGCGATAACAACCACAAAATCCCGTTCGCTCCGGTGGTGAATAACACAAGTGGGTCGATTGTAGGATATAAATACCTGAATATGAATGCCGTTCCGCGAGATAAGTCTTTGCAGATGCAGTTAAGGTTGAAGGCTGAAGATACCGACGGACGCATCCGCATCATGCTGGGTAGCCCTTGGACAACAAAAGGCGGTGTAGAGATAGGACTTGTGAATGTGAAGGCTGGCAGCACTTGCAGGGAGTTCTATGCTTCGCTCTCTATTCCGGCAAAGCTGCATAAGGGAAAGCAGCCGCTCTTCTTTGTCTTCGAATCAGAGACCGAAGGCCAGTCCATCTGTGAGTTTTATGATTTCCTCATGTTGGCACGCCCATAAGTCTTTATACTTATGGAGGCGGATACTTATCTTGTGAGACCTTCTAAATAGAGCTATTGTATTAGTTCACAGTACTGAACACTTTGTTACACCCCGTCGGAACAGATTGTTTCTCTTGTATGAAACGACTTGTTTCGACGGGATAAAACGATTTGTTCCGTTATAGGAAACACTTTGTTTCCTTATAGAGAACACTCTGTTCCATTATGGGAAACAAACCGTTTCCATAGTCGAAAATGAAATGGGGCATATGCTTCATTGATACCGCTATTGCTTTTCCTCTTCGAATATTCGGTTGAAAACTTGCCGCAGCCGTCCTTCGTCTGCGATAATGGCTTGGAGCTTCTTCAGCTGTTCCGCATTCTTCCCCTCGGGAAACCAGAGCTTCAGATAACCGCCGGGTGCATATTTTGCCATGAGATGCTGATGGAACCGCTGGTAGTGCCACTCCTTGTCGGCGGCAGGATTCTGTTTCAATCCGTACTGTACGGTGCGGCGTAGGGTGATGTCCGGGTCGATGATGCGGTCTGCTTCGGCAACAATCTTGCCGTAGATGCTGCGCGGCTCGTGGTCTGTAGAGGCCCGGTGGTCCTCTACGGCTTCTTTCATGAGGAGGATTTCCGTGTCGGAGAACCATTGCCGCAGGGTGGAGTCCGCCATCAGTATCTCGCCGGAGACAAGGTGGTGGGTGGCGCGGTCGCGGCACAGTCCCGTGTCATGGTAGGCGGCAATGACGTATGCCAGGCGTTCGTCCGCTTCGGGATATTGCCGGGCGAGGGCAAGGCTTTCTTCGATGACGGTGCGGACGTGTGAGAGGTTGTGTGCCTTGTCAAACTCCTTGTACCGGGGAATGATTGCTGTCTCGATATAGGTAATGAGGGTCTCGGGTATCATGTGGCATTCCTTTTTAGGAGGCGAAGATATAATAAAAGAGCCGGAATGTGCGAATCATTCCGGCTCTTTTATGAAAGGTTTCGGTTATTGTTGTTAGGAATAAGATTTCTTACTTTAAGAGAGAGTTTGTCAATTACATGTTAGGGTTGTCCATGATTACTGTCATCTCGGGAACCAGTATGTATTCGCCTTTCTTGTTGTTCCATTTGTAGTATGTGGTAGTCATCGTCTTGCCTTGGTATGCATAGCGGATGCACATGTCCTTGCCCCATGTATTCTTGGTGCTGTTCCATTTCAGGGCTTCGCTTTCCGTCATGCGGTTCTGGTCGTCGTACTTATAATTGTACTTCATATAGTTGGCAAGCGTGTTTCCGTCCATCTTGTATACGGTCTCTGCCACCTTCATGCCATTTACTTCTTCCGAATTGTAAATGAGGTTGCTCTTATTGTCGGCTGAGGCATTTAATCCGCAAACTAAGAGAAGTGCTGAAACAATCACTGTTTTTAAAGATACTTTTGCTTTCATGGTTTTATGTCTTTTTTAGTTTAACTTTCTATTTTCTATCAATATGTCATTGATTTCGCTGCAAAGGTACGTATTAAATTGACATAAATATAAATATCGGATTAAATTTTATCAATATGTCAGTAGTGAGGGTTTCGGTATGCTTTCCTTTTGGCAAGATTGGTGAATAAAAAATATCCGGCAGCGAGGTTGCCGGATATTCTGATGAGCAAACTGTATTTGGAAAGGATTGCTTCTGTTGCTTTCTGATTGTAAGTTAAATAAAGTTATTGGGCTGTTTAGTGTGCCTGTAACCAGTTGTTTCCCCACCCACAATCGGCTTTCAGAGGTACGTGCATGCGATATGCCTGCTCCATCTCTTCGATTACGATTTTCTGTACAAGCTCTTTTTCTGCCTCTGGAACGCTGAAATTTAGTTCGTCATGGACCTGTAAAATCATCTTTGCTTTCAGATTGTAAGCTTGGAAGCGCTGATAGATGTGTGCCATCGCTACTTTTATGATGTCGGCGGCACTTCCCTGGATGGGGGCGTTGATGGCATTCCGTTCGGCATAGCCCCGTACCACCCCGTTTCTTGAGTTGATGTCCGGCAGGAAGCGCTTGCGGTGGAAGATGGTTTCCACGTAGCCCTGCTCGCGTGCCACCTGGATGCTTTTGTCCATATACTCCTTCACTTGTGGGTAGGTTTCAAAGTAGCCGTCTATCAGCTCTTTGGCTTCCTGGCGAGAAACGCCCATGCGTTCGGCAAGCCCGAAGACGGAGATGCCGTAGATGATGCCGAAGTTTGCCGTTTTTGCCTTGCGGCGCATGTCGGCGGTTACGTCGTTTATATCTATCTTATATATCTTGGCAGCGGTAGCGGCGTGGATGTCGTGTCCGCTGAGGAAGGCGTCTATCATGTTCTTATCTTCGCTGAGGTGTGCCATGATGCGCAGCTCTATCTGCGAGTAGTCGGCAGAGAAGAACTCGCAGTCGGTGTCGGGGATGAACGCCTTGCGGATTTCCTTTCCGTCTTCGTCGCGGATGGGGATGTTCTGCAGGTTGGGATTGCTGGAGCTGAGGCGTCCGGTAGCGGTTACCGCCTGGTTGAAGGAGGTGTGTATGCGGCCCGTACGTGGGTTGATGAGCTGGGGCAGGGCATCTATATAGGTGCTCAGCAGTTTCTTCAGTCCGCGGTATTCCAGTATCTTCCCGATGATGTCGTGCTTGCTGCGGTAGCTTTGCAGCACCTCTTCGGAGGTGACGTATTGTCCGGTCTTGGTCTTTTTCGCTTTCTCCACGATTTTCAGCTTGTCGAACAGCACTTCGCCTACCTGCTTGGCGGAGCTGATATTGAATGTCTCGCCAGCCATCTCGTAGATTTCCTTTTCAATCTCCTGCAGGCGGACAGTGAAGTGCTGGGACGACTGCTTCAATGCTTCCGTATCGAGCAGCACTCCGTTGCTCTCTATATTGACAAGTACGGGGACGAGCGGCATCTCTATTTCGTAGAACAGATGTTCGGCACCTTGCTCCTTCAGTTCCTTTTCCAGCACGTTTTTCAGTTTGAGGGTGACGTCCGCATCCTCGCAGGCATAACGGTAGACATCTTCGGGTGGAAGGTCGCGCATGTTCTTTTGGTTTTTGCCTCGCGCTCCAATTAGCTCATCGATGTGGATGGTCTGGTAGTGCAGGTAGATTTCCGCCAGATAGTCCATGTTGTGTCGCAGTTCGGGTTGAAGCACGTAGTGGGCAAGCATGGTGTCGAAAAGTTTGCCTTTCACCTGGACGCCGTAATTTTGGAGGATAATCATATCGTACTTGATATTTTGTCCCACCTTCATGGATTTCTCGTTTTCGAAGAGGGGACGGAACTCGTTTACAATTTTTAAGACTTCCTCTCGTTCGGCGGGAACGGGTACGTAGTATGCACAGTTTTCGGCATCGCTGAAGCTCATTCCTACAAGTTCGGCGTCCATTGGCTCGGTTCCGGTAGTCTCGGTATCTATTGAGAGAATTTCGCTTGTAAGTAACTTTTGAATAATTTCTGCTCTTTTGTCTTCTGTATCAATGAGTTGGTAGTCTACATCGAGCATTTCTAACCGCGTCAGGTTTGAATTTTCAGAAACGCCCGTCCCCTCGCCCGCAAAATTTGCAAACAAATCGCCTTGAATCGGGGCGCTGTTTTCGGGAGTGGAGGTTTGCGGCTGGGCAAACAGAGTCCCGGCAAAGAGGTCGGGTACCGGAGAGGTTGGAGTAGGGGAGGACGAATTGCTGCTTCCCTTTTTGAGTACCCGATCGATGAGTGTGCGGAATTCCAACTCCTCGAAAATCTTGCGGAGTTCCTCTTCGTTCGGTTCTTCGCGGACGAGCGAATCCATGTCGAGCTGAATGGGAACATCTGTTTTGATGGTGGCAAGGAATTTGGAGAAGGTTATCATCTCGCGGTTGGTTTCCACTTTCGTTTTCAGTGCGCCTTTCAGCTGGTCGGTATGTTCCAGCAGGTTTTCGATACTGCCGAATTCGGCAATCAGTTTCTGTGCGGTTTTCTCGCCCACACCCGGACAGCCGGGGATGTTGTCGGAAGCATCGCCCATCAGTCCGAGCATGTCGATGACTTGTGCGGTGGATTGTATGCTGAACTTCGTCTTTACCTCTTCCGTACCCATGATTTCGAATCCGCCGGTGTGCTTGGGACGGTACATGAAAACATTGTCCGATACCAGTTGCCCGTAGTCCTTGTCGGGAGTCATCATATAGGTGGTGATGCCCTGTCGTCCGGCTTCGGTGGCAAGCGTGCCTATCACGTCGTCTGCCTCATAACCGGCTACCTCGAGGATGGGGATGCGGTAGGCACGGATGATATCCTTTATAATAGGAACGGAGAGGCGGATGGCCTCGGGCGTCTCCTCGCGCTGTGCCTTGTATTGTTCGTAGGCCTCGTGGCGGAAGGTGGGGCCCGACGGGTCGAAGGCTACTCCTATGTGTGTGGGATTCTCTTTTTTGAGCACTTCTTCCAGGGTGTTTACAAAGCCCAGAATGGCCGAAGTGTTGAATCCTTTTGAATTGATTCTCGGGTTCTTGATGAACGCGTAATAGGCTCGATATATCAGTGCATAGGCATCGAGCAAAAACAGTTTATCGATTGAATTCATACATTTAATCCTTTTTTTCATGGTAAAAGTACAAAAAAATACCGTATTAACCGTTTTATTACTATTTTTGTAGGCAAATAGCGATGCATGGACAACTCATCATTGATAAAATCTCCGATTTCTGAGGAATTGGAGGACTTCAAGAAGCTTTTTGAAAGTACCCTCTCCAGTTCCAACCTTTTGCTGAACAGCGTAATTGCGCATATCCGGCAGAAGAACGGGAAGATGATGCGCCCCATTCTGGTGCTTCTGGCTGCGAAGCTTTTTGGCAAGGTATGTCCTGCAACCCTGCATGCTGCGGTTGCGTTGGAACTTCTTCATAATGCCAGCCTTGTGCACGATGATGTAGTGGACGAAAGTACTGAACGTCGTGGACAACTCTCCGTTAATGCCATTTTCAATAATAAAGTAGCCGTACTGGCAGGCGATTATCTGCTTGCAACAGCGTTGGTGCAAGTGGGCATGACCCGTAACCATGACATTATCGACATCGTCTCCTGCCTGGGGCAGGATTTGGCAGATGGTGAACTTCTGCAGCTTTCCAACGTCAGCAATCTCCATTTCTCCGAGGAAGTCTATTTCGACGTTATCCGCAAGAAGACGGCCGTGCTCTTTGCAGCTTGTACGAAGGCGGGCGCTCTCTCGGTGGGAGCCAGCGATGAAAAGGCGGAATCTGCGCGTCTGTTCGGTGAATATATCGGGCTTTGTTTTCAGATAAAGGATGATATTTTCGATTACTCCGAGAGCAAGGAAATAGGCAAACCTACCGGAAATGATATGGTGGAGGGGAAGTTGACTCTACCTGCGCTTCATGTGCTCAATACCGTGAAGGATAAAACAGCGGAAGAAATTGCCGTAAAGATAAAGAATGGGGAGGCAACGCCTGGCGAAATAGCCCATTTAATCGAATTTACCAAGCAGAATGGTGGTATAGAGTATGCTTCGCAAGTGATGTATGACTATAAGGAAAAGGCTCTTTCTTTGCTGGCTTCTTTGCCCGACACGGAGGTAAAAGCAGCGCTAGCCGGGTATCTGGACTATGTGGTGGAACGGGAAAAATGACGGAACTGTTTCCGGTTGATAATATGAAAAAGCCTGATGGAACCCACTCCATCAGGCTTTATTTATAGGTAAATGCAGCTTCCTCTTAAAAGAATTTCATTTCCTCGCCCTTGATTTCCGAAAGCAGCAGGTTGGCAAGACGACTGGTTCCCAAGCGGAACAGTTCGTTGTTCAGCCATTCTTCGCCGAGCACTTCCTTGACGATGGTGTAATAAATCAGTGCATCGTTCACGCAGTTGATTCCTCCTGCGGGCTTAAAGCCTACCTTGATACCCGTCAGCTCGTGATATTCCTTGATGGCCTGGCACATAACCAGGGCGGCCTCCGGCGTGGCGGCAGGCTGCTGCTTGCCGGTGGAAGTCTTGATGAAATCGGCACCCGAATACATGGAAAGGATGGATGCTTTTTTGATGTTCGAAGCCGTCTTCAAAGCTCCGGTTTCGAGGATTACCTTCATGTGGTGCTCTTTGCAGGTTGCTTTGAGTTCTTGTATCTCCTCGCACATGCCTTCATAGTCTCCAGCCAGGAACTTGCCCACCGAAATAACGATGTCTATTTCATCGGCGCCTTCCATCAGTGCCATGGCAGTTTCTGCCACTTTCACTTCAATGAAAGTCTGGGAGGAGGGGAAACCTGCTGATACACAAGCTATTTTTACATCCTCCACTTCCAGCGTGTCTTTTACGACTTCTGCAAAATTGGGGTATACACAGATGGCTGCCACATTCTTCAGGTCGGGGAACTCTTCGTCGAATTTATTCACTTTCTGGGTGAATTTCATGACGCTTTCATCGCTGTCTTCACTCTTCAGGGTGGTAAGGTCGATGCAGTTGAACAGGAATTTCTTTACCTCCGGTGTATTGTTTGCCGGTACCTTCTCTGCAATGATTCTGGCAGCTTGTGCAGCTATTTCTGCATCATCCAGTTGGGTGTTGTACTTTGCCAGGGCGGCGTCATACTTACTCTGGGTAGGCTCATTCTTCTCCATGGTCTTTCAATTTAGGGTTATTGATATGTCTTGTCTGGTCACGTCTGGTTTTCTTCTCGAAGTTGCGGCAGAAGGCGTCTGTCAGGTTCACTCCGGTCTGGTTCGCAAGGCAGAGAAGTACCCAAAGAACATCTGCCATCTCATCGTCGAGATTGTCTTTTTCTCCTTTCTTGAAGGATTGGTCGCCATACTTGCGTGCCATGACGCGGGCGAGTTCGCCCACTTCTTCGGTCAGTATCGCCATATTGGTGAGTTCGCTGAAATAGCGCACTCCGTATTCCTTTATCCAGGAATCCACTTGTTTCTGTGCTTCTTCTAACGTCATTATTCCTTGTTTTTTGTATCTATACAGATGGTCACGGGACCATCGTTCATCAGTTCTACTTTCATATCGGCACCAAATTCGCCGGTACCTATTTCTTTACCTAATGCTAAACTCAGTTCCCGGCAGAATTGTTCGTACAGTGGGACGGATATTTCCGGCCGTGCTGCCCGTATGTAGGAGGGACGGTTGCCTTTCTTGGTGGAGGCGTGGAGGGTGAACTGGCTGATAACCAGTATCTCGCCGTCTGCTTCAAGAATGGATTTGTTCATTACGCCGTTTTCGTCATCGAAAATGCGCAGGTTGACTATCTTCTTGCAAAGCCAGTCAATATCTTCTTTTCCATCGGATTCTTCGATGCCTACGAGTATCATGAGGCCCTTTCCAATGGAGGCTTTGCAGGTTCCGTTGATGGTGACGGAAGCGTGTCCGGCACGTTGTATCACTACTCTCATGTTGTTCTTGTCTTTTTGAGGGGACAAAGTTACGAATTAATTCGTTGTGTGCATGGCTCTGCAGGCTGATTTATCAGTCATTATTTCTCTGAGAAATAGGTCTGGATGATTTTGGCTTTCGCTTCTCCCACCACGGCGGCAAGCTCCTCGGCAGATGCTTCGCGGATACGCTTCACGCTTTTGAACTCCTTGAGCAACGTGCTTTTCGTCTTTTCACCGATACCTTTTATCTCGTCCAGTGCGGAGGCAATCTGCCGTTTGCTGCGCTTGTCGCGGTGGAAGGTAATGGCGAAGCGGTGCACTTCATCTTGAATCTGCGTCAGCAGTCGGAAGAGGGGGGTGTTCTGTTTCAATCCGATGGTCTGGGGAGGGTAGCCATACAATAGCTCGGAAGTGCGATGTTTGCCATCTTTGGCAAGTCCGGCAATGGGGATGTTCAGGCCAAGCTCGTCTATCACCTCTTTTACGGCGCTCATTTGCCCTTTTCCACCGTCGGTGATAAGAAGGTCGGGCAGGGGTGCTTTCTCTTCTATAGCGCGCTGATAGCGCCGTTTTACGACCTCTTTCATGGAGGCATAGTCATCCGGTCCCTCTACGGTCTTGATATTGTACTTGCGGTAATCCTTCTTGGAAGGTTTCCCCTTGACGAAGACCACGCACCCGGCCACGGGGTCGGAACCCTGGATGTTGGAGTTGTCGAAACATTCTATCTGCATGGGCAGGCGGTCCAGGTGCAGCTCTTGCTGTATCTCTTTCAGCAGGCGCACGGTCCGTTGCTCCGGATTCAGCTTTTCGGCTTGCTTCAGGCGGTCGGCTTTGTACTGCTTCACGTTGAGGATGGAGAGTTCCAGCAGCTTCTTTTTGTCTCCCCGTTGCGGGATGGTAAAGACGACATCTTTCAGCTCCATATCCAGCTCAAAAGGCACGATGATTTCGCGAGAAAGGCTCTTGTATCTTTCCCGCATTTCGATGATGCCGAGAGAGAGCAGTTCTTCTTTGCTCTCATTCAATCGTTTCTTGTATTCAAAGGTGAAAGCCTGGTTGATGGCACCGTTCGTAATGTGCAGGTAGTTGACGAAAGCGGACTTTTCATCGCTGTCTTCCTCGATGGAGAACACGTCGATATTGTGCAGCACGTTGCTTACCACTTCCGATTTCGCCCGGTAGTTTTCCAGCAGCAGGTATTTCTTCTTTATCTTCTGTGCTTCTTCAAACTTCATTTCGGCTGCCAGTTCCTGCATTTGCTGGAAAAGCATCCGTTCTATCTCCTGGGTATTCCCTTTGAGTATTTCCTTGATTTCAGCGATGTTTTTCAGATACTCTTCTTGACTTTGCTTCCCGATGCAAGGTCCTGCACAGTTCTTGATGTGGTATTCCAGGCAAACATTGAACTTTCCGGCACGTATGTTTTCCGGAGAGAGGTTCAGGTGGCATGTACGCAAAGGGTACAGATGCTTGATGAGGTCGAGTAATGCGTACATGGAAGGTATATGGCTGTAAGGGCCATAATAGGAGGAACCGTTACGGATTATCTTCCGGGTTCTGAATACACGTGGAAAGTATTCGTTCTGCACGCAGATGCTGGGATACGTCTTGTCGTCTTTCAACAGTACGTTGTAGCGAGGCTTGTATTTCTTGATAAGATTGTTTTCCAACAATAGCGCGTCTTCTTCCGTATTCACCACGATATATCGGATATCTGCAATCTTGCTGACCAGCACCCTCGTCTTTCCCGGTTCGTGCTCCCGGTTGAAGTAGGAAGACACTCTTCGCTTCAGATTCTTTGCCTTTCCTACATATATAATAGTCCCTTCGGTATTCAGATATTGGTAAATACCGGGACTTTCGGGAAGGTTGGATACAATCCCTTTGAGGTAGTCGTTAGTTCTGAGTTCTTCCATAATACCGACGTTTCACCACAGATTACACAGATTAGCGCAGATTTCTCTTTGATAAAACTGTGTTTTGTGGTGGATAAATAATCTGTGTTAATCTGTGTAATCTGTGGTGAAATATGAAATGGCTAAAGCGACAGCACAGCCTCCACTTCCACATCATCTCCAAACACATCCTTGCCATGAAGCTCTTTCAGCTCGATGATGAAGTTTACATACACTTTCTTGGGGTTCATCTGTTTCACCAGTTTGCAGGCGGCTTCCATTGTTCCACCGGTTGCCAGCAAGTCGTCGTGTAGCAATACTACATCGTCTTCATTGATGGCATCCTTGTGCATCTGCACGGTGTCTTTGCCATATTCTTTATCATAGCTTTCTTCAATGGTTTCTGCAGGAAGCTTTCCCGGCTTGCGGATAGGTACGAAGCCTGCCCCCAGTCTGGTGGCGAGAATGGGGCCCATAATGAATCCTCTTGATTCTATACCCACTACTTTGGTGATGCCTTTGTCTTTATACATCTCGTATAGTGTGTCCGAGAGTTCCTGCAAGGCGGTAGGCTCCTTGAACAAGGTAGTTACATCGTAGAATAGAATTCCCGGAATGGGGAAGTCGGGTATTTCTCGGATGCTTTTGGTAAGAGTTTCTTTACTCATAATCAGTTTGTTTAATACGTTTATTGAATTCTTTGTTTCACGTGGAACTTTGCGCTCTATCGTCCGCAAAGTACCAGTAGCACGTTGATGTCGCTTGGAGATACTCCCGGAATCCGACCCGCTTGGGCTATTGTTTCCGGATCTATCTTCATCAGCTTCTGTCTAGCTTCGGTAGAAAGGGATTGAATGGAATTATAGTCAAACTTACCTTTTATCTTGATACTTTCCAATCTTGCCAATTTATCCGCAATAATCCGTTCGCGTCCGATGTATCCCTCGTACTTGATGAGTATTTCTGCAGCTTCTACAATTTCTTCCTTTCTATCGGATATTTTATCCAGTTCTCGTTTAAAGGCACTGACGTGTTCGGCAATGTTCTCAATCGTTATCTGCGGACGGTTTATCAAATCTATCAATTTGCATCCCTGGCGCAGTGGAGTTGTGCCGAGCTGCTCCAATACCGGATTGATTAATGCCGGTTTCATCGAGTAATTCCGCGCGAAGTCTATAATCCGGTTCACGGCTTCACGTTTTTCTGTCAGCAGCTTGTACCGCTCTTCCTTGGCGAGTCCCAGCTTCCAGGCTTTTTCCGTGAGTCGCATGTCCGCATCATCCATACGGAGCAGGATGCGATATTCGGCACGGGAAGTAAACATACGGTAAGGCTCGTCCACACCTTTTGTTACCAAGTCATCGATTAAAACGCCGATATATGCTTCATCCCTTGCAAGGGTGAACGGTTCTCCGCCGTGGCAATTGATGTGGGCGTTGATACCTGCCATGATTCCTTGTCCAGCTGCTTCCTCGTAACCGGTTGTTCCGTTTACTTGTCCGGCAAAGAACAGATTCTTTATATTCTTCGTTTCCAGCGTATGTTTCAGTTGGGTGGGGTCAAAGAAGTCGTATTCGATGGCATAGCCCGGGCGGTAGATGACGAGGTCTCTGAACGCCGGTATCTGTTTCAATGCTGCAATCTGGATGTTCATGGGCAATGAAGAAGAGAATCCATTCAAGTAGAGCTCTTGGGTTGTTTCCCCTTCGGGCTCCAGGAAAAGCTGGTGCTGCGGTTTGTCGGGGAAAGTCACAATCTTGGTTTCTATACTGGGGCAATAACGTGGGCCGATACTTTGGATTTGTCCGTTGAAAAGGGGAGAATCCGGCAGACCTTCCTGCAGGATGCGGTGTGCTTCTTCGTTGGTGAAGCAGGTCCAGCAAGGGAGCTGTTTCAAATGGCGTACATGAGTGTCCATGAACGAGAACTTGTGGAAGTCACATTCTCCGTCTTGGATTTCCATATCCTCATAATGCACGCTGCGTCCATCTATGCGTACGGGGGTTCCCGTCTTCATGCGTCCAAAGGTGATGCCATGCTTTGCGATGGATTCGGTTAATTGGTAGGATGCAGGTTCTGCCATACGTCCGCCTGGAAGCATGGTACGTCCCACGTGCATCAGTCCATTGAGGAAAGTTCCTGCGGTGAGTACTACACATTTGGCATGGAACGTTACTCCCCATAATGTGACTACTCCCGTAATCTCACCGTTTTCAACGAGGATTTCCTGCACGGTATCCTGCCAGATATGCAGGTTGGGGATATTTTCCAGTATCTCTCTCCATGCCCAGATGAATTTGTTGCGGTCGCACTGCGCGCGCGGACTCCACATAGCGGGACCTTTGGAACGGTTCAGTATACGGAACTGTATGGCTGTCTGGTCTGTCACCAATCCCATATATCCTCCCAAGGCGTCTATTTCGCGTACTATCTGTCCTTTGGCGATGCCTCCCACTGCCGGGTTACAACTCATCTGTCCGATTTTGTTCATATCCATTGTGATAAGACAAGTCTTCGAACCCAGGTTTGCAGCAGCGGCAGCGGCTTCGCATCCTGCGTGTCCGGCGCCGATTACAATAACGTCATACTTAAACTCCATTCGTTCAGTGTATTTTAAAACTGTGCAAAGTTACGAAAAAAGTTGTATGCCGGGACGTGTCATATCTTAAAATCCGGATATATCTTCTTTGGCATTGCTTATATTTCCGTATCCAGCATCATACTTATTGCTTGGAATGCTTAGGTTGTAGACATATTGCTTGTGTTTGGCTTAAAATACAATCAAAATGAAGCTTTTTGAATACTATTGCTTTTCTTTTTGAAAAAGATACATACCTTTGCAGCGTTTGGATATTAAAAAGTGTTTTGATTGACTAATTTTAAGGAAGAGAAGCATGAGAAAGAAATTCTTCTTGTTAATCATTGTCTGCCTGGTTATGGGGGCGGGAGTGATGGCTCAGACGTCTACGGTCTCGGGAACAGTATTTGCCGAGGACAACAATGAGCCGATTATTGGGGCATCGGTATTGGTGAAGGGCACAACGCTGGGGGCCGTGACCGATATCGAAGGTAAATTTACAATCTTGAATGTGCCGGGCACGGCAAAGACAGTGATTGTCTCTTTTGTAGGTATGCAGAAAGTAGAAGCTGCCATAAAGCCTGCTATGAAGGTGGTGCTGAAATCGGATTCGGAACTACTGGATGAAGTGATGGTGGTGGCTTACGGCACGGCCAAAAAGAGCAGCTATGCAGGTTCGGCTTCTTTAGTGAAAGCGGATGCGCTGAAAGACATTCCGACGACCAGCTTTGAAAACGCGTTGAACGGTAAAGTGGCGGGCTTGCAACTGACGAATAATTCCGGCCAGGCGGGTTCCGCACCGGCCATCCGCATCCGTGGCATAGGTTCTATGAATGCCGGGAATGAACCGTTGTATGTAGTGGACGGTGTTCCGGTCTCTTCGGGCAATACGGGGCAGATGAGCGGTGAGCTCTATTCTACCAACAACATCATGAATACGTTGAACCCGGAAGACATCGAATCTATTTCTGTATTGAAAGATGCGGCGGCCAGCTCGCTTTATGGGTCGCGTGCGGCAAACGGCGTCATTCTGATTACTACCAAAAAAGGACAGATTGGCAAGCCGGTGGTGACGCTGAAAGCCGAAGTGGGCTTCACGCCCTGCTGGGCAACGGACAACTATGAAACGGCCAGCGTACAGGAGAATGTGAATATGCTCTACACCGTATTTCACGATGCCCGTACAAGCGGTAAGGGCGAAACGGACGAAAAGGCGGCAGCCTATGCCATAGGCCAGTTGAACAGCCGTTTCAACAAACATGGCTACCAATTTACCACAAATGGTACGGGAGCTTACGAGAACGTCAATATCCTTGAGTACGACAACTCCGGGCGTGGAGGCAAATACTACGATTGGGACAAGGCATATTTCCGTACCGCCATTTACCAGACCTACGATATGTCCGTCAGTGGTGCTACGCAGAATACCAACTATTACACTTCCCTTTCCTATACCCAGGACGAGGGACGTTTGAAGATGAACAGCTTCGACCGTGTTTCCGGTCGCCTGAACCTCACCCAGAAGGTGGGGAAATTCCTTGAACTGACCACCAATGCCAGCCTGGCGCGTACCAAGAAAAGCGGTTATAATGATACACGCAACACGGGCAGTAATTACTTCATGCAGACCCGTAACTTGCTGTGGGGACTCTACTGGCCCACTGATTACAAGACCGGCGAGCTCTGGACCGAACGTTACGGTAGCTACGCCTACAATGGGCTTTATTATGACAAAGAGTGGGAGAACGGTTCTACCAGTACCAAAATCATGGCTGCGGAGACGCTCACCCTGCATCTGATGCCGGGCCTGGACCTTCGTTCTATCTACTCTTACGACAATACTACTGTAAAAGACCATATCTATTACAGTGCCAATCACTATAAAGGCTCGGCAGACAATGGGAATGTCAACGAATACCGTACTACATACGAGAAGATGGTTACCTCCACTACCGCCAATTATACCGGCACCTTCGACAAACACACAGTTGGCACCATGGTGGGTTTCGAAGCGGAGAAGAACAAGACAGACTATGTGCGTGCCACAGGAAGCAATCTTGCGGTCAGCACCATTCATACAGTTTCTACTGCCGGAACGCAGACTTCTGCCGGATATTCCTGGGGAAACTCGATGGTGTCCGTGCTCTCCAAGTTGGATTATAATTACGATGAACGCTACTTCATTTCCGGTTCTTACCGCCGCGACGGTTCTTCCCGGCTCAGCAAGCAGGAACGTTGGGGAAACTTCTGGTCAGTGGCAGGAGCGTGGAACATCATGCGCGAGGGTTTTATGAGCAAATATTCTTTCCTGAGCAACCTGCGTATACGTGCCTCTTATGGTATTAACGGTACGCTGCCTTCGGACAATTACGGCTATATGAGCTTGATGAGCTATACCAGTAAGTACATGGGTAACCCGGGCGGTACAATCACTACCGTCACCAATGACAAGCTGTCTTGGGAGACGAGCTACAACACGAATGTGGGTATCGACTTCGGCTTCTTCGGCCAACGTCTGCGCGGTACGGTGGAATACTTCAACCGTGATTCGAAGAACCTGCTCCAGGATGTTCCCATTTCGATGGTTACGGGATTTTCCTCTACGTTGCGGAACGTAGGATGCATCAACAACCATGGGGTAGAGGTGGAGTTGAGTGGTGACATCATTGATAGTAAAGGATGGTTATGGAGTGCCGGTGTCAACGCAACCTTCCTCCGTTCTGAGGTGAAAGAGTTGTATGGCGGTGCGGACATTATCTGGTACGACCCCACCAGTAGCGACAGCCGTGCGCAATATGTATACCGGGAAGGTCAGTCCACGCTGGCTTTCTATGGATACGAATGGGCAGGTGTGGACAAGACCAACGGCAAGAACGTCTACTATGTAAATGACCCCAAGAATGGCAAGGCCGGAGATTTTGAGTATAACGGACGCGGAGCTACTTATGACTATAACAATGCCAACTACACCATCATCGGCAATGCCGTTCCCAAAGTGTATGGGGGCATCAATACCTCGGTCTCCTACAAAGGCATAGCCCTTTCGTTGGGCTTTACCTATAAGATAGGAGGAGACTTGTACGATGGAGCCTACATGGATGTGGCCGACGACGGTTATTATTGGGAGCGTATCCGTGCTAAAAGCTACTACAACAACCTTTGGACGCCAGACCATACGAACGGTACAGAGCCCCGTATCGAAGGTGTAGACCTCGATGACCCGCAACAATACAGCAGCCGCCACTTGTTCAATGCCAGTTATCTGCGCTTGAAGAATCTCTCATTGGCCTATACGCTGCCCAAAGCCATGACCCGCAAGGCTTTCATCGAGAATGCCCGCCTTTTCTTCACTGCCAGCAACCTTTGGACAATAGCCAAATACAAGGAGGCAGACCCCGAAGTGAGCGAATACGGCACACGTGGTTGGGAAACCCCTATCGGAAAAACATTTGTCGTTGGCGTTGAATTGAAATTTTAATGAACTGGAGGAACTAACAATGAAAAAGATATATCATTTATTGGCACTTGTGATACTTGGTGCCTTTACATTCACTTCGTGTGACGATTTTCTGGATATGCAGCCCACCAACTCCGGAAATGCAGAAGGTGCTGTCGGTACGGTAGCCGATGCGCAGGTGGTTATCAACGGTGTGATGAGTGCGATGACCTCATCGTCCTATTACGGCAGAAACCTTTTTATGTACGGTGATGCTAAGGGCGGTGACCTCACGATTTTTGCTGCCGGACGCGGACTGGATGCATTCTATACGTTCAACCACACTTCCAACAGCAATACTTATTCCGGTTTCTGGAGCCGTGGATATTACTGCATTCTGCAGGTCAACACCTTGTTGAGCAACATTGAGAAGCTGGAAGAATCGGGCAGTATGGAAGACTTTTCCGAAGCCAAAGGGCAGGCGTTGACTCTGAGGGCGCTGTTCTATTTCGATTTGGTCCGTCTCTACGGGCTTCCTTACAATTACAACAAGACCTCTTATGGAGTTCCCAATGTAACCGAGCCGCTTACGGTGAACGCCCAGCCCACCCGTGCTACTGTGGAGGAGAACTATCGCCAGATTCTGCAGGACTTGTCGGACGGGGCGGCCCTTCTTGCCAAGAAGAAGACAAAGCAGAGCGGATATGCGGACTATTACACCAACATAGCCCTGCAAGCGCGTGTGAAACTCTATATGGAAGATTATGACGGTGCTTTGAACGCTGCCCGGGAGATTATAGAAAGCGGTGTGTACAAACTGTATGAGCCTGCCGATTGGACGGCTTCCTGGAGCAAGCAGTTTGGTTCCGAGTCCATCTTTGAGCTGGGCATCACCACTGAGGAATCAGACCTGGGAACTTCTTCTTTGGGCTTTTACCTGATGCGCTACGGACAGTTGAAGAATGCCATGGGCTGGTATCTTGCCAGCGATTATTTCCTGAACCGTCTGGGTGAAGACGAGACGGATGTGCGTTGGGGAATCATGGACAACGATGAATACTGGGTGGACAATGAGATTGAACGCAAGGGAGCCTGCTACAAGTATATGGGCAGTACCACCCTGGCAGGTGACGGCAAGGCAACCAATACAGCCGTCAATATCAAGATAATCCGTCTTTCCGAGATATATCTGATTGCCGCCGAAGCAGCCTTGCACTCCACGAAGCAGGAAGCAGGCGCAGATGCCGCCGCCGGTTACCTGAATGAAATCCGCAGGCGTTCTCCCGGACTGGCACCGGCCACTGCCGCTACCATTACCGATGATATGATTCTGGACGAGCGCAGCAAGGAGCTTTTTGGTGAAGGACAACGCTTCTTCGACATGATGCGTATGGGCAGAACCATCGAATTCAACGACGATTTTCAAGATATTCCGGTGAGTCACCGTGGAAAAACAATCGACCGTACTTTCGAGAAGATTGTGCTTCCTATTTCGCAGGATGAGATAAATGCCAATCCGGCATTGGAGAACCAGCAGAATCCGGGATATTAGTCGTTCCCTGCTGTCTATTGTTTGCTACTCCTTGTATATCAGGGAGGTATTTTGCCAACAAGTTGTCACTGCCTTGGCAAACTTTTGCCACGCCTATGGCAAAGTTTTGCCAACGCGGTGGCAAAGTCTTGCCAATGGGAAGGCAAAACCTTGTCATAGGCGTGGCAAGAAAAGCGGAAAAAGGTGCCTTTGATGAATTTCTTTGATAAAATGAGATGGTAATACCTTGATATTCCACAAAAATACTATTTATTGGTTCGAAATTTCTATTCTTTTTTTCTGAATCGGCTTATCTTTGCTTTCGTAGAAACCAATAAAAAGTTATAATACTATGAGAAGATTTTTCCTCATATCGTCATTCTTGACGTTGTTTGCAATCGGAAGCTCGGCGCAATGGAAGCCGGCAGGTGATAAAATCAAAACGGACTGGGCATCCCAGATCAATCCCGCGAATGTGTTGCCCGAATATCCTCGTCCCATCATGGAACGGAGTGACTGGAAGAACTTGAACGGACTGTGGAATTATGCCGTTATAAATAAAGGTGAGCATCTTCCGGCAGAGTTCGAAGGGCAGATACTTGTTCCCTTTGCCATCGAATCCTCCTTGTCTGGAGTTGGAAAAAGAATCAATGAAAACCAGGAACTGGTCTACCAGCGCAGTTTTGATATTCCTTCCGCCTGGAAGGGAAAACAAGTGCTGTTGCACTTTGGTGCTGTCGACTGGAAAACGGATGTATGGGTGAATGATGTGAAAGTAGGCAGCCATACGGGTGGATTTACTCCGTTCTCCTTCGATATTACTGCCGCCCTTTCTGGCAAAGGCAATAATCAGTTGGTCGTAAAGGTTTGGGACCCGACGGATAAAGGACCTCAACCCCGTGGAAAGCAGGTCAGCAATCCGGAAGGTATCTGGTATACTCCCGTAAGCGGTATCTGGCAGACGGTATGGATGGAGCCGGTTGCCGGAAAACATATCGAGAATCTCCGTATCACTCCCGATATTGACCGTAATCTGTTGACAGTGAGGGCTGAATTGAATAGTGCATGCCCTTCCGACTTTGTGGAAGTGAATGTGTATGACGGCAATCAACTGGTAGCCACCGGCAAAAGTATCAATGCAGAGCCGGTGGAGGTGTCCATGCCCCGGAATGCCAAGTTGTGGAGTCCGGATTCCCCCTTCCTCTATACGCTGAAAGTGACGCTGAAAAGCGGAGGCAAGGTAGTGGATAAGGTGGACAGCTATGCTGCCATGCGTAAGTACTCCACCCGTCGTGACGCGGATGGCATCGTACGCCTGGAACTAAATAACGAGGCTTTGTTCCAGTTTGGACCGCTGGACCAGGGTTGGTGGCCCGACGGACTGTATACAGCTCCCACAGACGAGGCTTTGCTGTATGATGTACAGAAGACGAAAGATTTCGGTTTCAATATGATTCGCAAGCATATCAAGGTGGAACCGGCACGTTGGTACACACATTGTGACCGTTTGGGTATCATCGTATGGCAGGATATGCCGAGCGGTGACCGTAATCCGGAATGGCAGAACCGCCGCTATTTCGACGGAACAGAACTGAAACGCTCCACCGAATCCGAAGCCTATTATCACAAGGAATGGAAGGAAATAATGGATTGTCTCTACTCTTATCCGTGTATCGGTACATGGGTACCGTTCAACGAAGCCTGGGGGCAGTTCAAGACGGTAGAGATAGCCGAATGGACGAAACAGTATGACCCGACCCGTCTGGTGAATCCGGCAAGTGGCGGTAACCATTATACTTGCGGTGACATGCTCGACCTCCACAACTATCCCCAACCGGAAATGTATTTGTATGATGCACAGCGCGCCACGGTTTTGGGTGAGTATGGCGGCATTGGTCTTGTCTTGAAAGACCATCTTTGGGAACCGAATCGCAACTGGGGATATGTTCAGTTCAACTCTTCCAAAGAAGTGACTGATGAGTACGTGAAATATGCCGATATGCTGTATCAGATGATAAAAAGAGGTTTCTCGGCAGCCGTCTATACACAGACCACGGATGTGGAAGTGGAAGTGAACGGTCTGATGACTTACGACCGCAAGGTGATAAAGCTGGATGAGAAACGCGTGAAGGAGATAAATACGCGTATCTGCAATTCACTTAAGAAATAGGGGCATTTACAATTTACCATTTACAAAGTACAATTTGGCTGCGCTGTCATCTGCATAGTTAAATTGTACTTTGTAAATGGTAAATTGTACATTAAAAATGTTGTTATGAAACGATTGATTATAAAGCTTTTCCTTAGTCTGTGCCTATGGGCGGTATTGCCGGTCTGTGCGCAGGATGCTGTTCATTACTATTTCAGAACGATGGATATCCGGAACGGTCTTTCGCAGAACACCGTGTATCAGATTTTGCAGGATAGGAAAGGCTTTATGTGGTTCGGAACCAAGGACGGTCTGAACCGTTATGACGGATTGTCTTTCCGTATTTACAAGAAAGAGAACTCCGGTTTAGGCAAGAATTTCATAACTGCGCTCTACGAGGACCGCCGGGGAAATATCTGGATTGGTACCGATGGGGGAGTCTTTATTTACGACCCGGTACTGGATTCCTTTACCGCTTTCGATGAGGCCAGTGATAATGGCAGTGTTATCAGGGATTTTGTCACCATGATTGGAAGTGACGAGGACGATAATATCTGGATATCGGTAGAAAACCAGGGGTTGTTCTGCTATAAACCGGATGAAGGGAGGTTGCTGAACCATCTGCACGATTCGGGACTGCCCAATGTAACCCGCTTTTGGCTGAATGGGAATACGTGTTGGCTGGCCTTGTATGCGGATAATCTTTACTATACGAAAGCTGACTTTGAAACTCCTCTGCAGCCTTTCAAGGATGCGGAAGGAAATGAGATTTTCAAGAATGATATTATCAACTGGCAGGTCAGCGGACCCCATAATTGTGTGTATATCGCTTCGCTGAACGGGTTGACCGAGATAAACCAGACTACCGGCAAGACGCGGAAGCTGCTGAACACCTATGTGAGGGCTTTGCAGTTCAAATCTGACAACGAGCTGTGGGTGGGCGCAGAGTCCGGTTTGTATATTTACAATCTGACGAATGACAAGATTACCCATTTGACCGTTCCCGACCAGGATGATTCGTATGCATTGTCGGACAATGCCATTTATTCGCTCTGCTGCGACAAGGAGAACGGCATGTGGATAGGGTCTTATTTCGGTGGGGTGAACTATTGCCCTTATCAGTGGACTTATTTCGAGAAGTTCTATCCGAGAGACAATCTCAGGCATTTCGGCCGTCGTGTACGGGAAATCTGTGAAAGCAATGACGGCACCTTGTGGATAGGCACCGAAGACAAAGGCTTGTTCAATTACAATCCGGAAAACGGAAAGATAGAGCCTTTTGAGCATCCGGCCATTTATCAGAATGTCCACGGTCTTTGCCTGGACGGGGATGATTTGTGGGTAGGTACGTTCTCCGGTGGTCTGAATCGGGTGAATCTTCGGACCAGACAGGTGAAACATTATGCCAAGGGTGAGAGTGAGAATTCCATGGTCGCCAATGACGCCTTTACCATTTGCAGGACCACTACGGGAGACGTGTGGATAGGCACCACGTCCGGTCTGTTGAAGTACAATCGCTCTACAGATGACTTTACCCGGATTCCTCAGCTGAAGAATATGTTTACTTATAACATTCTGGAGGACTTCAACGGAAATCTGTGGTTTGCTACTTTTTCCAATGGAGTGTTCTGCTACAATGTAAGAAGCCAGCAGTGGAGGAATTATCTGTCTAATGAGAATGATTCGACCTCTCTTCCCTACAATAAGGTAATCAGTATCTACGAAGACAGCAGGAAGCGTCTGTGGTTCATGACGCTGGGTGAGGGCTTCTGCCGCTACAATCCGGAAACGGACAATTTTACCCGTTATGACATGTCGAAAGGATTTCCGAGCAACACTATCTACAAGATGGTCGAGGATAAGCGGGGTAACTTATGGATTACTTCCAATTATGGTCTGGTCTGCTTCAATCCCGATACGGAGAGCAAACATGTCTATACCACGGCAAACGGGCTGCTGAGCAACCAATTTAATTTCCAGTCCGGTTACATTGACAAGAAGGGACGCATCTATTTGGGAAGTATCAACGGATTCATAGCCTTTGACCCGGAAACTTTTGTGGAGAACACTTTTCTCCCTCCCGTAGTGATTACAGATTTTTATCTGTTCAACAAACGGCTTTCGGTGGATAGTCCGGATTCTCCTTTGGAGAAGAGCATCACCTATGCGGATGAGATAGAGCTGGATGCCGACCAGAATTCTTTCTCTTTTCAGGTTGCAGCCTTGAGTTACCAGGCACCCGAAATGAATGGTCTTGAATGTAAGCTGGAAGGCTTTGACCGCGACTGGTATACGGTAGGACGGAATTCCATCATCAACTATTCAAACCTTCCTTATGGAAGCTACACATTGCGTATAAAAGGTTCCAATAGCGATGGCAAGTGGAACGCGACGGAACGTGTGCTCGACATCCATATCCGTCCTCCTTTCTATCTCTCCACTTGGGCGTATGCTGTTTATACGGTATTGGCGTTATGCTCACTGGCTGCCATAATCATCTATTTCAGAAAACGGACTCGGCAGAAGCATCAGCAGGCTATGGACAAGTTTGAGCGGGAAAAGGAACGGGAGTTGTATACTGCGAAGATAGACTTCTTCACGAATGTGGCGCATGAGATACGTACACCGCTTACACTGATAAAGAGTCCGCTCGAGAATGTATTGGCTTCCCGTTCTGTTTCGGATGACATCAGGGATGATTTGGAGACCATGGAACTGAATACCAACCGGCTGCTCGACTTGGTGAACCAGTTGCTGGACTTCCGGAAGACGGAGACGCAAGGCTTCCAATTGAATTTTGTGGAATGTGACGTGTCTGAGCTCTTACAAAAGACGTATAAGCGTTTCAAGCCTTTGGCACGTGAAAGGGGGCTGGTATTGAGTATAGAGACTCCCGAAAGCTTGTATGCTTCGGTTGATAGGGAAGGGCTTACCAAGATTATCAGCAATCTGCTGACCAATGCGATAAAGTATTCGGAGACCTATATACGCATCAGGCTATATTCGGAAGGTGAAAGACTGCTGCTTTCTGTATGCAATGACGGCCTTGTCATTCCGGTAGAGATGCGCGAGGAGATTTTCAAGCCGTTCATCCAGTATAAAACCGGTACCTTGCGCTCTGTGCCCGGCACCGGTATCGGGCTTGCACTTGCCCGTTCATTGGCCGAACTCCATGAGGGTACGTTGTGCATGGAAGATTCGATGGAGAACAACTGTTTCCTGCTGTCACTTCCGCTGAAGCACGAGCAGACGGTGGCTATGGAGCATAAAGAACCGGTAACGGGCGGGGAATCCTCTGAGGAAAGTGGTGCAGGTACTGCCTTGGAACAGCACCGGTATACTCTTTTGGTGGTGGAAGACAGTCTGGAAATGCAGGCATTTGTTGTGAAACAGCTCTCTTCGGAATATCGTGTGCTGACTGCCGTGAATGGGGTGGAAGCTTTGAAGGTGTTGAAGGAACATACTGTAAATCTTGTCATTTCAGACATTATGATGCCCGAGATGGATGGATTGGAGCTGTGCGAGCATCTGAAGTCCGAGCTTGACTATAGCCATATACCGATTATCCTGCTTACGGCGAAGACGACCCTTCAAGCCAAAATAGAGGGAATGAAGCTGGGGGCTGACGTATATATAGAGAAACCTTTCTCCGTGGAATATCTGAAAGTTTGTGTGGCCAATCTGCTGAACAACCGTGAGAAGCTACGGGCTTCTTTTGTCAATTCTCCTTTTGTGCAGACGGGCAGTATGGCAATGACAAAGGCAGATGAATCTTTCCTTAAAACATTGAAGGAAGTGGTGGTTGCCAATATGCAGAATCCGGATTTCTGCCTGGATGATATGGCAAGCCTGCTGAACATGAGCCGGTCGAGCCTGAACCGGAAGATAAAGGGCATATTGGATATGACTCCCAATGACTACATCCGCCTGGAGCGGTTGAAGAAAGCGGCGCAGCTTTTAAAGGAAGGGGAGTGCAAAATCAATGAGGTTTGCTACATGACCGGCTTCAATACTCCTTCCTATTTCACCAAGTGCTTCCAAAAACAATTCGGTATTCTGCCCAAAGACTTCGTGAAATGATAGCATGGAATGCTTGCTAAATATAACAATCCAATCAAATGCCCCTGAGAGACACCTCAGGGGCATTTGATTGGATTTATAATTGCATAGATTGAAGCAATATTTGCATTAATTTTAGCTTTATGCGGATATATTTGCATCCGAAAACCAACAATTTATAATACTATGACCCCTATGCCTATGACGTAACAAATCCTAATCAATGTTCTATGATTGGCAGAAGTGACTAATCACTTTCTGCAGTGTATTTAAAAGCGGACGTTAGTTTCCGCATAGTTTTAAAATCTAATTCTATAAAAAATGATCAAGAAAATCTTATTCTTATTCTTTGTTGTGTTTGCAGCTACCGCTTATTCACAAGATGTGACCATAACGGGAACGGTGACGGATGCAAATAGTGAGCCTTTGGTGGGCGTGAATGTATTGGTGAAGGGTACTACCACGGGTGCCATTACCGATATTGACGGTAATTTCTCAGTGAGTGGAAAGAAAGGAAGTACACTCGTTTTTTCTTATATCGGTATGCTTACGCAGGAAGTTGTCTATAAGGGAACTGCCTTGCGTGTGGTGATGAAAGATGATTCGAAAGCACTGGAAGAGGTGGTTGTCATCGGTTATCAGACTGTGAAGAAGTCCGACTTGACTGGAGCGGTTGCCGTTGTTGATACCAAGGAAATGAAGAAAAGCGCTGCAGGAACACTGGCGAGCCAGATGCAGGGTTTGGCAACCGGTGTCAATGTTCGCAGCAGTGGGCGTGCAGGCGAGGATGCCGATATTCAGATTCGTGGTGTAGGCTCGTTGAGCAACAACTCTCCGTTGTGGGTCATCGATGGAATGATTACCAATCCGGGCGTTGACTTCAATCCGGCCGATGCGGAATCTATTCAAATTTTGAAGGATGCTTCTGCTGCTGCCATCTACGGTTCTCGTGCGGCAAACGGTGTGATTATCGTCACCACCAAGAAAGGTGCCAAAGGTCCCATGAAGGTGAATGTAAGCGTGAAGGAAACGCTGGAATGGAGTCCCAAGTACGACCTGATGAATGCCAAAGAGTACATCAAGTACAACGACATCGCTTATAATGAAGCCATCAAAAATGGCGTCGCTACCGTGAACTCTACCCAAAAGCATTCCGAGTTTGACACCAATTGGCAGGACGAGGTATTGAAGACTGCTTTGGTACAAGATTATAATGTGTCCCTTTCCGGTGGTGGAGATTCCGGTAACTATTTCGTATCGGCAGGTTACTATAATAATGACGGTGTCTCTTATGGCAATACATTCGACCGCTACAGTTTCCGTGTCAATACACAAGGCAAGAAAGGGTGGTTCTCTTTTGGTGAAAACTTGGCTTATTCGCTTACAAACACAGACCCGAACCAGACAAATACTTACAATGACTTTTTGCGCATGATGCCTACCATTCCCATCTACGATGAAAACAATCCGGGTGGATATGGCTATGGTGATGCTGCCAAGTACAATACTTTCGGAGTGAACCCGATTGCCCGCGAAGATTTGGAATACCGCCATTTCCGCCAGAATCGTTTGAATGGTTCTTTATGGTTGGAATTCAAACCGTTCGATTTCCTCTCTTATAAATTCAACGGGGGTATTGACCTTTACTTCTACGAGAACTCATGGTTCCGTGGCGAAGGTAATTGGACTCAGAACCAGGAGCACCGCGACCCGGAAGGGCAGAAGGCTCGTGACAATACCTACAACATGTTGATTGAACACACCTTGAACTTTAATAAGGATTTTGGCAAGCATCATGTGGATGCCGTGGTGGGTACAACTTACCAGCACCACGAATGGGAAGGTCTATGGGCTTCTCGTCTCAACTTCCCGATGCTGGGCAACGGTGACTATCTGACCGTATTGAATGCCGGGCAGAGCAACCAGCAGAACTCGAACAGCATTAGTGAGAATGCGATGATTTCTTACCTGGGACGTGCGAACTACATCTATGATGATAAATATTATCTGACTGCTACCTTCCGTCGTGACGGTACTTCCCGTCTGGCCAAGGAAAACCGTTGGGGCAACTTCCCTTCTATTTCTGGCGCCTGGAGAATTTCAAAGGAGAACTTCTTCGATGTGCCTTGGATTAATGATTTGAAGATTAGAGGTAACTGGGGGCGTCTCGGCAACTCTTCCATCGGTGATTGGGATTATATCGGAACCATCAAC
This sequence comes from Bacteroides sp. AM44-19, assembly GCF_003603395.1. Taxonomy (NCBI): domain Bacteria; kingdom Pseudomonadati; phylum Bacteroidota; class Bacteroidia; order Bacteroidales; family Bacteroidaceae; genus Bacteroides; species Bacteroides sp. AM44-19. Next base: position 226,690 of record NZ_QTNB01000004.1, on the reverse strand, counting down.
CAAAGTATTGTAACCGTGTTTGGTGGTGCCATCAATTCAGGTGCCGCTCAGGTGAAACTGGTAAATGCAGGTCTTCTATGGGAGACAAAGGAAACAGTGAATGTAGGCTTTGATGCAGCTTTCCTTGACCAGCGATTGACGTTTAGTGCCGAATATTACAATTCCAAGACAAATGATGTGCTTGCTGAAACTCCGATTGCCATCTCTACCGGTAATCAAGGTGGCTCTCCGTGGAAGAATGCAGCCAGCCTTCGCAACAAGGGTTTTGAGTTCACACTGGGTTGGAAAGACCAAGTATCCGATTTTAAGTATAGCGCTTTGCTGAATGTCACTACTATCGACAATGAAGTGTTAAGTTTGGGGCGTGACGGTAGCCGTAGAGATTATATTGATTCGGGGCAGGCAAGAACGAGACCAGGTCATTCGTTGGCAGAATTCTACTTGAGACAAACTGACGGTCTTTTCAGAACACAGCAGGAAATAGATGAGTATGTGACGAAAGGAACGCATGTACCCGAAGGAACTGAGAATAAAGTGGAGGCAGGTACTCCTATTTTGATTAACGGAAAGCGTCCTCAATTGGGTGATGTGAAATACCTTGACTTGAATGATGACGGACAGATTACGGACAAAGACCGTGATTATTGCGGTAGTCCTTGGGCTAAGATGCAAATGTCATTGGTGTTCAATGCGGAATGGAAGGATTTTGATTTCAGCATGATGTGGAACGGCCAGTTTGGCAACAAGGTGTTCAATGTAGCACGTTGGCAAGGTCGCCTGTTCTCGGACAACTCCAACTATATTCGCTTCAAGAGTGGCGAGGAGCCTTATCAAATAAATCCTAATTCCAATACTCCGCGTATCATTTATGGTGATGACCGCAACTCTGTTCAATCAGACCGTTTCTTGGAAAATGGCTCTTACTTCCGTATGAAGAACATTTCAGTCGGTTATAATTTCCGTCAGAAATGGTTGGCTAATCTGGGTATTGAGAAACTTCGCTTGTATGCTACCGGAAGCAATTTGATTACCCTTACCGGCTATTCCGGTCTGGACCCTGACTTTAAGGGAGTGAACTCTGTGTGGAACAGCGGTACGGACAGCTTTGCCTATCCTAATATGCGTTCTGTGATGTTCGGACTGGATTTGACCTTTTAACTTATAACTAATAATCAGAAATTATGAACAAGATATATAAAATGATGCTTGTCGGTGCCATGGGGTTGCTTTCAGGATGTAGTGCCGACTTGCTGGATATAGACAATCCCAACGAAGTGACTAACACTACTTATTGGAACAAGCCGGAGGACGCTACAGCCGGGGTGAATGCTTGCTATAGTTTTCTCTATAAGGAAGGTACTTGGATGCGTTGGCTCTCTTTCCGCTACGACTTGACATCGGACGAGGGCTGGAGTTCTTCTCCTTGGATTGAATTGGGTGACTGGACACGTTTCCTTTACAACAACTACAACTTTTATGAAGGGAATACAGTTCACTGGGAACATTTTTATGTAGGCATCTTCCGTTGCAACCAAGTGTTGGCCAATGTGCCCAACATAGAGATGGATGAAACCACGAAGAACCGCGTATTGGCGCAGGCATCTTTCTTGCGTGCCTTGTGGTATTTCCAAGTAAATCTGTTGTGGGATAAGGGTACCATGCCGTTGGAACCTACTGATGCCAACTATATTCCGAAAGATGCTTCTGAACAGGAAATCTGGGACCAAGTAGAGAAAGACTTGAAATTTGCCATGCAATATCTGCCCGAATCTTGGGATGCTGCCAACTTGGGCCGTGCTACCAAAGGTGCAGCCAAGGCATTGCTGGGCAAGGCTTATATGCAGCAACACAAATATGACTTGGCCAAAGCAGAGCTTCAATGGCTGATTGACAAGGAAGGTTCTTTATATGGCCTTATTGAAAACCGTGAAGACAACTTTACCGATTTGGACGAGAACAACAAGGAAGGTATCTTTGAAATTCAGTTCGATGACCAGAACAAGGGTGGTACGGGTAATGATGCCAGCATGGCATTCGGTTTCCAGCGTACTCAGTTCTATGCCCCGAGTGGTATAGGTTGGGGAGACGGTAAGGCACGCCGCTGGCTGGTGGATGAGTTCTTGAAAGAGAAGCGCGTGGATGGAAAGAATGACCTGCGCTTGTACAACAGCATCCTTTACCGTGGATTTTCGCAGGACTTCCCTGACCAATCGAAGAAATATTATAGGTTTGAGAACGCCGACTGGAACGATGGTTGGGGAACGGATCCCGAGGATTGCTACATCCGTAAATACAACACATCCTACTTTCGTGATGCTGAAGATTACTTTGCACGTAACAACTACCGCATCATGCGTTATGCTGACATCCTAATGAACTATGCAGAGTGTCTTGTTGAAACGGGTGCCAATCCTGCCGATGCTGCTGTTTATGTGGACAAGGTAAGAGAACGCGCCGGTCTGGCCAAGTTGAAAGACAGCCAATGGAAAGATTGCTTGAGCTCTAAAGATGCCTTTATCAAGCGTCTGCAGATGGAACGTACTTTGGAACTCTGCTTTGAAGGTTGGCGTTGGGCCGACTTGAAGCGTTGGGGATTACTTGATACCGAAGCGGGTATAGAGGAACTGGAAAAACGCGATAGAGACTTCAAAAACTTCGTTGTGGGTAAGCATAGACGGTTGCCTATTCCTAGAGATGAAGTGGATGTAAGTACTGTAAATGGCGAGATTCATCTCAACCAGAATCCAGGCTATTGATAACCAAAGAAGGCTATGCCTGGAAGCCTGTTCTCATTCAGGATGCTTCCGGCATAGCCTTTTCTTTCTTAAATCTTATACTATATGCTTGTCTGTAAAAAACTACTATTACCATTCGTTTTTGCTTGCTGCGGCAGCTTGTTTGCGCAGAGCATCCAGAATCCGGTACTTCCGGGAGTGGCGGATGCCGGTGTAATGAAATATAATGGCAAATATTATATTGGCGGGGTCCGTACAAACGGGGATTTCTATGTATCCGATGACCTGGTTCATTGGGGGAAACCTATCCATGTCGTATCCATGAACAATGACTGGACCAGAGGCAGCGGAGCCGGAGATGACCAGATTCATGCCAATGACATGTTCTATCTGAATGGAGATTTTCATTTGTACTGGTCAGTCAATTATTGGGGGAAGGACAAGCATGCCGTTCACATTGTACATGCGCAGAGCAAAGATGTCTTGGGCGCTTATACAGAACCGGACAAGAAGACATGGATGGATAACCGTATCGACCCCAAAATATTCAGAGATGATGATGGACAACTATACATGTATATGGTACGTTTTACTGATGGAAATACCATATGGGGACGTAAAATGAAGAACCCGGCAGAGTTTGCCGGCGAACCGGTGTGCCAGTTCGCCTCATTGCCGGATACATGGGAAACGATGGATAACAGAGTAGCGGAGGGACCGTGGGTCATGAAGTATAGAGGCCGCTACTATATGATGTATAATGCCAACCACACCTCTACAGAGTGGGGCAATTATCAGTTGGGAGTTGCTGAGGCAGACTCTCCTTTAGGTTTTCAAAATGGTAATAAATATAGCTATCCGGTTGTAGGCTGCAATCAGACGCAACTGGAGGAGAAGCAAGTGGATTTATTGCGGTATGGCCGCACATATGAGCCGTTGTTTGCTTATACGGAGAGCAAGCCGGAGGGCGACTGGACAAAAGTGACCTACGATGACTCCGGCTGGGCGAGGGGGGAGACCGGCTTTTCGTCCCGTGAAGTGAAAGGTTCCACCACCCGGCATCTGGGTACCTTGTGGAATACGCCCTCCTTATGGTTGCGAAAGACTTTCTCTGCCGGTAGCGAAACCGGCAATCTGGCATTGCGTGTCGCTCACGACGGAGATACCCGAATTTATCTGAACGGAACACTTGTCTACGAGAAGCAGGGGCGTAATTATTGTATCGTGAACCTGGACAAGAAGCTGCGTGCTGCTTTGAAGGAAGGCACGAATCTGCTTGCCGTAGAAACAAACAAGGGACGTTCGCAATTCTTCGACGTTTCTCTGTTCGATATGAAAGACGGCATTGCCGACGATATTCTGATGACTCCCGGCCAGCCCAATATTCTGAGGGGCCCCAACGGATTTGAATGGTGGCTGATTTATATGGCAAACAAGAACAACGAGCATCGGGGACAATATATCAACCGTGTCCAGTTCTTCGACAAGACGTTGTTTGTGGATGGTATCACCGGTCCCCGCACGGCAGGTTATCATCCCGAACCTTCGATGCCTACCTTTGCGGGTAAAGGCGAGACAGCTTCGTTCGGTGTGTTGCAACAAGTACAGCCGTCCGTGGCTTACTTGTTCGAGACGGGAGTCAAGACCGAGGGTGGAGCCGGCGTCATTGCCTGGTGGAAGGATGCGGATAACTGTGCCTATGTAGGTTTGGATGCCGAGAACCGGAGTTGGTACCTGCGTACACTTGTCGGCGGTAAAGAAAATAAGGAATCCTATGCCCTGCCGGAAGATTTCCGTTGGGGTGTGTACCATCATCTGCGCATTGAGCGTAATGGTGGCTGTCTGAAGATTTGGCTGGATGAGATTCCTGCACCGGGAAAACATGTCTTTGCAGAGGCTCTTCCGGCAGAAGAAGCGGGTGTTCCCGGAGTATTTGATGAGACAAAGTCTGCCTTGTTCGAAGGGGCCACCTATACCATCGGTTTCGATGATGCGCATTTCCTGCTTTCGGGGAATGAGGAGTTGTTGAAAGGCGATTTCTTGAACGATTATGAATTCAGCTTCCAGTTGTCCGGCTTGTCCGAACAAGATATGGCGGGCAGTTATCCGGTTTATGTGGATAAGGATAACTATGTGAAGGCTCAGTTTAATGGTGCTACCCGTATGCTCGAGGTGACAGCTGTGAAGAAAGGAAAAACAGCTTGGAAGAAGGAGTTTTCACTGGGATGCCTGCAAACGCTCTATCCGGATGTGAAGTATACCGACTTCATTGAGAAAGGTTATCGTTTTGCTGCACCTACATGGTTGGATACACTCTATCTGAATCGTCACGAAGCAGGTAATAAATCCGAATTTGCAGATGATATGTTCGGTAAATTCGATATAGAATACCTGAATGGTGGCGAATGGCATCAGATAGCAAGTAAAGATAGGGGGGTAGCTGAACACCCTGCTTATAATTATTGTACTTTTACTCCGGTGAAGGCAGAAGGCATCCGCTTCATCAACAAGGAGGCGGAGGATTTGGAACGCCATATCTATAAGATAGGTATACATGAATTGTGGAAGGAATCCTATAATTTCCGTGCCGTGCGTCGTGCAGACAAGCTGTATCTGTTTGTCGACGGCAGGGAGCTGGGAGCTTTGGATATACGCTACCCTGCATCCCGCATCGGATTCTGTTCGGAGGGCGGCTCTCCGGTTTATAGTGGTACGTTGTATTATCATGTAGGGCAGAGGCGCGATTAGACGCAATCGTGGGATGTGCCGTTCCGTATATATGTAATGAAAAATGTATATAGAAGCCGGTGTTTGTATTTCCTTGTGAATCAGTGTGATGGACTGGGGTGATTCAGTATACGACTGAATGTATTTCAGTATACGATTGAATAGGATTCAGTATACGATTGAATAGGGTTCAATATACGGGTGTAACGGAACATCTTCTTGAAAGTAAATATTTATCATCATAACAATTGTTTAAGAAAGAATCATGAAAAAGAATTTTATATGTATGTATCTGTTTCTGTTGGCCACGCTGGCTTCCTGCCAGTCCTGCTCTTCAGACTATAAGGATGTGGACGATATTGTTGTCGAAGGAGTTGAAACGCCGGTGCTTTTGGGCGACCCGTTCATCATGTTGCACGATGGCACTTACTATGCCTATGGCACCCATGCGGATGAAGGCATCGAAGTCTATACCTCCGATGATTTGAAGACTTGGAAGTATAAGGGCATGGCGCTCCAGAAGAAGGATGTCTGGGCCGACCGCTGGTTCTGGGCACCGGAGGTCTACGAAGTGAACGGGAAGTTCTATATGTATTACTCGGCAGACGAGCATATCTGTGTGGCAACAGCAGACTCACCTGCAGGACCATTTACCCAAAGTAAGAAGGAACCGATGATTGCCGATGAGAAATGCATTGACAACTCTCTGTTTATTGATGATGACGGCACGCCTTATCTCTTCTTTGACCGTTTCAACGACGGGCTCAACATCTGGGTGGCCGAATTGGAGAAAGACCTCATGACTATCAAGAAGGAGACCATGCACCCTTGTATCCACGTCTCTCAGGCATGGGAGGAGGTATGGCCCCGTGTGAATGAAGGCCCGTTTGTCATTAAGCGTAATGGGCTCTACTATATGACCTATTCTGCCAATAGCTATGAAAGTCCTTTCTACGGCATAGGTTGCGCCACAGCTACCGATTTGATGGGTACTTGGACCAAATACGAGGAGAATCCTTTGCTGCAGAAACCCGGAGAACTGGTTGGAGTGGGGCACAGTGCCACCTTCACAGACAAGGCAGGCAAGCTTCGTATTGTTTTCCATGCCCATAAGGACAAGAGTAGTATCCACCCACGTGCCATGTACATCAGTGACGTTTCTTTCGAGAAAGTGGACGGTGTGGACCGCATGAGAATCAGCAAGGACTATATGACGCCCAAAATAGTAAAATAAGAGATGGATATGAAAAAGAATTATATATTGCTACTGTTGCTTTGTCTTTGCTTTGCAGGATGCAAGGAGAAGACGGTTGTAGAATCAGACTATCTGCCGATTGCCGACCCTTACGTAATGCTTTACGAAGGCAAGTATTATGCTTACGGCACTGGAGGTACGGTAGAAGGAGAAGGCTTTGCCTGCTTCTCTTCCGATGACTTGAAAAACTGGACGCGTGAAGGCCAGGCGTTGTCGGCCGCAGATTCCTACGGTACGTGGGGATTCTGGGCGCCGGAGGTCTACTACATCGAATCGAAAAAGAAGTTTTATCTGTTCTACTCCACCGAGGAGCATATCTGTGTGGCAACGGCAGATGTTCCCCAAGGCCCGTTCCGTCAGGAAGTGAAGCAGCCGATATGGGATGAGAAGAGTATCGATACCTCTCTATTCATTGATGATGACGGTACGCCTTACCTTTATTTCGTGCGTTTTACAGATGGCAACGTCATCTGGGTGGCAGAGATGAACGATGACCTAACCGGCATCAAGCAGGAGACGCTGACAGAGTGCATTAAGGTGGGAGAGCCTTGGGAACTTTCGCAGGACAAGCCTGCTAAGGTGGCCGAAGGTCCTTCAATTTTGAAGAAAGAGGGTGTCTACTACCTGGTTTATTCAGCCAATCACTTTGAAAGCAAGAACTACGGAGTGGGTTACGCGACTTCGAACAGCCCGATGGGACCGTGGAAGAAATACGAGGGAAATCCGATTCTGCAACATGCCGACGGCTTGATGGGTACCGGTCATGGAGCACCCTTCTGCTGTAAGGACGGTAGCTGGAAATACATTTTCCATGCACATTGGGATTCCACGAAAGTACAGCCGCGCACTTCGTATATCAAGGATTTTGCCATTTCCGACCAGGGAACGGTTTCTATCGGTGGCTCTCTTATCCGTCCGCAGGTATTGGGCAGTACATCACCCGAAAAGTAAAATGAAAGAATGAAAAGAATACATTGTATGAAGAAGTTTCTTGTATTATCAGTGTTATGCAGTCTGATAGCCTGTTCCTCGTCATCGGCTACAAAAGAGGATAAACCGGAAGAACAACAGCCGAAGAATGTCTATCGCAATCCGGTGATAGATTATAGTTTGCCAGACCCTTCTGTCATTGAGGGGGATGATGGTTACTATTATTTGTATGCCACCGAGGACATACGCAATCTGCCGATTCACCGTTCCAAGAACCTGGTGGATTGGGAGTATGTAGGTACTGCCTTTACGGACCGTACGCGGCCTGATTTTGAGCCGAACGGCGGTTTGTGGGCGCCGGACATCAACAAGATAGGTGATAAATACGTGCTCTATTATTCTATGTCTGTTTGGGGAGGCGAGTTAACTTGCGGCATCGGTTGTGCTACTGCCGATAAGCCTGAGGGACCTTTTACGGACCACGGAAAGATGTTCCGCAGCAATGAAATCAATGTACAGAACTCCATCGACCCTTTCTATATAGAGGATGGAGGGAAGAAATATCTTTTCTGGGGCAGTTTTCGAGGAATCTATGCGATTGAACTGTCTGATGACGGACTCTCTCTGAAGGACGGCGCCACACCGCAGCAAGTGGCAGGAACCGCTTACGAAGGTACCTATATTCACAAGAAGGACGGGCATTACTACTTCTTCGCTTCCATAGGAAGTTGTTGTGAGGGATTGAAGAGTACTTACACTACTGTTGTAGGCCGTTCAGATAATCTTTTCGGCCCCTATGTCGACAAGAATGGCGGTAGCATGATGGATAACAAGCACGAAGTGCTGATTCAGAAAAGCAATTCCTTTGTGGGTACCGGTCATAATTCGGAGATTGTGACGGACAATGCCGGCAATGACTGGTTCTTCTATCATGCGGTGAGCACAAAGAAGCCTGAAGGCCGTGTATTGATGTTGGATAAGATTAGCTGGGAAGACGGATGGCCGACGGTAGAAGGCTCCGTTGCATCCACGGAAGCGGAGAAACCGAAATTCTGACAAGTATGAAGAAATCTATTTTAATCTCCTTGTTGGCCCTATTGATGATGGGCTGTCAAGTATCGGGTGGCAGTTCCTTGAAAGTGGAGGAAACCACTGTTGAAATGCGGAAGAATCCCGAAGGAGTAGCTGTATCGGCTCCCCGTTTCTCATGGCAACTGGTAACCGACAAGCAGGATGTGATGCAGACTGCTTATCAGATTGAAGTGGCGGACTCGGAAAAGGGCTTGCAGGCCGGCTCCGGGCTGGTATGGAACAGCGGTCGTGTGGAGTCTGGCCAATCGGTGCTAGTGAAGTACGCAGGGGCGTCTTTGGAGTCGGGACAGAAATATTGGTGGCGTGTCACTGTATGGACAAATACCGGTGACAAGGCGCAAAGTAGTATCCAATATTGGTCAATGGCTTTGCTGGACAGTTCGGACTGGAAAGCCGGCTGGATTGGACTGAACGACAGTACAAACTTGAAACTGGACGGTGAGCGGACCATCCTTCCGGCACGTTATCTGCGGAAGGAGTTTGATTTGCCGTCACAGCCGAAGCGTGCAGTCCTTTATGTTTCGGGAGTAGGCTCTTCCGTATGCTATATGAATGGCGAGAGGATTGGAAACGATGTATTCGGTCCTTTGCCTACCTGGTACGATGCTTCTGTATCTTATCTGACCTATGATGTCACCCCCTTGTTGAAGTCCGGTACCAATACGATAGGCGTGGCTCTGGGCAACGGCCGGTATCTTTCCATGCGTGCCAATGGGATGGTAGGTTTTGGTTTACCCCGTCTCATGGCGCAGTTGAATATAGAGTACGACAATGGTGAGACGGTGTCGGTAGCCAGCGATGACTCCTGGAAAGTGACGAACTGCGGTCCTATAACCGCAAACAACGAGTTTGACGGTGAGTGGTATGATGCCCGCTTGGAATTGGGCAAATGGGCGGAAAGCGGCTATGATGATTCCGGATGGAAACCGGCCGAACGGATGGAGGCTCCCAAAGGAAAACTTGTGGCACAGCTCTCTCCGAGTCTGAAGGTGATGGAGGAAATAAAGCCAATATCCGTTAAATCGGTAGGTGATGGAAGATATATCGTGGATATGGGGCAGAATATGGTAGGAATACAGCAGGTGAAACTGCGTGGCAAGAAGGACAAGCCCATTACCATGCGTTTTGCCGAAGTGCTGAAGGACAATGGTACGGAACTGTATCTTGACAACCTGCGCAGTGCCCTTGTCACGGATATTTATACTCCTGCCGCTGACGGTGAGTTTGTTTGGGAACCGTTGTTTGTTTACCATGGTTTCCGTTTTATGGAAATATCCGGTTTGGACTATGAACCGGCAGCGGATGATTTCATCGGTAAGGTGGTGTATGATGAAATGGCAACGAACGGTACGTTCGAGACTTCCGAGGAGTTGATTAACAGAATTCACAAGAATGCCTATTGGGGAATCCGTGGAAACTATCGCGGTATGCCTACCGACTGCCCCCAGCGTGATGAACGTCTTGGATGGCTGGGCGACCGCACTACCGGTGCCTATGGTGAAAGTTTCATTTTCGGCAATGCCTTGATGTATAAGAAGTGGCTGGTGGATATAGAAGAGTCCATGAATGAAAATGGAAGTATCTCTGTGGTATCTCCCCGTTACTGGACCATCTTCCATGATGACGTGACTTGGCCGGCTGCCTATTTTTACGTAGCCGACATGCTTTACCGCCAGTTTGGCGATGATAGCTCCATCAAAGAGCGCTATCCGTCCATGAAGCGCTGGGTAAACCACATGACGGAGACCAAAATGAAGGACTATATTCTGGTGAAGGATGAATACGGGGATTGGTGCATGCCTCCCGAGTCGCCGGAGCTGATTCATTCGGAGGACCCTGCCCGTAAGACGAACGGTGAAGTGTTGAGTACAACGGTGTTTTACAGTATTCTGCAACTGATGGAGAAGTTCGCGCAAATGAACGGACTTCCGGCAGATGCTGAAGAGTATGCAGCACTTGCCATTAAGGTCAAGGACGCTTATAACAAGAAATTCTTCAATACTGAGACTGCACAGTATGACAACAATACGGTGACGGCAAACCTGCTTTCCCTCAGACTGGGTCTGGTTCCCGACGGATATGAAGATAAAGTATTTGCCAATGTCGTGGAGAAGACGGAAAAAGACTGTAAGGGACATGTCAGTGCCGGTGTGCTTGGCATCCAGCATCTGATGCGCGGACTTACCGAGTACGGCGGACTGGAACTTGCCTATAAGATAGTGACCAATGACACTTATCCCTCATGGGGTTACATGATTAAGAAGGGTGCAACCACCATTTGGGAATTATGGAATGGTGACACGGCAAATCCGGCGATGAATTCAAGAAACCATGTGATGCTTTTGGGAGATCTGCTGATATGGTTCTATGAGGATCTTGCCGGCATAAAGAATACTCCCGCTTCCGTCGGGTTCAAGCAGATTCTGATGGAACCGGTATTCCCGGAAAAACTGAATTATGTGAATGCTTCGCATGTATCGCCTTATGGCAGAATAGGAAGTTCCTGGAAACGTGATGGCAATAAGCTGGAGTGGAACGTTGAGATTCCTGCCAATACAACCGCTACGGTCAAGCTGCCGCTTGACTTCCATGTACAGGTAGATGCCGGTCAGGCGGGAATTCATTCCGTGGAGGAGGCTGACGGTAAGCTGGTAGTCGAATTGGGCTCCGGCAAGTATGTATTCATGTCTGAATGATATTTTTCTAACAACAATAAAACAGATGTAACTATGAGACTAAAAAGATTGTTTTTGGGGGTAATGCTTTTGGTGGGCATTACGGGTGCCGGAGCGACAAATGCTGCTCCGGAAGACATCTCTGCTTCTATTTCCTTGAAAGTGCCGGGGAATGATGCCAAGCAATATCCGCTGGCCTTGCAGAAGATGCAGGATGGTATGTACAGCTGCCGGGCTTCGGAAAAGTTACCGTTGGACATCATCCGCCAGGTGGTGGACAAGGATGGCAAACAGCGCATTACCGTCACACTCAAGGCGCTGGAAAATGTGTATTTCAACTACGGGGAACAGATAAAGACCGGTTACAAGCATTCAGACTGCCAGTTCTACATGCCGGGCTTCTGGTATCGCCGCAACCTGCGTTCGCCGAAGGAAGCCCCTTCTTTCCACACATCGGACAGTTGGCTGGTGCGTGAGGACCGTTTGAGCACTCCGCTGACGGCAGCTTTCAATCCGGCAAGTGGTACGTCCATGTCGGTTATCCGTATTGACAAGTTCGACAAGGAAGCTTTGACCACTCATAAGGAGGGAGAGGTAATCTTGTCCGGTGAGACTTCCATCGGATATACCGGTTTCTGCAATGTGGATGGTATGACTGTCTTGGCATACGGTTTCCCCTATAAGGAAGCACCGAAGACATATATCCGCAAATTGACGCTGGCTCCTGCCGTTGAGGCTTTCCAGTTGCTTCGTAAGGGTGACAGCATCTCCATGACTTGGGAGGTGTCCGAAAGGAATGCTGCCGATTTTTCGGAATGCGTACAGCGCACCTGGGAGTATTGTTATGACACTAACCGTCCGAAACCGGTTGACACACCTTACACGGTAGACCGCATGAAGGAGGTGATGAGCAACTTCTTCGTGGAAAGCTATGTTGGCAATACCCCCACTCATTATTATTCCGGTGTAGAGTTGGAGACTGCTACTTGTGCCAATACCGATGTTGCCGAAGTGGGCTTTGTGGGACGTACATTGCTGAACGCTTTCAATGCTTTGGAGTATGGCAAACAGCAGAACCGCCAAGACCTGGTGGACAATGCCAATCATATCTTTGACACTTATCTCCAGAACGGTTTTTCGCCTGCCGGTTTCTTCAACGAAGTGGTACACTACAACCGCGGCTTCAAGGAAACCAGACATAGCATCCGCCGTCAGTCCGAGGGAGTGTATGCCATCTTGAACTATTTGAACTACGAGAAACAGCAGAAGCGTAAACACCCCGAATGGGAGAAACGCATCAAGGGCATGCTGGACAGCTTCCTCAAGTTGCAGAACGAGGACGGCAGCTTCCCGCGCAAGTTCAAGGATGATTTCTCTGTCGTGGATGCCAGCGGTGGTAGCACGCCTTCGGCAACATTGCCTTTGGTGATGGCGTCCAAGTATTTCAAAGACAAGCGTTATCTGGCAAGCGCCAAGCGTACGGTAGACTATCTGGAGAAGGAACTGATATCCAAAGCCGATTATTTCTCTTCTACGCTGGATGCCAACTGCGAGGACAAGGAAGCCTCCTTGTATGCTGCTACGGCTGCTTATTACCTGGCTTTGGTTACCAAAGGAGAAGAGCGTGCACACTATGCCGGTCTGGCAAAGAAAGCCGCTTATTTTGCCTTGTCATGGTATTATACTTGGGATGTTCCTTTTGCCGAAGGTCAGATGCTGGGAGATATCGGCTTGAAAACCCGTGGTTGGGGAAATGTGTCGGTAGAGAATAACCATATCGATGTATTTATCTTCGAATTTGCCGATGTGCTGCATTGGCTCTCCAAGGAGTACAACGAGCCGCGCTTCTCTGACTTTGCCGAGGTGATTTCCACTTCCATGCGCCAGTTACTGCCGTATGAAGGACACATGTGCGGCATTGCCAAAGTAGGCTATTACCCGGAAGTGGTGCAGCATACCAATTGGGATTACGGACGTAACGGAAAGGGATATTACAACAATATCTTCGCTCCGGGCTGGACGGTCGCTTCTTTGTGGGAGTTGTTCACTCCGGGACGTGCGGAGCAGTTCTTGTTGAAAAAATGATAGTCTAAACAGTAACCAATATTGTATTTATGAATAAGATGATGACTTTGTTGGCAAGCGTGATGCTATTGGCATCGGCTTGCACGGGCAAACAGGCGAGTGAAAAGACTGCTTCTGGACTGGAACCTGCGAACTTCCGTACGGAAGTGGATGGCAAGCAGACAGACTTGTTTGTTTTGGAGAATAAGAATGGTATGGAAGTTTGTATTACGAATTTCGGTGGACGTATTGTATCAGTGATGGTGCCGGACAAGGATGGCGTTATGCGTGATGTGGTGCTGGGCTTCGATTCCATTCAGGACTACATCAAGTTCCCTTCGGATTTCGGCGCTACCATCGGACGTTATGCCAACCGCATCAACCAGGGTAAGATTACAGTGGATGGGGTAGAGTATCAGCTGCCGCGCAACAATTACGGTCATTGCCTGCATGGAGGTCCCAAGGGATACCAATATCAAGTGTTCGATGCCCGCCAGTTGAGTAATCAGGTTTTGGAACTGACTTATCTGTCGAAAGACGGAGAGGAGGGCTTCCCGGGTAACCTGACCTGCAAGGTCACTTTCTCGCTGACAGATGACGATGCCATCGACATTCGTTACAGTGCCGAAACAGACCGTACCACTGTTGTCAATATGACGAACCATTCTTACTTTAACCTGGACGGTGACCCCTCCAAGTCCAATTCGGATTATCTGCTCACTATCGATGCAGATGCTTATACCCCCGTGGACAGTACCTTCATGACTACCGGTGAGATTGTTTCCGTAGAAGGTACGGATATGGATTTCCGCACTCCTACTGCTGTTGGCGCCCGTATCGACAATGACTTTGAGCAGTTGAAGAACGGCAAGGGCTATGACCACAACTGGGTACTCAATACGAAGGGCGATGTCACCCGCCCGTGTGCCACCCTCGAATCTCCCTCAACGGGTATTGTGCTTGATGTCTATACCAACGAACCGGGCATTCAGATTTATGCCGGTAACTTCCTGGATGGCACACTGACCGGAAAGAAAGGTATTGTGTACGGTCATCGTGCTTCTGTCTGTCTGGAGACTCAAAAGTATCCCGATACGCCCAACAAGCCGGAATGGCCTTCTGCATTGCTGAAGCCGGGAGAGAAGTATGACAGTCATTGCATTTATCGCTTCTCGGTGAAGAAATAAATATAAGGCAGGCATAGCCTGCCTTTATGGGATGGATATAAATATGACAAGAAGCCTGAAGTATTGAGGCGTACGTTTGTTTGTCCCTATATCTTTGGTGACGGAGAGGAACATTCTATTATTTCCCATTGGAAGTATAATGATGGTTATGGCAGTGTTGAACTTATTAGAGTAACTATAGATGGTGTGGATGCCCGCATCGAATTAGGAGCAGACAAATATCACCCGTTAGTTGTCGCTGTGTTGGCAAAGTAACTTGTTTTTCTTAAATACTCTGTCTTGGTAAAATCTGCACTTTATCAAGACAGAGTTTTTATTCTTTGGAATTACCGCATCGCCAGCGCCTTATTCTCCGCCTCCTCCATAATCTCCCGTTCTCCCGGCCCTTTGTCATTGATGCCGCAAAGGTGGAGGATGCCGTGGATGATGACCCGGTACAGTTCACGTTCGTAGTTGTTATCGGCGAACTGTTCCGCATTGGTGCGTACGGTATCGAGGCTGATGAAGAGGTCACCGCTAAGGCGGTTGCCTTCACAGTAGTCGAAAGTGATGATATCTGTGTAATAATCGTGTTGCAGATATTGGCGGTTCACTTCGAGTATCTTCTCGTCCGAGCAGAAGATGTAGGCGATTTCACCGACTCTTTTTCCGTAAGTGGCGGCTACGGATTTTATCCATTCCGTGGTTTCACGCTTCTTGATGGAAGGCATTTCCACGCCGTCTGTCTGATAACTAATCATTTTATTTACGATTTAATGATTTACGATGTACGATTGAAATTACGTTCTTGCGATTAAGCTAGTTCTTTTAAAAGAAGAATAAGTAACTGATGATGATGGCTGCAATGATGCCGGAAAAATCGGCAATCAGCCCACACGTCACGGCATTCCTCGTTTTGGTGATACCTACGCTGCCGAAATACACAGCAAGAATATAGAATGTGGTGTCCGAAGCGCCACGTGCCACGCAACTCATGCGTCCTACAAATGAATCGGCGCCATACTGTTTCATGGTGTCAATCATCAGTCCGTTGGCACCGCTGCCGCTCAGTGACTTCATCAGGGCAGTGGGTAGGGCACCTACAAAGCTGGTATCTACACCGAATAGTCCTACTACATAACCGATACCGTTCACCAGTATATCCATGGCGCCGGAAGTGCGGAAAACGGCGATTCCAACGAGAAAAGCAACCAGATAAGGGATAATGCGTATGGCAGTGGTAAAGCCTTCTTTGGCTCCTTCTATAAAGGCATCGTATACATTGATTTTCTTCCATAGCCCCCAGAGGATGAACAGCAGGATGATGGAGAACAGCAGTATGTTGGCAATTAAAGTGGAATATACACCCATTTCATCACGGCTAATCTGTGTGAACAGATAAATGAGTGCGGCAAAGAAAAGACTGATGCAGCCAATCAGGATAAGTATGGGCTTGTTCAGCAGGTTGATGCGTTGTGCAATGCTGACGGCAATGACACCGACAATGGTCGAGATGGCAGTCGTTATCAGTGTGGGGATAAAGATGTCCGTGGGTTGGGCGGCACCCATCTGCGAGCGATACATCATGATGCTGACGGGGATAAGTATCAGTCCCGAGGTGTTGAGGACAAGGAACATGACCATCGGATTGGTGGCGGTGTCCTTTTTCGGGTTTAGTTCCTGAAGTTCCTTCATGGCTTTCAGCCCCATTGGAGTAGCGGCATTGTCCAGCCCCAGCATGTTGGCAGAGAGATTCATGAAAATGGAGCCCATGGCAGGATGTCCTTTCGGTATTTCGGGAAAGAGACGGCAGAATACCGGACTCAGCCAACGGGAGAGGGCATTGATCATGCCGCTGTTTTCGCCTATTTTCATCACGCCGAGCCAGAGGGCGAGTATTCCTGTCAGTCCCAGGGATATTTCAAAAGCTGTTTTGGAAGAGGAGAAGGTGGAGTTGACGAGTTCTGTGAATATCTCCACATCACCCATAAAGATGAGTTTGCAGAGGGCCACGATGAATGCGATGACGAAGAATGCTACCCAGATGTAATTTAAAACCATGTATCGTTACTTTGTTCTAATGGATTAATATTTGTTTTCGTTGGCAAGATTCCAGGCGTTGAGGAAAGCTGCTTTGGTTATTTCTATCATTTTCTCCCAGTTCAGCCGATCGGTGTGGTCCGAAGGCTGGTGATAATCGGGATGTCCGTCTGTGTGGTACCAGATGATGGGGATGTTGCACAGGGCAAAAGAAGCATTGTCACTTCCTCCCGTGGGGCGGTCCCAGGCGCGGTAGTCCGGTTGCAGGCGCAAGCTGTAGCGTGCAATGTCCTGCTTCAGCCAGTCGCCGAATACGGGGTGGGCGGCGGTGTAGAAGTAGACAACGTGTTGAGGCTGCTCGGGCTTATTGTTACGGCCTATCATGTCGAAATTGAGATAACCTTTCACCTGGCTGATGAAAGGACAGCTTTGTACAAAGTATTTTGAGCCGAGCAATCCCTTTTCTTCCCCATCCCAAAAGGCAAAGATGACCGTGCGCAGAGGCTTCTGTCCGGTGGCAAGAAATGCACGGGCTATCTGCAGGACGGCAGAGACACCGGAGGCATTGTCGTCTGCACCGTTGTATATCCGGTCGTTTGCCAGCGTCTCGTCCACACCCAGATGGTCGAAGTGGGCACCTACGATGACATATTCATCCGGTCGTTCTCCCGGGATGGTTCCCAATACATTACTCATCTGCAGGATGCGGTGGACGCCTTGTTCGAGGATGGCGATGGAGTCGGGATGCACTTGCCACCGTCCCCGTTGCTGGCGCTCCTTGTTGTATGCCTCGAAGGGTTGATAATAATTGTCCTTTTCCAGCGGGGCAATGCCGGCTTCTTTCAGGCAGGATGCCAGATAGCGGGCAGCCAGTCGTGAACCGTGCATGCCTGCTTCGCGTCCTTGCAGCTCATCGTCGGCAAGAAAACCGACAATAGCCTCGGCCGAAGTGCGGCTGATGCTTTGCAATCCCTTTTCTTGTGGAGATTGTGCATGTAAGGATAGTGCGAAAGAAAGGCAGCAGATTGCTCCCAAAACAGCTTTATACATGTCGTACGGTTTTAAGGATTGGACATACCGGTTGCAAAATTAAAGATAACTTTCCATAGTTCCGATATAAATGTCGTATTTTTGTCCGTTGGTGGATGAATTCAAATCCGTGTAAATCAAATGAGAGAAGGATGAAAAAGAAGAATGAAGCAGTGGAAACCGTCTTGTGCGAACGTGTGCTTTCGGCAGAAGAAGTGGCGTGCATCTCGGTACAGATTCAGCAGGAATTGGAGGCGTATATCGACCCGGTGAAAAGGGAGTATCTTCCCCGTTTCTTCAAGACCGGAAAGGGGCAGTATGGCGAGGGGGATAAGTTTCTGGGAGTGGTGGTACCCAACACCCGGCAGGTGGCAAAGCAGCACAAGCACGAACCTTTTGGGGTAATGGCAACCTTGCTTCAGAGTGAATGGCACGAGTGTCGCCTTTGTGCCTTGCTGATGTTGGTGGAGCGATTCAAAAAGAGCGATGAAAAGGGGAAAAAGGAGATTTATGACTTTTACCTTTCGCAAACGGGCCGTATCAATAATTGGGATTTGGTCGATTTGTCTGCCCCCGGCATTGTGGGCGAATATTTGAAAGACAAACTTCGTAAAGACCTCTACCGGCTGGCGGATAGTCCGCTGCTTTGGGACCAGCGCATTGCTGTGGTATCTACCTATACTCTTATCAAAAATAGTGATTTCATCGATATATTAGCCCTTTCGGAACGGCTGCTCCATCATAAGCATGACTTGATGCAAAAGGCGGTAGGATGGATGCTCCGGGAGATGGGTAAGCGGGACAAGGACTTGCTGGTACAATTCTTGGAGAAGTATTGCAGGACGATGCCGCGAACGATGTTGCGCTATGCCATAGAGAAGTTTCCGGAGGAGGAGCGCAAGGAGTTTATGAAGCGCTGATGGGGAATGAAAATCGTTAAACTGTATTTTGCTCTTCTTGCCAACAAGTTGACAAGTTTTTGCCACCTTATTGGCAAGACTTTGCCACCGCGTTGGCAAACTTTTGCCATAGGCATGGCAAAGTTTTGCCAAAGGTGAGGCAAAGAGTTGGCAAAATTAGTCTCTGATGGTCAGTGCGTTACCAAAGGTAGCCTTCTGCGTAACTATCAAATTCTGTAGCCATGCCGGCATCCAGATGTCTGAAGACGTTCAGTACGGATTGTTGCTCTTCGGGGAGCAGCAGGCGTTCGCCTTTGCGGGCGCGGTAGTAGGTGCGTTGGCCGAAGCCGGCTATCAGGTTGGCGATGGCGATTCCCCGCTTGTTGTAGGGTAGGCTGTTCAGCATGTTCATGAAGCCTTTGGCGTAACGCGCCTTCTGACTGGAGCGGTAGAAGGGGCATTCCCCTTTGACGGTGGCAAGGCGTTTGGGGCTGATGATTTTCCAGTAATCCTTTTCGGTAGGCATGCTCTGCATGGCGAGCTGGCGGAGGCAGGTGGCAGCCTTGGGGCATTGCCCGTTGAGGCATAAGGGGTAGTCGAAGGGGACTTGGGTAAAGGATATTTCTTCTTTCATAAGTAGCGTGTTCTATGCATTGTGCTTTCAGCAGGGGGGAGATTCGGCTTGCTGTCAGTAAATGGCTGGTTATTCTGCACAAATGTAGGAAGAAAGTGTGAGCCTGCAAATATATTTCAAGTATATATCTTGCTACTTCTATCGTTTTTTCTGTAATTTGCCTCCGGGCAGCATAATATTCCGTTGTATGGAGCGTACCAGGTATGTCATACGCCTTTTACTTATGTGAAAAAAGAAAGGGGATGAGTGCTATCTCAAAATAAATTCGTTATTTTGCAGGAAACAAAAGGAATATCCCTATGATTACTTATCTTAAAATAAATGGTTTTAAGTCATTTCATAATTTTGAAATGGAGTTTACCCCTTTGACCATTGTTGCAGGAACAAATGCTGCTGGGAAGAGTAACTTGTTTGATGCATTGAATCTGTTGTCACGCTTGGCTGAAGTGGACAAAATACATACAGCATTCAGAGAAGGGCAAAGAGGTGATTTGTTTGAACTATTCACTCAGTATGATGAACATGCTTATGCCGATGAAATGGAGTTTTGTGTGGAAGTGCTGGTAAATCGTGAAGTGACTGATGCTTGGGGAGCTACTGCAAGATTGAAATATACGAGGTTGCGTTATGAACTAAAAATACATCGCTTTGTAAACTCCAGTGGTATTGATGATTTAGAAGTTGTTTATGAACATTTGGCTACATTGAAACATCAAGAAGACAAATGGATAAAACTTTTGCCTAAAGAACAAATAGAATTTTGGAGACCTAAAGTAATTACAGGGAAACGTGGTCAACCTTATATCTATACACAAGAGCAAAATGAATTGCCTACGGTATTTGTTCCTCAAGATGGTGGTGGAGGTAACAAGCGAAGTTTTCCCCTGAGAAATGCTACGCGTACGGTATTGAGCAGCATTGATTCTGTTGATTTCCGCCATATTCTGGCCGTGAAGCAGGAAATGATCAGTTGGCGTTTCTTACAGTTGAACCCGGAGGATTTACGTCAACCCACAAGTAAGAGGACGGGAGAAGATGTCATTGGTGTTTCTGGGAAAAACCTGGCTGCAGCATTATTTAGGATTCAGCAGGAAGATAAATATTCATTGGTAGAGATATCTCGTGAATTAAATAGTTTTATTCCCAACTATACCCAGGTCTTTGTAGAAGATGATACAGAAAACAAGCAGTATATCATTTATCTGAAGAATGTGGACGGAAAGAAATACTCTTCCCGCGTGTTGTCCGAGGGTACGTTGCGATTGCTTACGCTTTGCATCCTGCAACACGATATGAAATACTCCGGTTTGCTTTGTTTTGAAGAACCGGAGAATGGCATTCACCCATTTAGGATAAAATCAATGGCGAAATTATTGAAGGATTTGACCACTAACTTTGAAGACCATGATCTACCTTTAAGACAAGTGATTGTGAATACGCATTCTACCGTTTTTGTCGGTGAAATTCAGAAATGGGAAGATGATTTGAATGTTTCCATCCATTTTGCGGAGATGAAATCAAGAGTGCTTTCTTTGCCATCGGGCAATAAGGTGAAACTCGATGTTTCGAAAATTATACAAGTTCCTAAAGAAGGGCAATTGACTATCAATTTCTCTGAGCAAGAACGAAAGCTTTCTTTGCAAATGATTAAGGAGTACTTAGAAAATACCCTAAAGGAGTGGTAATATGGCTAGACAATTATTTATTGGATTAATCACGGAAGGCCCTACGGATGTACGTTTCTTGCAGAGTGTGGTGGAAAGGACTTTTATTGATGTGGCTTTTGAATGCGAGAATGATTTAGAACCATACGTGAAATGCTTGACTGTGGAAAAAGTGCGACTTAGTTTTAATGAATATGTAGAGAAAGCTTCACGTCGAGGAATGGAAGAGATGGGTATGGATATACTTTGTGTCCATACAGATGCTGATAGTAAGGATACTAAAAGAGCCTATGCTGAAAAGATAAATCCGGCCAAAGAGTTCTTGTCTGATAAGAAAGGGGAGATTTGCAAGAGTCTGATTCCTATTGTTCCAGTGAGGATGGTAGAAGCATGGATGCTTGCTGACAAAGAACTATTAAAAGAGGAAATGGGTACAAGGATGTCGGATGAAGAATTGGGTATAAATCGTATGCCGGAACTTTATCTTGATCCTAAGGCTACCATTATACAAGCCATAGGTAAATCTAATCGGACTACGACACGTAGGCATAGGAAGGATTTGGATATTAGTGAACTATATGCTTCCATTGGTGCGAGGTTGGAATTGGAAAAGTTGCATCTGCTTCCTTCATATAGGCAATTTGTGGATGAGGTCAGAGAAGCCTACAGACAGTTGGGATTGTTACGGTAATGTGGAAAAATCAATAGGAAATAAAGCAGTGTTTGGAACATGATAGATAGTATGGAACAAGAAGATTTTGATATACGCAACCAGCAGCCCGTCACCAGCCGAGAACGTGATTTCGAGAATGCTCTCCGTCCGTTGAATTTTGAGGATTTCAGCGGGCAGGACAAGGTGGTGGACAATCTGCGCATATTTGTGAAAGCTGCCCGCCTGCGTGGCGAGGCGCTAGACCATGTGCTGCTTCACGGCCCTCCCGGATTGGGAAAAACAACACTCAGCAATATCATAGCCAACGAACTGGGCGTAGGTTTCAAGATAACTTCCGGTCCGGTACTCGACAAGCCGGGGGATTTGGCGGGAGTGCTTACCAGCCTGGAGCCCAATGATGTACTTTTCATCGACGAAATACACCGGTTGAGCCCCGTAGTGGAGGAATATCTGTACTCAGCCATGGAGGACTACCGCATAGACATCATGATAGACAAAGGCCCTTCTGCCCGAAGCATACAGATTGATTTGAATCCTTTCACGCTGGTGGGAGCTACCACGCGTAGCGGTCTGTTGACAGCTCCGTTGCGTGCCCGTTTCGGTATCAACCTGCATCTGGAATATTACGATGATGATGTGTTGAGCGGCATTATCCGTCGTTCGTCCGGCATCCTCGATGTGCCTTGCTCCGTAAGGGCTGCCGCCGAGATTGCGAGCCGCAGCCGTGGCACACCGCGTATTGCCAATGCATTGCTGCGCCGTGTACGCGATTTTGCCCAGGTGAAAGGTTCGGGGAGTATCGATACGGAAATCGCACAGTTTGCCCTCGAAGCCCTGAATATCGACAAATACGGTCTGGATGAGATAGATAATAAGATACTCTGCACCATCATTGACAAGTTCAAAGGCGGCCCGGTGGGACTGACCACCATTGCCACCGCTTTGGGCGAAGATGCCGGCACGATAGAGGAAGTCTATGAACCGTTCTTGATAAAAGAGGGTTTCCTGAAACGTACCCCCCGTGGGCGTGAAGTGACGGAGCTTGCCTACAAGCATTTGGGGCGGAGTTTCTATAGTAGCCAGCGTACCTTGTTTGGCGACGAGTGATTCATTAATCATTAATCACTAACCATTAATCATTAAAAAGAAGTGGCCGGATTAAAATCATTGGCAAAAGAAACTGCCATTTATGGGCTGAGCAGTATTGTGGGGCGTTTCCTCAATTACCTGCTGGTGCCCGTATATACCATGGCGATGTCCGCACAGAGTGGCGGCTATGGCGTAGTGACGAATGTATATGCGTGGGTGGCCCTCATGCTGGTATTATTGACGTGCGGCATGGAAACCGGTTTCTTCCGCTTTGCCAATAAAGGGGAGGATGACCCGATGCGTGTGTACTCCACGACATTACTCAGTGTGAGTATGGGGGCGCTTACTTTCCTTGCATTGGGGCTGCTGTTTCTCGACCCTATTGCCGGATGGATGGAGTACAGTGAGCATCCCTGGTACGTGGGCATGATGATGATTGTGGTGGCGATGGATGCTATTCAAAGCATTCCTTTCGCTTATTTGCGCTACAAGAAGCGTCCCATTAAGTTTGCGGCACTCAAACTGCTGTTCATCTTCCTGAATATAGCACTGAATCTGGTCTATTATGTAGGGATGAAAGGGGATGACGTGGGCTATGCCTTCCTTTTCAATCTGATATGCACCTCTACCATTATGCTTTGCATGATTCCGGAGTTACGCGGGTTTGCTTATGTGCTGGATAAAAAACTGTTGAAGCGGATGCTTGCTTACAGTCTGCCGTTACTGGTACTTGGCTTGGCGGGTATCTTGAATCAGGTGGCCGATAAGATTATTTTTCCTTTTGTCTATCCGGATGAGGCGGAAGCTACTGTGCAGTTGGGCATTTATGGAGCTGCCAGCAAAATTGCTATGGTGATGGCGATGCTTACACAAGCTTTCCGCTATGCATACGAGCCTTTTGTCTTCGGAAAGAGCCGGGACAAAGACAATAAGCAGGTATATGCGCAGGCCATGAAGTTTTTCATCATCTTTACACTGCTGGCATTCCTGGCTGTCATGTTCTATCTGGATATTTTGCGCTATATCATCGGCCCTGATTACTGGCCGGGATTGCGGGTAGTGCCTATCGTGATGGCTGCCGAAATCTTTATGGGTATCTATTTCAATCTTTCCTTCTGGTACAAGCTGATTGACGAAACGCGTTGGGGAGCCTACTTCTCCCTGATAGGTTGCGCGGTGCTGGTAGTGATGAACATACTTCTGATTCCCCGATACAGTTATATGGCTTGTGCCTGGGCAGGATTCTGTGGCTATGGTATCGCCATGCTTCTGTCCTATTTCGTAGGGCAGAAGAAGTATCCCATTCAGTATGACCTGAAGGCTATCGGTAGTTATGTGCTGCTTGCGGCAGTACTCTATCTGGCTGCCGAATATGTCCCGATAGAAAATATCTACCTGCGTATGGTGTACCGTACCGTTTTGTTGCTGGTCTTTGTGGCCTATATCGTGCGGCGTGATATGCCTCTCGGCAGCATACCCGTCATCAGCTGGTTGATAAAGAAATAAACTACTGAATAGTAAATCGTCAAATTGTAAATATCATGGATTCTGACAACAGAAATACCTTCGCTATCAAGACTTTTCTGAAAGACTATCTTGATTTGCGTAAAGACAAGGACAATGAACTGGAAACTGTAGATTCCATCCGTAAGGGAGTGGAATTCAAAGGAGCCAATCTTTGGATTCTGATATTCGCCATATTCATGGCCTCGTTGGGATTGAATGTAAACTCCACAGCCGTGATTATCGGTGCCATGCTCATCTCGCCGCTGATGGGGCCTATCATGGGCGTGGGGCTTTCTGTGGGGTTGAATGATTTTGAATTGATGAAGCGGTCTTTGAAGAGCTTCTTGATAACTACCTTGTTCAGTGTGACCACTGCTACCATTTTCTTTCTGGTGAGTCCCGTTGCCGAGGGGCAGTCGGAATTGCTGGCACGTACGTCACCCACCATTTATGACGTATTCATCGCCTTGATGGGTGGCTTGGCAGGTGTGACGGCGCTCTCTACCAAAGAGAAAGGAAATGTGATTCCGGGTGTTGCCATTGCCACGGCTTTGATGCCGCCTCTCTGTACGGCAGGCTACGGGCTGGCAACGGGTAACTTGATTTATTTCCTCGGTGCATTCTATCTTTATTTCATCAATTCCGTGTTTATCAGTCTTGCCACTTTCCTGGGCGTGCGCGTGATGCACTTCCAGCGCAAGGAGTTTGTGGATAAGAACCGGGAGAAGAAAGTACGTAAATATATTGTCCTGATTGCTATCCTGACCATGTGTCCCGCTGTCTATCTGACGGTAGGTATCGTCCAGGATACCTTCTTTGAGAGTGCTGCCAACCGTTTTGTCAACGAGCAGCTCTCCTTTGAGAATACGCAGGTGCTGGACAAGAAAATCCATCACGAGGGCAAGGGCCACGAAATACGTGTCGTGCTGATTGGGCAGGAGGTGCCCGAAGCTTCCATCGCCATTGCCCGCAGCAAGATGAAAGACTATAAGCTGGACAATACCAAGCTGATAGTCCTCCAAGGTATGAACAATGAAGCGGTGGATATTTCTTCCATCCGTGCCATGGTGATGGAAGACTTCTACAAGAACAGTGAGCAGCGTCTGGTGGAACAGAAACAGAAGATTGCCACACTGGAGCAGAATTTGGAAAGATACAAAACCTTCGATGAATTGGGCAAGAAGATTATCCCAGAACTGAAAGTGCTCTACCCGTCGGTAAAGACCGTATCAATATCTCATGCGATTGAACTGGCGGTAGATTCTGTACGGGTGGATACTGTGACCCTTGCCGTCTTGAAATTCGGCAAGCATCCGGGTGCGCACGAGAAGGAAAAGATTGCGGAGTGGCTCAAGGCGCGTACGGGTGCCAAGCAATTGAGGCTGATTACTGAATAATACAAGAATTGACGGAATGAAAATAAGATTTATACTGATAGCTGTCTGCTTCCTTTTTTCTCTGCCGGGACAAGCGGATGAAGGGATGTGGATGCTGGGAAATCTGAACAAGCAGACACGCCAGACCATGAAAGAGTTGGGCTTGCAGATGTCTGTCAACAAGCTATACAATACGAAACGCCCGTCTCTGAAGGATGCGGTAGTCAGCTTCGGAGGCTTTTGTTCCGGAGTGGTGGTGTCCGGGGACGGGCTGGTGTTTACCAATCATCACTGCGGCTTCAGCAGCATACAGCAACACTCGTCTGTGGAGCACGACTATCTGAAAGACGGCTTTGTGGCACGTAATCTTAGTGAAGAACTGCCTAATCCGGAACTTTACGTCCGCTTCCTCTTGCACCAGCAAGACGTGACCCGTCGGGTACTTGGAGCAGTAAAACCGGATATGAACGAATCTGAGCGTACAAGTGTAGTAGATTCGGTGATGCTGGTCATTGGCGAAGAGGTTTCTCGTAAAGACTCCACGCTGATAGGCATTGTGGATGCTTACTATGGAGGCAATGAATTCTGGCTTTCCGTTTATCGCGACTACAATGATGTGCGTCTGGTATTTGCACCCCCTTCTTCAGTGGGCAAGTTCGGCTGGGACACTGACAACTGGGTATGGCCACGCCATACGGGCGACTTCGCCGTATTCCGTATCTATGCCGGCAAAGACAACCGTCCTGCCGACTACTCTCCCGACAATGTTCCCTACCATCCCGAATACGTGGCTCCGATATCCCTGGACGGCTATCGTGAGGGTTCCTTCTGTATGACGATGGGCTATCCGGGCAGTACGGAACGCTATCTTTCCTCTTTTGGCATCGAAGAGATGATGACCACCACCAACCAGGCTCAGATAGATGTCCGTGGTGTGAAGCAGGCCATCTGGAAGCGTGAAATGGATAGCCGTGACAGCATCCGCATCAAGTACGCTTCCAAATACGACGAAAGTTCCAATTATTGGAAGAACAGCATAGGAGTGAACCGCACCATCAAGAAACTGCATGTGCTGGACAAGAAGCGTGCCATGGAGACCGAACTCCGTCGCTGGATACAGCAGACACCGGAGGAGCGGGAACATCTGCTGCATCTTTTTTCCGACCTGGAGCTGAACTACAAGAGCCGCCGTGATGCTTATCGTGCCAGAGCTTACTTTGCCGAATCTTTCCTGAACGGTCCGGAACTGGTGCAGCTTGCTTTGTCCATCCTCAACTTCGACTTTGAGGGGGAAGAGAAAACGGTGGTTGCCAATCTGAAAGCTATCGTTGAGAAATATGCCAATCTGGACTTGGGCATTGACAAGGAAGTGTTTACAGCACTGTTGAAAGAATACCGCTCCCAAGTGGATTCCACCTATCTGCCCGAGCTCTACCAGACGATTGCGACAGAATACGGAGGTAACGAGCGTACCTATGTGGATAGTCTTTATGCCCGCTCGGAGCTGACCACCCCCCGTGGATTGAAGCGTTTTCTGGAGCAGGACACCACCTATCAGATATATAATGACCCTGCCATCAACTTGGGCATCGACCTCATCACGAAGCTATTCGAGATGAATATGCAGGTACAGCAGGCTTCCGGTGAAATCGAGCGGAATGAACGTTTGTTCAACTCTGCCGTGCGACGTATGTACGCATCCCGTAACTTCTATCCCGACGCCAACTCCACCATGCGTTTGAGTTTTGGCACTGTCTGCGGTTATGCCCCCTTCGACGGAGCGGAATATGATTATTATACCACCGCGAAAGGTATTCTGGAGAAAGTCAGAGCCCATGCAGGCGATGTGGATTTTGAAATGCAGCCTGAGTTGCTATCCCTTCTTTCCTCCGGTGATTTCGGTAGATATGCCGATGAGAAGGGAGAAATGAATGTCTGCTTTATCTCCAATAATGACATTACGGGAGGCAATTCCGGCAGTGCCATGTTCAATGCCAAAGGAGAACTTCTGGGGCTTGCCTTCGATGGGAACTGGGAAGCCATGAGCAGCGACATCCTTTATGAGCCGAAGATGCAGCGCACCATCGGGGTAGATGTACGCTACATACTGTTTATGATTGAGAAGTATGGGAAGGCAGGAAATCTGATTCAGGAACTGAAGCTTGCCAATCCTTAACGTGTGCCCCCTGCCTATACTTTTATGGGTGATATTTTCTAAATCACTCCACGGATACGGTCATCGAATGCCGAGAGTGCTGCCTTTGCCCCTTCGCCCATGGCAATGACTATCTGCTTGTAGGGAACATTCGATACATCCCCTGCCGCATATACCCCCGGAAGTGTGGTACGGCAGAAAGCGTCAATCTTAATCTCCCCGGTCGGAGTCGTTTCCAGCTTGTCGCGGAAAGGAGCGCTGTTGGCTGCCAAACCGATTTGCACGAAGATGCCGTCTAACGGGAAGTCGCGTTCCTCGCCGGTAAGGCGGTCCTTGATGCGGATAGAAGTTACTTTTTCCCCGTTTCCATCGACTTTTACGGTCTGTGACGAGGTGAAGATTTCCACATTCGGCAGGCTCCGGGCTTTCTCTTGCAGCACTTGGTCGGCTTTCAGTGTATCGGCAAATTCGAATACCGTTACCTTCCGGCAGATGCCTGCCAGGTCGATGGCAGCTTCAATCCCCGAGTTACCTCCACCGATAACCGCCACATGCTTGCCTTGATAGAACGGACCGTCGCAATGCGGACAGAATGCCACGCCGCGTCCTATGTATTCCGCTTCGCCCTCCACATTCAGTTTGCGCCAGCTTGCCCCTGTGACAATGATTACTGCCGGTGCATGGAACACCTCGCCGCCTACGGTGGAGACACTTTTTTCCGTTCCCTGCAACTTTACTTTCTCTATCTTACGCTCCTCGAAAATCTCTATCGGATAGTGCTCTATATGTGTGCGGAGTGCGTTGGCAAGTTCTGCACCAGTAGTCTGCGGCACGGAGATAAGGTTTTCTATGCCTACCGTCTCTTTTACCTGTCCGCCTATGCGCTCGGCAACAATCGCCACCCGTAGGCCCTTGCGTGCAGAGTAGATGGCTGCGGAAGCTCCGGCTGGTCCACCGCCCAATACCAGCACGTCGAAATCTCTCTCTATCGGTGCTTCGTCCTCTTGCGGAGCACTGCCGAAGGCTTCTTCCAGCTTCTGCAAAAGCTCTCCTAAAGAACCGCGACCTACGTGAAGCAGCTTGCCATTAGCGTAGACTGACGGCACGGCTTGTATCTTCAGCGCATCCACTTCCTCTTGATTAAGCGCCCCGTCCACCATCTCGTGGGTGACGTGCGGATTCAGCAATGCGATGATGTTCAGTGCCTGCACCACATCCGGACAGTTGGTGCAAGTAAGCGATACATACGTTTGCAGGCTGATGTCGCCTTGCAACGCCCGGATGCGGCGACGAATTGCTTCGTCCGGCAGATTTTTCCCCTTTCCATCGGCATTCAGCACGGCAAGCAGGAGGGAAGTGAACTCGTGTCCGCCGGGGATGCCGCGGAACTTGATGCCGGTTTCCACATCGTCTTTCAGCAATGTGAACTCCAACACGGGGTTCTCTATCTCACTCATCCGGCAGGAGAGCTTGTCGGAACAGCTTGCCACATCCTTCAAGAATCCGATAAGCTCTTGTGCCTGCTCGTGACCCGGATGATAGGTGATGTGAAAGACGTAGCGGGCTTCCAAATGCTGGAATACGCTCCGCACCTGGTCTAATATAGTTGTTTCTAACATGATTAATAGGGTGTTTGGGGTGAGAAAATAGTCTTTTAATATGTTTGATATAGAGTAGTTGCAGAACTTGTGAGGAAGTACTCCAATACTCCTTCGAAAGTACTGCGGTACTCCTTTGAAAGTACTACAGTACTTCTGTACAAGTACTGCGGACGTCTTAAAGGAAAGCGGACGTCTTTCTATGGTGAAAGCGCCCGCTCCTCCTATTACTTATCAAATCTTTCCTACAAGGTCGATGCTCGGCTTCAAAGTTTCCGCTCCTTTCTTCCACTTGGCAGGGCATACTTCTCCATCGTGTGTGGCAACAAACTGTGCAGCTTCTACCTTGCGCAGCAGCTCGTCGGCATTGCGTCCGATGTTGTTGTCCTGTATCTCGGCAATCTTGATTTTACCCTCGGGATTTACGAGGAATGTGCCGCGATATGCCATGCCTTCCTCTTCAATCATCACGCCGAATGCGCGGCTCAGTACGCCTGTGGGGTCGGCAAGCATGGGGTACTTAATCTTGCGGATGCTTTCGGAAGCATCGTGCCATGCCTTGTGCACAAAGTGCGAGTCTGTGCTTACAGAATATACTTCTACGCCCATTGCTTGGAATTGGTCATATTTCTCTGCGATGTCTACCAGCTCGGTAGGGCATACGAAGGTAAAGTCTGCCGGATAGAAGAAGAAAATGGCCCATTTACCTTTTACGTCTTCGTGGGATACTGTTTTGAAACTTCCGTTTTGGAAAGCCTGAACCTTGAATTCAGGGAGTTGTGAGTTGATGATCGGTTCCATAATTTTTCTCTTTTAATAGGTTTAGTTTTTTGTTTTACCAATGCGAAGATTGTGCAGACAGAATGTAGAAGCCAGTTTGCTTGATGATGCTGAGGTGCAACCGACCTTCGCTTTTTCTGTTTGCAAAAATATAGCATTTTTCCCCGATAGAACAAAAAATCCGATTGAAAGATTTTATGGAGCGATAGATGAAATCTATACGACTGCTTGGGTTGCTTTCAGTGAGAGCATTTCCTTGGGTACGGAAAGTTTTATCTCCTTAACCAGCACTTCGAGCAGCGTGTGGCGGATAAAGTTCTTATTGGTCAGCAGCACGACCTGGCGGGTGGGGCAGGGGATGGCGAAGGAACGTACCAGCTCTTTCTGGGCATCGCCCAGTTGCAGAACGGCCAGTTCGGGGATGAAGGTCACGCCTTTGCCGCTTTCTACCATGCGCATAAAGGTCTCCATGCTGCCCAAGTGATAGGCAAGCTGGCTGGCACGTGCCGACTTCATCTGGCAGAAGCGCACCAGCTGGTCGCGGAAGCAATGGCCCTCGTCGAGCAGCCAAAGCTGTTCGCCGTTCAGGTCGGAAGTACGGATTACCTCGTTGTTGAAGAGGGCGTCTTCGCGCGACACGTAGGCAAAGAACTGTTCATAGAACAACGGCGTCTGCTGCAACTCTTCCATACCTGTCAGACTCGCTACGATACCTGCATCTATTTCTCCCGTCTGCAGGGCTTTCTTGATGTCGTTTGTTTTCATTTCGACTACCCGGATGTCGAGGTCGGGGTATTTCTTCATCAGCTGCGGAAAGAAACGGGGCAGGAGGTAAGGAGCTACGGTGGGAAGTATGCCCAGCTTGAAGATGCCGGTCAGTGAGTGTTTTTCTTCTTCTATAATATTCTTTATACGGTTGGCTTGAACCAATATATTCTGTGCTTGTTCTATGATGTGGATACCGACGGGAGTGGGGCATACCGGCTGCTGGCTGCGGTCAAAAATCCGGGTGTCCAGTTCCTCTTCCAGTTTCTGAATCATGGCACTGAGGGTGGGCTGTGTCACGCGGCAATATTCGGCTGCTTTGGCAAAGTGGCGGAACTGGTTGACGGCAAGGATGTATTCCAATTGTTGTAAAGTCATGATGAACAAGGCATTTGAAGGTTATGTATAGAGTTCGTCTATGCAAAGATAGAAATTATCTGTTTGACAAGCCTTGATTTACCCCTTATCTTTGCAATACCCAAAAGAAAAATAGTATAAATATTTAAAACAATAGAATTATGAAAACTTTAGATTACTTGCATTTGAATGAAAAGAAAGTGGCTGGCGTAGCATCAGCATTGCACCAATTATTGGCCGACTTCCAGGTACATTACACCAATCTGCGCGGTATGCACTGGAACATCAAGGGACACGGCTTCTTTGTGCTGCACGAGAAGTTCGAGAGTATGTATGACGATACCGCCGAGAAGATTGACGAGATTGCAGAGCGCATCTTGATGCTGGGTGGCGTGCCCGAGAATAAGTTCAGTGAATACCTGAAGGTTGCCAACGTGAAGGAAGTGTCCGACATCTCTTGCGGCAGTGAGGCTGTGGACCATATCCTCGAGACTTACGGCTACCTGATTGGTGAAGAGAGAAAGGTAATTGAACTGGCAAATGAAGCTGGCGATGACGTGACGGCAGATTTGATGACCGGCTACCTGAAAGAGCAGGAGAAAATGGTTTGGATGCTCGTTGCATTCAGTACGAAAAGCTGCACGAAATAAAGGATAAAGAGTCGTGAAAAAGGATAGGGTGATAAAACGGTAGCGGATGCTGCCGGTTTTATCACCCTATTATCTTTCTATAGTTTATATCACTTCTTCTTCGGTGTCCGTCTTGCCCACCCTTCTTCACTGAAGTCGGGCTCTGCATCCTTAAAGTCATTGTTGCCCTGGAAGAACTGTTTCCAGTCATCCTTTTTGCCACGGGCTTTGGTGTAACCCCGCTCTTCGCGGCTGGGCTTGCCTTTCTTCTTGTCGTTTGCAGGACTTTCGGCCTTTTCGCTGCGTTTGCCGGTGGCATCGTTCCGTTTGCCGTCTTCCTTGTAACTGCGCTTCTTGCTGTCAAACTCTTTTTTCCCATGGCTTCCGGCTGTACCCGGACGTTTGCCCCTCGGAGCCTCCTTACCCTCGTCTCCAGCAACCTCTACGGATACTTTACGGCCGTTCCAGCTGGCGCGGTTCAGGGCCTTCACTACATTGGTGGCTTCCTTTTCCTCCACTTCGAAGAAGGAGAACTTCTGCATCAGGTCAATTCGTCCCAGCTCTACACGTCCACGTGTATTGTTGTTCAGCAGGCTGATTAATTCGTTGGGGAAGAAGTTGTCCATTTTACCCAGGTTGATGAACAAGCGGGTAAAGCCGGGTTCTGCTTTGCGGCTGCTTCTACGGTCGTTGCGGTCGCCCCTCTCGCCACTTCTTGCACCACGCTCACTACCGGTTGCTGTCTCTATCTCGTCACGGCCGCGATAGTAATCCAGGAAACGGTTGAATTCATGCGAAACCATGCGTTTAATCAGGTCCTCTTTGCTCAGCCAATCCAGCTTGCGGTAGATGTCGGTCATAAAGTCGGCGATTTCCTCCTCGTTCACTTTCACCTTTTCAAGATCGTCTATCACTTTGAGCAGTTGCTTTTCGCATATCTGTTTGCCGGTGGGCATTTCGCCTGCAATGAATTTCTTGCCGATGATGCGCTCAATCTCGCGCATTTTGCCTTTCTCTCGCAGGTTGATGATGGCGATGGAAGTCCCGGTTTTGCCGGCACGTCCCGTACGGCCGCTGCGGTGGGTATAACTCTCGGTGTCATCGGGCAATCCGTAGTTGATGACGTGTGTCAGGTCGTCCACATCGAGGCCGCGTGCGGCAACGTCCGTGGCAACCAGCAGTTGTAGGTTGCGGATGCGGAACTTTTGCATCACGGTGTCACGCTGCGCTTGACTCAGTTCGCCGTGCAGCGAGTCGGCATTATAGCCTTCCTGCATCAACTTGTCAGCTATTTCCTGCGTTTCTTTGCGGGTACGGCAGAAGATGATGCCGTATATCTGCGGATAGTAGTCCACAATACGTTTCAGGGCAGCATACTTGTCTTTGGCATGTACACAGAAGGCTACGTGTTTCACGTTGCTGGTGCTTTCATTTTTGCGTCCGATGGTGATTTCCTTGGCATCGCGCAGGTACTTCTTGGAGATGCGTGCGATTTCCGGGCTCATGGTAGCGGAGAACAGCAAGGTGTTGCGCTCCTGCGGCACATCGGCGAGAATGGCGTTGATGCTGTCTGTGAATCCCATGTTCAGCATTTCGTCCGCTTCGTCCATAACCACGTTCTGTATGGTGGCGAGGGACACGGTTTTGCGTTCCATCAGGTCCAGCAGTCGTCCCGGTGTGGCTACGATGATGTGTACACCCCGTTTCAGGGCGCGTATCTGGCTTTCGATGGACGAGCCTCCATATACGGGCAACACTCGCAAGCCATCGGTATATTTAGAATAATCGTTCAAGTCGCCTGCTATCTGCAAACAAAGTTCGCGGGTGGGGCAGAGAATAAGTGATTGGGGAATTCGGTTGTTGACGTTAATCTTCTGTATGAGCGGCAGGCCGAACGCTGCGGTCTTTCCTGTTCCTGTTTGTGCCAGTGCTACTACATCATTGTTTTCTCCTAAAAGGTAGGGAATTACTTCCTCTTGTACCGGCATGGGCTGCTCGTAACCCATTTCTTCGATGGCGCGGCGTATCTCCGGCGACACACCGAGCTCTTCAAATGTCTTCATTAAATCTTCTGTATATCTTTATCTTTATATTTCGGGCGCAAAGATAGTGCTTTTCAATGGATAATTGATAATTGATGGTTGATAATTATGCAATTACATGATAAAATCGTTTTTTATTGGCTACTCATTATCCATTATCCATTGTCAATTATCCGTTAAAAGAATGTCTTGCAGTCTCTTTCTTTCTTCTTTTGTCAGACCGATGCCTCTTTGCAGGTAGGTGTCGGTATCTCCATACCTTCGTTTCATTTCTTCAATGGCGGCATTCAGGAAATCTTCGCGTGCCGAGAATACGGTAGTGATGGCCTCTTGCGAGCGTGCCGGAAGCTGGTAAGCATATCGGGAGGCCGCCGGGATGTTGAAGTAGTCGTTGCTGAGGCGATAATCTTCCATGATGATGTCTTCGTCCACTCCAAGGGAGGCAAGCACAAGTGCCGATACGATGCCCGTGCGCCCTTTGCCCGAAGAGCAATGGATTACGACGGGATAATTGTTCTTGTCCAGCAGGATATCGAAAATCCGGCGATATTCTTTGGTGTAGTTGTTGATGAGTTCGCGGTTCATCTGCTCCACGATTCGGTAGACAGTATCGCTCTTGATTTTCTGTTCCTGTACACCTTTCAGGATATACTCCATGTCGCCGGTAGGAATGGGGATATGGATCACTTTGAATGCCTGTTGCAAAGGGCTTTGTCTATTCGCTTCGACAGATGAACGCAGGTCGATGATAGTCCTTATGCCTATGTTCTTGAGCTCTTTGCGCGAACACGGTTTCAGTTTATCTATTTCGGCAGAGCGGTACAGCATGCCCCAATGCACTTTCTTTTGGGTGGGATAGGAGGAATAGCCTCCCAGGTCTCGGAAGTTCTGTATGCCGGGGATGTTGATGTTGCGGGTGGCAATCTTTACCCGGTATTTGTCAGCGAATACAAGTGTGTAGTAGTATCGTTGTGTAGGGTCGGTAGTGATGACAGTCATCTTCAGGTCGGAGATGTTGGCGACGGCAACGGGAACATCTTCGGGGATATGGTTGGGATTGGTCGAAGCATATACCTTCACATTTCCTTTGATGAGAGGGGCCATTTCCCATTTTACAATGCAGTTGCCCACGTTGTTTTCTTCGCATACAACGGAAATGTGAGGGGCAGTGCCATTGCAGGAAGGGAGCAGCACTGCCAAAACAAGCAAGTTCAATAAGTTCTTATACATAATTCGTAACCTCTCTGATGTCGTTAATCACAAATATATGTAATTTACCCACAGAAGGTAACAGCAATGCCAAGCTTTTATATTTCTTTTTTGAACTTTAAAAAAACTGCTATAGATTCTTTCGTGCATAGGCAGGTTGGTTTACAATGTTACATCAGCGAACCGGGAGGTGGTAATGGGGGGAGTTTCCCTTGGGGCTTTTGTCTCCATGACAGCATGATGTAATTGAGTTGTTTTCCCACTTCTCCGGGTTTAAAGTGTATTTGTTCTTTCAGTTTTACTTCGATTTCCCTATATACATGCAGTGGTACTCTGGCGTATGGGCTAAAGGTCGTGAAATTGAAATTCACTTCCATTACTTTCCCCGTATCCGGACTGAGTAGCATGGTTATTGTGAACTCACGCTTTCCGAGTTCATCTGCCATGGCTTTGGTAAAAGCTTCGTCCACAATGAAGTCTGCTTGTTTACTCATGGAGCTATTGTATTCAATTACTTTTTTTTCATTCCAGCTACCGATGTATATTTTTCCTGTGGCTTTATATACAATATCTTTGTATGTCAACTTGTTCTCTTTGTTATAAAGAGTCACAAACTGGCTACCGTCATCTACGTCACATTGATACGTATAACCATCTACCTCGAAAGTGGTGGTTTTTTTATAAATGACTGTTCCTTCAAGCGATTCTTCTGTTCTGATAGGTTTATCCTGTGCTACACAAGGGTAGATGTATCCTATAAGCAGTGTAATAAGCAATAGTCTTTTCATTCGTCACAATTTTTAGTTGTTAATTTTGTATGTTGCTTACATTAGCGAACCGGGAGGAGGTAATGGGGGGAGTTTCCCTTGGGGCTTTTGCATCCATGCCAGCATAATGTAGTTGAGTTGTTTTCCTTCCTCTATGGGTTTAAAATGAATTTGTTCTTTCAGTTTTACTTCGATTTCCCTATATACATGTAGTGGCACTTTGGCGTATGGCTCAAAGGTGAAAAAATTGAAATTCACTTCCATTACTTCTCCCGTATTTGGACTGAGCAACATGGTTATCATAAGTTCCGTTTTCCCAATTTCATCTGCCATGGCTTTGGTGAATGCTTGGTCTACTATGAAATCTGCTTGCTGACTCATGAATCTGTCATATTCAATTACATTGCTACTCCAGCTGCCAATATATGTCTTCCCCGTGTCTTTATACACAATCTTTTCGTATGTCAGTTTGTTTTCTTTGTTATAAAGAGTCACAAACTGGCTACCGTCATCTACGTCGCATTGGTACGTATAACCATCTACCTCGAAAGTGGTGGTCTTTTTATAAATGACTGTTCCTTCAAGTGATTCTTCTGTTCTGATAGGTTTGTCCTGTGCTACACAAGGGTAGATGTATCCTATAAGCAGTGTAATAAGCAATAGTCTTTTCATTCGTCACAATTTTTAGTTGTTAATTTTATGTTGGGAAAAATATTGGTGATATCCGAATACTCTTTAAATGGATAATTGTCGTATCCTTCCTGACGGAAAGCATTAACGACATTATTAGATATATAGGTTTCAAAGATATCCAAGAATGAAGTTGTAACATGACCTTGCTGATTTACATATTTAGTCAATGAAGTTGTTGCTCTTAGGCGTTGGCTTTTTGCATATTTATCTTGTTTTTTGTCCGTCCACTCCACGCTCCTCCTCAAGAACAGGTATTGCGCATAGTGCGCTTCTATCTCTCTGTTCATCATAGAACTTTTGAACGATGATATAGGCTCTTGTGTGGTTTGGAAAACATGGAACATTTCATGCAGAAGGTTGTTTGCTTCCAATTCTTCCAATCCGATGTGCAAGGTATGCTCTTCCCAATTGTAGGAATACCCTTTGCCGAAATCGAATTCCAGATTGATTTTGTTGTTTTTGACTTTCTCTTTCAGTTGGCTGTATAGGTCTCCTCCCAAACAGTCTTCCATGATTCGGGCTGTCATGTTTTCGGTGATTACCCATAAAAGCGAGTCTTGGTCGGCTTCTTTCTTGAATATATTTCCTGCCGGAGTACCCGGTGAAGAGCCGGAACCTCCAGAACTTCCTCCTCCAATCCACACATCGCCACTTCCTCCTCCACCACTGTTCCAGTTGCTATTATTTATAAAGGCATCATCCACCCAATAGGAATGACTAACGCAGTTGGTATAGCTGTATTCCAGCTGGTCTTTAGGTCCGGTATATACATCCCAGCATTGGGTGACGGTTATTACCGAACGGGTCTGGGCATGAGGCTTGAATGTGAGTCCTTGCGCATTCTCTTCGCCAAATACTAGATAGCTTAACAAGTCGAATATGAACACTTGGTCGCTTTCTCTTATGAGTTCGTCATCACGCTTCAATGGAAAAAACTTCATCCATCCGTCTTTGATGTGCAACAGCCAGATGGCATCGATGCAGTGTGGCTTGTCAAGGCGGTAGAGGGGAACGAAGATACAGGTCTCTTCTCCAGTCAATTTATAGGTGAAGTTCCAGAGAGGAATGCCGTATTTCAACAGGAAAGAAGCGGTGAAATGCTTTTCTTCTTCCACTCTGCGTAGTGCGGAAATCACGGCTTTTAGGGTAGAGTCGGTGTAGGCAAAGAAGTTTTCCGGCTTGAATAACGCTTGCCGGGTCAACGGGACATCGTTTGCCGGGAATCGGGGTTGATAGAAGGATTCTTCTGTTTCGCAAGAGGCGAGTATTCCTAAAAGAATGCACAAGGCAAGGCAGATGTTTTGCCATTTCTGCTTAGGAGGGGTTGGAGAGTGCTGTCTGCTTCCTTTTGTATTCATAGCGCGAATGCTTAAGGTATAAAGGATAGACAAATAAAGCAAAAAAAAAGCAGAAATGAAAGGAAAAGCGGGAGAATTTTGTTAATCCGGAAGCTGTTCTACCACAGATTGCATGGATTTTCAGGCCATGTAATCTGTGGTGAACACCCTTTTGTAAGGGTGTCTATGGCTGGTATTTTCGTGCTTCTGCAAATTCCTTTGAAACGGAGTTGTTGAAACTCTTGCATACCTCGGCGGCAAACTCAATGCCGTATTGGATAACTTGGTCCCAAGTAGCCTCGTCCATGGTATCGAGGTCCTCGTAGCGTACATTATATTTCAGCAGCCCGAAGATGATGCCTGCGTTGAAGTTGTCTCCTGCACCGATGGTGCTGACCGCCTCCAGTGGGGGGATGGAATATTCCTTGGAAATCGTGCCGGTGCGCAATGAAACCTGCTCCGCGCCGGCTGTGCAGAGGAAGTTGCGGCAGTAGAACTTTACTTTGTCTTTGTATATCTTGTCGGCCTCCTGCAGGCCCCACATATAGAAGAAATCCTCTTGCGAGCCGCGTACAATGTTGGCGTATTCCAGATTCTCGATGATGGTGGGAGCCAGCTTGATGGCCTCCTCTTTATGGGACGAACGGAAATTGGGATCGTAGTAGATGATGGCATGCATGTCGTGTGCGCGTTCCAGTAGCTCCACCACTTTGTCGCGCAGTACCGGATTCAGGGCATAGTACGACCCTATGATTACGATGTCGTCTTCCTGAATCTGCGGATATTCCACGTCCAGGCGCTGCTTGGGATAATCTTTGTAGAAGATGTATTCCGCATCGCTCCGGTTGTTCAGGAAAGCGAGTGATACGGGGGACTTCCCGTCGGGGAACACATTGACATGGTCTGTGGGAATATTGTTCTCGCGCATGAAGTTGAGGATGATATTGCCCACGTGGTCGTTGCCCGTTTCACTGATAAAGCAGATGGGAACACCGATACGTCCCAGTGAAACGATGCCGTTGAATACCGAACCGCCCGGAACGGCTGCTGTGGGCTGTCCGCCACGGAATATGATGTCCAGTATGGTTTCTCCGATGCCTATTACTTTACGCATAGCGATCTTGATTTTTCTCCGAGGTAACCACCGTGATGGCGCTTGGAGTAGTCTTCAATGGTGAATCCTGTTTCTTTCATGGTCTGTACCACCAGGATGTCGCCGATGACGGTCATGGCGGTGGTCGAAGTCGTAGGCGTCATGCCCAGTACACATACTTCTTGCGGTTTCCCGGTGCTGAGGCATACATTGGATTCGTGTGCCAGGGGGCTGTCGGGGTTTCCGGTGATGACGATGAACTTCAGTCCCGGGTTCAGGTTATGTGCCAGCTGTGTCAGCTCCACGATTTCGCGAGTTTTGCCCGAATTGGAGATAAGTAGCAACAAGTCGTTCTCCTGAAGGATGCCGAGGTCACCATGCTGTGCTTCGCTGGGGTGCAGGAAAACGGAAGGAATGCCGGTGGAGCAGAAGGTAGTGGCGATGTTCATGGCTATCTGTCCGGCCTTGCCCATACCCGAAGTTACCAGTTTCCCTTTTTTGCGGTGCACTTGTTCTACGATGAGTTCTACAGCTCTTTCATAAGCGTCCGTCACTGGAATGTTCAGTACGGCCTGTGCCTCTTTCTGCAAAAGCTCTTGAATGGATGCAATCATATACCTATAATGTGTTAATGTGATTAATGTGCTAATGTGCTAATTGGCTGCGCTGTGATGCCGCATGGTCATTGGCACATTGGCACATTAGCACATTTGTACATTGCAAATATCTGCAATTTTCTATAAACGGCAATAAGTTTTATTGTATTTTTGTCGCCTCAAATAGTTTGAAACGTCAGAATGAAGAAGTTAAAAGAGAATTTACCGTCGGCTTTCAACCGATATATCCTGCCCAACGGCTTGCGCATCATTCATGAACCCTCGGCCTCCAAAGTGGCTTATTGTGGTTTTGCCGTAGATGCGGGTACGCGCGACGAGCTTGAAAACGAGCAGGGTATGGCGCATTTTGTGGAGCACCTCATATTCAAAGGTACCGCCAAGCGCAAGGCATGGCACATCCTGAACCGCATGGAGAATGTGGGCGGTGACCTCAACGCCTACACCAACAAGGAAGAGACGATGATTTACTCTGCTTTCTTGACCGAGCATTTCGGCCGTGCCTTCGAACTTCTGACGGATATTGTATTCCACTCCACCTTTCCGCAACGCGAGATAGAGAAGGAGACAGAGGTGATTATCGACGAGATACAATCCTACGAAGACAACCCTTCCGAGCTCATCTTCGATGATTTCGAGGACTTGATATTCAGAGGGCATCCCCTGGGACGCAACATTCTGGGCAATCCCGGGCAGCTGAAGCTGTTCCGCAGTGAGGATGCCGCTGCATTCACTTCCCGTTTCTACCATCCCGGCAATATGGTCTTTTTTGTTCTGGGCAATCTGGACTTCAGGCAGGTGGTGCGCTGGGCGGAAAAGCTCCTCGCGGATTTACCTGCCGTGGCAGTGGACAACCGCCGTACTCCGCCGCCCCTCTATGTGCCCGAGCATCTTGTAGTGCATAAGGATACCCATCAGGCACACGTCATGATTGGCAGCCGGGGATATAATGCGTACGATGACAAGCGCACCGCACTTTACCTGCTGAACAATATCCTGGGTGGCCCGGGCATGAACAGCCGCCTGAACGTTTCTCTCCGCGAGCGTCGCGGACTGGTCTATAACGTGGAATCCAACCTGACCTCCTATACCGATACGGGCACCTTCTGCATCTACTTCGGTTGCGACCCTGCAGATTTGGACTACTGCACCCGCCTGGTATATAAGGAATTGAAACGCCTGCGTGATGCCCGGATGACTTCCTCGCAGCTTGCGGCCGCCAAGAAGCAGCTTATCGGGCAAATCGGTGTAGCTTCGGACAACAATGAGAACAATGCGCTGGGCATGGGCAAGACTTTCCTGCATTATGATAAATGCGAAACTTCCGAAGCCGTGTTCCATCGCATTGAACAGCTCACTTCGGAAGTGCTGTTAGAGGTGGCGAACGAGATGTTTGCCGAGGACTATCTTTCGACGCTCATTTATCGGTGATTGATTCTTGCTTTGCATCCAGCCGTTGCATGCTGAATTGGCATCCGCAATACTGCTGGTTATAGAAATCGTACTCTTTCAGCAGTTGGTTGCGCCGGTCTTGAAGTCCGCCTTTCCGCCAATTCTGTTCCCAGAAGAGGGTGCCCGGATAGAGCGCGGCGGCACGGCGTCCGGCTTCATTGATTTGTTCCAGGCTTTTCCAGCGCGAAGAGGCGAGGGTAGTGGTGAATACGGAGAAACCGTGTTCGGAGGCGTAGCGGGCTGTCTCTGTCAGGCGCAGGGTGAAGCACTTCAGGCAACGGCTGCCGCGTTCCGGTTCGTGCTCCAGGCCTTGCATGGTGTGCAGCCAGTGTGCATAATCGTAGTCTGCATCGATGAAATCGATGTTTTTGGAGGTTACGAAACGGATAGCCTCGTTTTTCCTTATCTCATATTCCGCCTGCGGATAGATGTTGGGATTGCAGTAGAATACGGTGGGGCGTATGCCGTTCTCCAGCATGCACTCGATGATGGCAGAGGAGCAAGGTGCGCAGCACGAATGCAGCAGCACCTTGCGGTCACCGTTGGGTGTTTGGACTTTCAACATTATACTTTCAGTTTAATCTTGCCTTTCACCAGCAGGCCGGTCAGCCCCACAATGACAAGCGAGAAGACGAGGGACTTGAGCAGCCCCGGTACACCGCTTCCCAATGCTTCGGGATAGTGCAGATGCAGCAGTTGCTGGACAGCATACCAGATGTAAGGGATAATATAGCAGGTCAGCGTTGCCGTGCCTGCGGGTTTGATAATATCGAACCAGTTGGTCTTGCCTTTCACGTCCGTCAGCCAGTAGAAGAAGCCGAACAAGGGGAAGAACATGGCGAGGCAGTAGAACAGCCATGTCGGTGTGGCTTGTAT
Source organism: Bacteroides sp. AM44-19 (assembly GCF_003603395.1). Taxonomy (NCBI): domain Bacteria; kingdom Pseudomonadati; phylum Bacteroidota; class Bacteroidia; order Bacteroidales; family Bacteroidaceae; genus Bacteroides; species Bacteroides sp. AM44-19. The sequence continues at coordinate 184,769 of NZ_QTNB01000004.1, read as the reverse complement.
TTTGGATATAATCCAGAACGGGTGTGAGACGAGGGCAAGGACAAGCATTCCTATGCCGAGGGCACAGAGCATGCCGATGAACCGTCCCGGCCGTTCCCGGTCGGCATAGCGCTGCATGAGCAGGGAGGTCAATACGCCGGACATACCGAAGGCATGCAGTGTCCAGTCACTCGGGATAAAGGGAAGCAGGATAATCCGGCTGCCGTACTCTCCCGGTATCAGGTCTGAATGGCTGATTACGGCAAGCAATACGACCACGAACCAGGCAATGGCATTCTTCCGCAGGTTCTCCCGAGTGAATAGATAGATGCCTGCACATACCGCATACGTCCAGCCGATAAGTCCGAGGATGCCCCACCAGCTTATCTGGAACGGTTTCCCGTTCATGTCCTTGTAGATGACGAGGAAGGCGAGCAGCAGCACGCCTGCTGTTTTCATTGCGGTGAAAAGGGTCTTTTTCGTTCCTTCCGCTTTGGGATATACCCCCCAGGTGAGGAAGAAGCCGATGACCATCAAGATGGAAAACCATTGATGTGAGAGGCCGCCTTCGATGCCTCCGCTGTTCAGTGAAAACAGTCCCATGGCAATCAGTGCCACTGTCCGCCAGAAGATATGGGCCACGACTTGCAGGGTGTTGTCTCCCTTTTTGTACCGGTTTTGTATGGCAAAGGATACGGACATGCCCATGCAGAAAAGGAAAGCAGGGAAGATGGTGTCGGAGAATCCCATCATGTCTTCGTCCATCCTGGCATGCATCAGCCAGTGGGGCACGTTTTTCAGTCCGGGAATGTCGTTGACAAAGAGCATGAGGAACATGGTGAGTGCGCGGAATACGTCTACCGCGGCAATCCGTTGGAGTGTTAAGCTTTTCATGATAGATAATTTGTTTGGGGGTTTTGAACGCAAATATAGGAAACTATTCTTTCCGATGCTACTGCTTTGCAGGATTTCTTGCTATATTTGCATGAACTTTATGGTCATGGAAAGGAGATTGTTCATTTTTTGTTTTCTTGCCGTCGTGGTATGGCAAAGTGTGGCTTTGGCTGCCGGCACGCCCTCTTTTACTGCGCTGACGTCCTCTTTGGATGAGGCTATCGAGGCGCACCGGCACTATGTCGCCGTGCGTGAAGGACGCATTGCCCGGCTGAAGCGCCAAGTGTTGGATACCGATACCGCCAATATCTCTTTTTTTCGATGGAATGGGGAAATTTATAAGGAGTATAAGGCATATATCTGCGATTCGGCCATCCATTATCTTCGTGTCAATCTGGATTGGGCAGAGCGCTATGGCCGGCAGGATGCAGCACTCGAAACAAGGCTGGAGCTTGCCCACTTGATGGCTTCGGCAGGCATGTACGAGGAAGCCGCCGAACTCTTGAGGCAGACGGACAAAGCCTCCCTTCCCTCCCATCTGCTGCCGGACTATTACAATGCCTGTCATAAACTTTACACAGAACTGAGTTTCTATACGCTGGACGATTCTTTCAAGAAGCATTATCAGGCTTTGGCTACCCATTATGACGATTCTTTGATGCAGGTACTTCTGCCTTCATCCCCCCTCTATCTGGAACGAAGAGAGACGCGGGAGGCCGCTGCAGGCCATCCGGACGAAGCCTTGAGCATCAATGATACGCGTCTGGCACATGCCAAGCCCAATACTCCCGAATATGCGCTGGTGACCTATCAGCGCTCATTGCTCTACCGCCGGCTCGGGAACCGGGAGGAGGAGAAGCGCTATCTGGCTTTGTCTGCACTGACCGATATTCGCCTGAGCATCACAGACCATGCCTCACTCTGGAACCTGGCGGAACTTCTTTATGAGGAAGGGGATATGGAGCATGCCTACCGTTACATCCGTTTCTCGTGGGACGAAACCAACCGATACAACGCCCGTAGCCGCAGCCTCCAGACTGCCGGCATCCTTTCACTGATAGACCTCACTTATCAGGCCATGCGTGAGAAGCAGAATGACCGGCTCCGGCTGTACCTCTGGCTCATCAGCGCTTTGATTGTGCTGTTGGTGGTGGCAGTGGGCTTTATCTACCGGCAGATGCAGCGACTCTCTGCCGCACGGAACAAGCTGGAGCATGCCAACGAGCAACTGCAACTCTCAAACAACATCAAGGAGGAGTATGTGGGCCGTTTCATGAATCTCTGCTCCGTTTATATCAACCGGCTGGATACCTACCGGCGGATGGTCAACAAGAAAATCTCTGCCGGGCAGATGGAAGAGCTGCTGAAGATGGTGCGTTCCCGCGAGGTGCTGGACGCCGGACTGAAGGAACTCTATGATAACTTTGATACTGCCTTCCTGCACCTTTTCCCCGATTTTGTCGATGAATTCAATGACTTGCTGCAGCCCGAAGAACGCATCGTGCTCCGTAAAGGCGAGTTGCTGAATACGGAACTCCGCATTTTCGCCCTGATTCGTCTGGGCATCGACGACAGTTCGCAGATTGCAGAATTCCTCCGTTATTCCGTAAACACCATCTATAATTACCGTGCCAAGGTGAAGAACAAGGCCCGCATTTCGCGCGAGGACTTCGAGATGCGGCTGATGCAGATACGCTGACAATACGTCAAACTGGCTTTTTGAATCCACTTTCTGCCTTTCTCTTCTTCTGATTATATTTCTGATTATTAGTTGTTTGTTTGTTCATGCTTCTTCACTCCTTCCACCTATTCCCGATTCGCCGGTACGAGGTGTTCTTATCTTTCCTAACTTTGGGGAAGCAAAAGCGAATATCGCAACTAATACTATAACCAAAATTATTGCCATGAAACATTTATTAGCGACAAGCATTTCCATCGCCTTGCTGTCTTTGGGCCTTGCGGGATGCGGTGAGAAACAAGCGACAAAAGAAGTAACTTCGGATGCATTCGTAACCATTCAGGGTCAGGACTTGATAAAGCCCGACGGTACCAAACTCTTCATCATGGGTACCAACCTGGGCAACTGGCTGAATCCGGAAGGATACATGTTCAAGTTCAACAAGACCAATTCCGGCCGTTTCATCAACGAGATGTTCTGCCAGTTGGTGGGACCGGACTTTACGGCCGACTTCTGGAAAGCATTCAAGGACAATTATGTAACGCGCGAGGACATCCGCTTCATCAAGGAGCAGGGTGCCAACACCATCCGCCTGCCTTTCCATTACAAACTGTTTACGGACGAGGACTATATGGGGCTGACTGCCGACCAAGACGGCTTTGCCCGCGTGGACAGCCTGGTAGAGTGGTGCCGCGAATCGGACTTGTACCTCATCCTCGACATGCACGACGCCCCCGGCGGACAGACGGGCGACAACATCGACGACAGCTACGGCTATCCCTGGTTGTTCGACAGCGAAGTCAGCCAGCAACTCTACTGTGACATCTGGCGCCGGATAGCCGACCGCTACAAGAACGAACCGGTCATCCTCGGTTACGAACTCTTCAACGAGCCCATTGCCCCTTACTTCGAGAACATGGAGGAACTCAACGGCAAGCTGGAAGATGTATATAAGAAAGGTGTAGCCGCCATCCGCGAGGTGGACAGCAACCACATCATTCTGCTGGGCGGTGCGCAATGGAACGGTAATTTCAAGCCTTTCAAGGACTCCAAGTTCGACGACAAGATAATGTACACTTGCCACCGTTACGGAGGCGAACCTACCCAAGCTGCCATCCAGACGATTATCAACTTCCGCGACAGTGTGAACCTGCCCATGTACATGGGTGAGATAGGCCACAATACGGACGAATGGCAGGCCGCTTTCTGCCAGACGATGCGCGAGAACAACATCGGCTATACCTTCTGGCCCTACAAGAAGATGGACGGTTCTTCTTTCGTCGGCATCACTCCGCCGGAGAACTGGGCAAACATCGTGTATTTCTCCGAAGCACCGCGTGCCACGTACAAGGAAATCCGTGAGGCACGTCCCGCGCAGGCCATGTCCCGCAAGGCGATGATGGACTTTATCGAGGCATGCAAACTGAAGAATTGTGTGGTTCAGGAGGGTTATATCCGGTCATTGGGAATGAAGTAGCGGGTGCTGCCTCGCTACAAACAGTACGTATCAAGTCCCAGAGGATGAGATGCCGGGACTTAGCATGAAAGAGGTAGGGACTGAGCTGTACACACCATAGGACTGAGCACCCAAAACATCCGGATGTTTTAGGGCAAAACATGGGGATGTATTGGGATAAAACATCCGGGTGTTTTGGGGTAAAACATGGGGATGTTTTGGACAACAACATCCGGATGTTATGGGTACTCACTATACGGGTGTAAGGACTTCAGTTCCTATGTAGGTAGGGCTAAGTCATATTCCCTTGTATGTCGGGGATTATCAATGGTACGGACTGATTATGATTGCTTACTTATATAACAACTTAATTATACAACAATGAAAAAAGTATTATTCGGTTTGGTTCTGGCCGCTGTCGCGCTGCCTCTTTCGGCCCAGCAGAAGCCCGTCTATCTGGACGCAAGCAAACCTATTGAAGAAAGAGTGGAAGACGCCTTAAGCCGTCTGACCCTGGAAGAGAAAGTGAAGTTGACCCATGCGCAAAGCAAGTTCAGCAGTGCGGGTGTGCCCCGTCTGGGCATTCCCGATGTATGGACGGACGACGGCCCCCACGGCATACGTCCCGATGTGTTGTGGGACGAGTGGGAACAAGCCGGATGCACCAACGACTCCTGCGTGGCTTTCCCTGCCCTGACCTGTCTGGCGGCAACCTGGAACCCCGAAATGTCTCTCCTTTACGGACAGAGCATCGGTGAAGAGGCGCGCTACCGCAACAAGTCCGTCCTGCTGGGCCCCGGTGTCAATATCTACCGCACACCGCTCAACGGACGCAACTTCGAGTATATGGGTGAGGACCCTTATCTGGCCGGAAAGATGGTGTCGCCCTATATCCGGGGCGTGCAGCAGAACGGCGTGGCCGCCTGCGTGAAACACTTCGCCTTGAACAACCACGAAGTGAACCGCCACACCACCAACGTCATCGTGGACGACCGTGCCCTTTATGAAATCTATCTGCCTGCTTTCAAGATGGCCGTGCAGGAAGGCGGAGCGTGGAGCATCATGGGTGCCTACAACCTATACAAAGGCCAACATCTTTGTCACAACCAATACACATTGAACGATATATTGAAGGGCGAATGGGGATTCGACGGCGTAGTCATTTCCGACTGGGGCGGCACGCACGATACCCGGCAAGCCATCACCAACGGGCTGGATATGGAATTCGGCAGTTGGACCAACGGGCTCTCGAACGGTGCCAGCAACGCATACGATAACTATTATCTGGCAAATCCCTATCTGAACCTCATCCGCGAAGGTAAGGTAGGTACCACGGAACTGGACGACAAGGTACGCCGCATTCTGCGCCTTATCTTCCGTACGGTGATGAACCCCGACCGTCCGTGGGGAAGCATGCTCTCTCCGGAACATTACGAGGCTGCCCGCCGCATCGGTGAGGAGGGCATCGTACTGTTGCAGAACAAGGGCAATGTGCTCCCGATAGACCTGAACCGGGCTAAAAAGATTCTTGTAGTGGGCGAGAATGCCATCAAGATGATGACCGTAGGCGGTGGTAGTTCTTCCCTGAAGGTACAGCGCGAACTCTCTCCGTTGGACGGCATCAAGCAGCGTGTGGCCGGCAAGGCCGAGGTGGTCTATGCCCGTGGCTACGTGGGCGATGCAAGCGGTGAATACAACGGGGTGGTGACCGGACAGAATCTGAAGGATGACCGTACTCCCGAAGAGCTGATAGCTGAAGCCGTGAAAGAGGCCCGGGATGCCGATTATGTCATCTTCATCGGCGGCCTGAACAAGAGCAACGGCCAGGACTGCGAGGACTCCGACCGTAAGGGTCTGGGCTTGTCCTACGGTCAGGATGCCGTTATCTCCGCACTGGCCGAGGCGAACAAGAATCTGATTGTCGTCAACATCTCCGGCAACGCCATTGCCATGCCGTGGGTGAACGAGGTGCCTGCCATCGTGCAGGACTGGTATCTGGGTTCCGAAGCCGGCAGTTCCCTTGCCGCCATCCTCATGGGTGATGTCAATCCCAGCGGCAAGCTTCCGTTCACCTTCCCCGTGAAGCTGGAGGACTGCCCGGCCCACAGCTTGGGCGAATATACCGGCAAACGGAGCAAGGACATCATCGACATCAAGTATAATGAAAGCATCTTCGTGGGCTACCGTTGGGCCGATAAGCAGAAGAAGGTGAAACCGTTGTTCCCCTTCGGCCACGGTTTGAGCTATACCACTTTCGAATATGGCAAGCCGACGGCCGACAGCAAGACCATGCAGGCCGACGGTACGCTGACCGTGAAGGTTTCTGTAAAGAATACCGGAGCGCGCGAAGGGCAGGAAGTTGTCCAACTGTACATCAGTGACAAGAAGTCCTCTCTGCCTCGTCCCGTCAAGGAACTGAAAGGTTTCCAAAAGGTGAAACTGGCTCCGGGCGAAACAAAGGAAGTCACATTTACCATTGATAAGGAGGCTCTTAGCTTCTTCGATGACACCCAGCACGCTTGGGTGGCCGAGCCGGGCAAGTTCGAGGCTGTCATAGCAGCTTCGGCAGCCGATGTGAAGGGAACGGTTCCTTTTGAATTGAAATGATGTAGGAAAATAAAGTTTCCTTTTAGGTTATTATCAAAGATAGTGTAGATGGAGGGTGTGGCCGTGAGGTTGCACCCTTTCTTTGTACTCTTTACAAGCCAATATGTTTTCTTATATTTCTGAGTTTCTTCGGGTTGGCTAAGGAAGATGCAGATATGCTGGATGTTAGAGTGAAAGCAGTGATGTTTTGTAGTAATGGGTGAGTTTTTACCGCCGTGTTTGGGCAGATCTTCATCTTTTATATTTATTTTTGCAGAAATCAATGTTTAATAAAAACTATCATGAAGAAGTATTTAGCAGAAATGATCGGGACAATGGTTCTTGTCCTGATGGGATGTGGTAGTGCTGTCTTTGCCGGAAGTGCGGCGGGGGCGGTTAGTGCAGGTGTCGGAACGCTGGGAGTGGCTTTTGCTTTCGGCTTGTCCGTTGTGGCGATGGCATACGCTATCGGAGGAATCTCGGGCTGTCATATTAATCCTGCCATTACCCTGGGCGTTCTGTTGTCCGGCAGGATGAGCGGGAAAGATGCAGCCATGTATATGGTGTTTCAGGTTATCGGTTCTGCCATTCTTTATGCATTGGTGTCTACGGGCGCTCATGGTGGTCCTACGGCTACCGGTTCCAATGGGTTTGCTGACGGAATGATGTTGCAGGCATTCATTGCAGAGGCTGTGTTCACGTTTATCTTTGTGCTGGTTGTGTTAGGTTCTACTGATTCCGAGAAGGGGGCGGGTAATCTTGCAGGATTGGCCATTGGTCTTACGTTGGTATTAGTGCACATTGTTTGTATTCCTGTTACGGGAACTTCTGTCAATCCTGCCCGTAGCATCGGTCCGGCACTGTTCCAGGGTGGCGAGGCTCTCTCTCAGTTGTGGCTGTTCATTGTAGCTCCGTTTGTGGGTGCTGCGCTGAGTGCCGTTGTATGGAAAGTGCTTGCTGCAAAAGAAGGTAAATAAATGTCGGCAGACAGTGCCTTAAGAAGAGGCGGCTGATGGCAGAAAACTTATAAAGGGAAGCCCTCCGTCCGAAACTTTGAAGTTTCGGACGGAGGGCTTCCTGTTCTTTCCTTATGCTTGCTATATCTTGTGCCTTATTCGTACAGCGATTTGGCTATACCCATTTCCAGTCCACGAAGCTCTGCCAGTCCGCGCAGACGGCCGATACAGGAATAGCCGGGATTGGTTTTCTTCTTCAAGTCGTCTACCATCTGGTGTCCGTGGTCGGGTCGCATCGGGATAGAGACACCACGGCGTTGTTGCAGTTCAAGGAAGGCTTTCATCACGTGATACATGTCCACGTCTCCTTCCAGGTGGTTGGCTTCGTAGAAATTGCCTTCGGCGTCGCGTTGTGTACTGCGCAGATGGACAAAGTTGATGCGGTCGGCAAATTGCTGCATGATGGCTGCACAATCGTTGGCGCTGCTTACACCGAGCGAACCGGTGCAGAGGCAAAGGCCATTGCTCTTGTTGGGGACAGCGTCAATCAGTGTCTGAAAGTCGGCAGCGCAACTCATGATACGTGGCAGGCCAAGGATGGAGCAAGGTGGGTCGTCCGGATGGATAACGAGCATGACACCTGCTTCGTCGGCTACCGGAGTGATTTCTTGCAGGAAATAGATCAGGTTGGCACGCAGGCGTTCCGGAGTGATGCCCTTGTAGCGGTCCAGTTCCTGTTGGAACTGTTCCAGGGTGAAGCTTTCTTCTGAGCCGGGAAGTCCGGCAATCATGTTGCGTACAAGCAGTTGTTTGTCTGCCTCTGTCATCTGTTCGAAGCGGGCACGGGCTTTGGCCTTTTCTTCATCGGTGTATTCGCCTTCTGCACCGGGACGACGTAGCAGGAAGAGGTCGAAGGCGATGAAAGCGGCACGTTCAAAGCGGAGGGCACGACTGCCGTCGGGTAGTTCGTAGGAGAGGTCGGTACGTGTCCAGTCCAGTACGGGCATAAAGTTGTAGGTGACAATGTGAATGCCGCATTTGCCCAGGTTACGCAAGCTCTCTTTATAGTTGTCGATATACTTCTGGAAGTCTCCGGTTTGGGTCTTGATATGTTCGTGTACGGGTACACTTTCTACTACAGACCAGCGCAGACCGACGGCTTCAATCATTTCTTTCCGTTTCTTGATTTCCTCTACTGTCCATATTTCCCCGTTTGGAATATGATGCAAGGCGTTTACAATGCCGGTAGCCCCGGCTTGTTTGATGTCCCAAAGGCTTACCGGGTCGTTGGGACCGTACCAGCGCCAGGTTTGTTCACAAAGAATCATGTTATTTATTGTTTGATGATTTGCAATTTACTATTTACATGGCGAATGCGTTGAACCCTCCGTCCACTACAGCCACCGTACCGGTGACAAAGCTGGAAGCATCGCTGATGAGGTATTGGATGGTTCCGCAAAGCTCTTCTGCACGGCCCATACGTCCGAAGGGAGTTTGGCGAATCACATCTTGCCCACGTTCCGTGTAGCTTCCATCCGGGTTCGTCAGCAGGGCACGGTTCTGCTCTGTGAGGAAAAATCCGGGTGCGATGGCATTTACACGAATACCTTCACCAAACTTCTTGGCAACTTCCGTAGCCATGAAGGCTGTGAAATTGGAGATACCGGCTTTTGCGGCAGCATATCCGGCTACACGCGTCATGGGGCGGAAAGCAGCCATGCTGGAGAAGTTGACAATAGCGCCTGTCTTCTGTTCCACCATCGGTTTGAGGAAGACTTGTGTAGGCAGTACGGTACCCGTCAGGTTTAATTCAAGCACCCGTTGGAACTCTTCTATCTTCAAATCGAAGAAAGTGCCCGTGGGCGCGATGGTGGCACCCGGCATATTTCCGCCGGCTGCATTCAGCAGGGCATCTATGCGGCCATAGGCTTTCAGTATATCTGCCAGGTTCTGTTCCAGCAGTTCACGGTTCATCACGTCGGTTGTCAGGAACATGGCTTCTCCACCGTTTGCCTTGATTTCTCCGGCAATGGCGTCCCCTATTTCTGCCTTGCGTCCCAAAATGACGACCTTTGCACCTTCTTCTGCCAGATGAAAGGCGATGGCTTTCCCCAATACTCCTGTTCCGCCGGTTATGACCACTACTTTGTCTTTAATGTCAAATAAGTTTTTCATGATTCGTTCATTTAAAAATTACGTTGTGTTTTATTTGATTAGCGTTGCAAAAATACGGAATAATCCGTTGTGCTGCACTTGCAATCGTACAAAAAAGATGTATTTATCATGGTTATTTCATTTAAGGGAGTTATCAGCCGACAAGTCGGCTTAGGAGTTAACGTCCAATACTTCTGTTGATGTATATCTAACTCCCTTCAATTCCTTTAAATTTGAAGCCATTCACGTCTTGTTTGTCTACTACTGGTTATCCAATGCTTCCTTGCGTGCCAATGCTTCCAGATAGAAATAATCGGCATAGTTCAGCGGCACGTCGATTTCGCTCCCTCCGGGATAATGCCCGGTGGAGTGCAGCAGCAGGAAACCGTAGTGTGTGCCCGGTTCTGCTTGGTAATGCCTGCCGAGGTTGCCGACAATCTTGTCGGCAATGGATTTGTAGCGTTTCCCTTTCTCCGGAGTGATATATGTGCAGAGCTCATAAAGGCCGGAAGCGATAAGGGCGGCAGCCGATGCGTCACGGGGCACACTGTCAACTGCGACGTGACTTTGCAGACCGTCTACTCCGGGAGCTTTCATGTCCCAGTAGGGGACGAAGTCTTCGGGCATGTTGGGCAGGTTGAGGAAGAAATCGGCAATGCCTTCACTTTGCTTCAGATAGGCCGGGTCTTTGGTGAAGCGGTAGCACATGGCGAAACCGTACAGTCCCCAAGCTTGTCCGCGGCTCCAGAAAGAATCGTCAGAGTAACCCTGGTGGGTACACTTCATGCGGACTTCACCGTTCTCCGGATGATAGTCTACCACATGGTAGGAAGAGTAGTCCGTGCGGAAATGATTTTTCAGGGTGGTATTGGCATGGTTCACGGCTATATTCCAATAAATGGAGTCTCCGGTAAGTTGGGTGGCACGGAACAGCATCTCCAGGTTCATCATGTTGTCTATGATGACGGGATAGCTCCATACCTCACGGTTGTGGTCCCAGGAACGGATGCTTTTCACCTTCGGGCTGTAGCGGGTCATCAGAGTCTTGGCACTTTGCAGCACTATGTCCAGGTAAGAACGTTCACCGGTCAGCTTGTAGGCTTTTCCGAAGCTGTCGTACATCATAAAGCCGAGGTCGTGCGTGCCCCGGTGCCACTTGGCCTCTTCAATGGGCCACGTCCAGGAGATGGCAGCCTGACGCCAGTAATCATCATGCGTATAGGCATACACCTGCCACAATGAGCCGGCAAAGAAGCCCGAACACCAGTCGTGGGGATGTACCATGGCCAGCGAACCGTCCTTGTTGATGCTACGGGGGATGACGCGGCGCCGGGCGGCATTCTTCTCTTCCTTCTTCGCCTTGTCGGCGCATTTCATGGCAAGTTCCAGCTGTCCGGCAGCAAAGGCATAGGCATGGTCTGTTTCGGTGGCCTGCATATACAGCAGGTTGAAGTTGTCATGAGGATTCAGGATGCGGTGGGCACGATAGAGGCGCAGATAATCCTTGCGTGCAGGATTCAGGTAGACAGCCGTTCGGTAAAGGTCTTTGCAGAAATTCTGCACGGAGCCTTCCCAGCCGCTTATTTGTTGGTAGGGCCATTCGCTGAGGCTTTTCCCGACGTAGGATGCCAGGAAATCCATAGCTTTGTAGAAGTTTCGTCCGTCGGCGGAAGTGGCATTGTCTATATGGGTTCCGAGTGTCCTTGCCATCAGCATAATGTCGATGAAATGAGTCAGGTTGTACTGTGAATAGTGGAAGGCAAGGGTACGCTGTAGTTCGTACGGTTGCCGTCCGTCGGGGGCTATCTGTGGGAAGATACGTTTTTCGGCGAAAGTATCGACCACTTCTTGTGCCAGCTTCTTGTTGCCGGTATAGAGGGCGAAAGCTATGATTTGGGCGTCGTAGGCCACACTGTGGTTGTTGGCTCCGGCTGCTTCTTCTTTGCCTTGCGGACTGGTGAGCATCCAGTCGGTCAGTTCGGCAAACCATTTCTTCAGTTGTTTGCTGTCCTTGGCAGTAAATGCTTTTGATTGTTCCAGTAGTGCTACGGCATCCAGCATCTCTATGAAGGAGTAGGTGTCTATCAGTCCGTAGCAGCGCCCCTTATCGTTATTGTGCCCCGGTATCATCTGCGCGTATTCCAGATTAGGATTCATCCGGGTGGCTTTGTCCAGAAACCATACACGGATAAGCTCAGTAGCTTTCCGGGCATATTTTTCTTCTTCGCTGAAGTACCAGGCCAATGCCAGGGTGGTGATGCGGTTGGCGGTTGTTCCCAGACGGTTGCGGTCCAGTTTGTTCAGTTCGGGATTCGATATGCCGTCGCGGTTGATGTAGGGTAGGCCGTCAGGTTTTGCAGGGTCGGGCCAAAAGTAGCGGGCCTGGCTCATATAGTCGTGCTTGTCACCGCTGGCGGGTGTCTTTTCCTTCATCATGACGGAAAGAGGCTGTGCATCCGATAGTCTGTCCGCTTCCTTCTTCAGTGTCTCGTAGGCTGTGGCGTAGAACGGTTCCCGGATGGAGCGTTTCACATTGGCAAGGTGTGTTGTGTTCCATACGGATTGCGCTTGCATGCAGGGTGCCATAAGCAAGATGGCAAGCATCCATTGGGCTGCTGCTTTCAGTTTCATGTCTTTTTATTTTAGAGTTAGTGAATATTTCGTAGTTTGATACCGTTCAAGAAGCATGTTCCGCTTGCCGGATGGAAGCGTATGTCTATGTGGTCTGTATCGTTGGTGATTATGTATTTCTTTCTCATGGCCTGGCAGTATCCGCTTTCTTTGCAGGGAGAAAGTTTTTCTTCCAGCATCTTTCCGTTTACGGAAATGCCAAAGGTGTTCTCACGGCTTTTTTGTTCTCCCTCTCTTCCCAATTGGTAGGCTATTCCTTCGTTCTGGAGAAAAATATCCGTAAAGAGGAGCTCCACTTCGTATACTCCTCGGGGAACATCGAAACGGTATCCTTCTATTCCGTTTCTCAAGGTCTGGAAAAGAGGGCCGTCTGCCGTTCTCCGGATTTCGGTCTGTGTGCTCAACTCTTTGCCTCCGATGTATCCCCAGCTGCCTTTTGTGTAGGGCTGGTCTGGAAGCCAGGTTAATCGACTTTCATCGGATGTATAGAAACACTGGCTTCCTACATTGACGGCCAGTTCCAGGTCTTTCAGTCCTGTAGAGTTCAGGTTTGTCGGGATGGGAGTAAAATGTACCTTTATTCCATCTTGAACAGTGGTTCCCTGGTAGTTCCCTTGAACCAGTAACAGTGGTTCTTTGCTGCTGAACGGTGCTTTAAAAATGGCAGTATAGTTGTCTACCTGTTGTCTACCCAGTGATTTCCCGTCGATGGAAAGTTCCACTTCGGGAAGATTGGTATATATCTTGACCGGCAGCAGCACGGAGGAGTCACCTTGTTGTATTCCGGTACGGTATATCCAGTCACGGCTGGCGATGTGCAGCACCGGAATATCTTTGCGCCAGGCTGCTTTATAGTAGTAGAAAACATCTTTGGGAGTCCGGTCAGAGTATGCTAGTCCCTTGTTGTTGATGCGCGGCATGGATTCATCTCTGAGTGCGGAAGAGAAGTCTATGAAGTTCCAGTGGGTACCGCCACAGACATAGGGCGTATTTTCTAGTATGGGCAGATAGTGCTCAAGGAACTTTTGTTGGTATTCGATGCTGAAGTCAAAGGCACGGGGATTCAGGGAGTGCAGCCGTTTGTCCGAACCGGCACCATATTCGCTGACAATCATCGGATGGGTGGGGTAATTGCGGTGTTGTTCTGCCAGAAACTTCTCGAATCCGGTGACATCGCCTCCATACCATCCTTGATATAGATTCCAGCCTATAATGTCTGTTATTTCGCTTAAGCCGGTTTCATTGTAGCTGTTGCTGCCGTGGAATGCCATGGCACTGATACGGGTGGAGTCTTCTTCTTTCAGAACTTGTTCCAGTCTGTTGGCCAGTGCAAGGGTACGTTCTATAACGGGTTTCAGCTCGTTTTCGGTTTTATATTTTCGTTGGGTGACAAGTAATATTTCATTCATGTATCCCCAAATGATGATGGACGGATGATTGTAATGTTGGCGTATCATTTCCCGTAAGCTGCGTTCGCAGTTGTCTCCGTAACCCGGTGTGTCGGGCACAATGTCTATGACGGGAATTTCTTCCCATGCCAGCATTCCCAGCTTGTCACACATCTCTATGATAGCGTCGTCTTGTGGATAATGGGAAATTCGGATGAAGTTGGCTCCCATCTCTTTCATTAGTTTCATGTCACGGCGGTGCATTTCGTCCGTCAGGGCTACACCGATAGGTTTCTGGTCCTGGTGGCGGCAGATACCGCGCAGTTTATAGGGCTTTCCGTTAAGGTAGAAGCCTTTGTTGGATTCGAAATGGAACCAGCGGAAACCGGTATGGTGGTTGCTTTGGTCTACGATGGACTTTGTTTTGCAGTTGAACAAGGTGGTTTCTACTCTGTAGAGGTAGGGCGTTTCCGGAGTCCATAGCAGTGGTTGGAGGATAGGAGATATATTGCTGTCAAAGTTTCGTGTCTCTCCGGCTTTGAGCTGTATAAACTGCTTTTGCGTTTGGAGGAGGGTTCCATCAGGGTGGTAGATGGAGTGTACCAGTTCGAGTGCTGCTTTTTCCCGGGCATCATTCTTTATTTCGCCATGGATGGACAAGGTGGCTTGTTGCTCGGATACCCGGGGAGTGGTGATGAAGATACCGTCGGAACCATGATTTGTCAGATTGAAATGTTGGCTGGGTACGGCGATGAGCCATGCATCTCTATAAATACCGCCGAAGAAGGTAAAGTCACCCGAAATAGGCGGAATGTCCATTCTGGCATTATCCACGCGGATAACCAGCATGTTGGGTGAGTTGAAGGAGAGAAATGGAGTAATGTTGAGTGTGCTTGCAGTGTAACCTCCAGTATGTTCACCGACTTTCTTTCCATTGATATAGATACAAGTTGCTTTGCTGGCAGCATCCAGTTTCAGAAAAACTTGTTTCCCTATCCAGTCTTGTGGCAGGATTATTTGTCTACGGTACCATCCCGTACCCCGATAATAATCCTTCTCGGTATATGCGTCGGTATTCCAAGTATGGGGCAGGTGAATATCCTCCCATTCGTCATCCTTGAAAGTGCTGTCTAAGGCAGCGGTACATTCGCCTTTTCGGAACTTCCAACTGTCGTTGATGGTTTGGATTTCCCGTTGTGCATAAAGACTGGACGGGGCCAGGATAGAAAAAATAATTATTGTAGCAATTGTCCAACAGACCGGTTTGTGTATATGCTTGAAGATTCTCATGATAAAAGATAAAGTATTATAGAACTGTGATGCTGACAAAGATAATGAAAGGGGAGGCGAAAATAAAGATAAATGTGATATTTTCGCCTCCCGGTTTAGAAAACAACCTTTTTATTCCGGATGCATGTGATTATCTGTCAGCGGATTCGTTAGCTTTGATTGGCCATCCCGAATTCTGGTAAATGGGGGAGGTGCTGGTGGTTTCACCGTCTGAAGCTGTAATCAGGAAATGACTTTCGGCTATCGGGCTGAGGTAGTGTGCCTGGCAGAAGTTCAATCCATTGTAGTACAGTCCGGTAGACGCTACTTGGTAGGGGCGTACATATTCGCTTAATTCCGGTGATGAGATGGTGTTTTCTTTATCGCTTTTACCGTAAATTAGTTTGTCGGTCAGTCCTGCTGTTTCATAGTCTTTAATCATGGGACCCCACAGCTTGATTCCTTCTATCTGGAAACCATTCAGCTGGTCCATGGCACGCCAACGGATCAAATCGTTGTAACGGTAGCCTTCTCCTATAAATTCATTGCGGCGTTCGCGGCGGATATTGAACAGTGTTTTGTCTATTAATTGTCCGGTGGAATAGGCTCCCCAATCATATAGTTTTTCTTGCCCCATGTCGGTAGCGGCAATGGTCTTGTTGTAATCGGGTTCAATACCGGCACGAGTACGCAAGGCACGCCAGTATTTGTCGGCTTTGTCATCCAGTTTATGGTTCTTTTCGTAGTAGGCTTCAATGTAAGTAATGTAGGCTTCTGCTGCCCGGAACATGATGGCGGCAGTCTGGTCTTTGTTCAGATCCTGGTCCTTCAAGTCGTGGGAGTAACCTTTACCCAGCAGGTATCCTGTGGCAGTAGAGTACTTCACGTCATCGGAATAGACCATCGGGGTAGTGGAGAAGTATTCGGGACTAGTAGTGTTGATGAATGTTTTTACTTCACCCGGAGCCTTCATGAAGAGGCGCCAACGGTCATCGCGGTCTATCTTGGTATCACCGATGTAGTCGTCGCCTTTGTAACCGCTACCTTCTGCATAGACGGGCAGACCGTTCTTCATGAGAAAGGAATGTTCCATCTGGTGTGTATAGCCACGGGCATACCCGTAGTAAATGTGATGGTTGTAGTCGGTACCTATGCTCAAGTCACGGTTGTAGGGACGGTACATCAGGACCTCGGGATATCCGTTCGGGTTCTGGGTAGCGAACATGTCATAGTAGTCGTTGGCGGCATCGGCAGCAGATTGCTGTATACTACCGTTGTTGGCGGTCAGTGCCACGGCATCTGCTACGGTCTGGGAGGCGTTGATAGCCTGGTCGAGGAAGAAGTTCACTTCCGCTTCGGGGCTTCCACTGGGGAATTGATATCCTTTATTATAATCTTTTTCAGCTCCTGGCCATCCCTTACCGTTTGGAACTAGTGCAGTCCCGGCATGGTATTTTTCCCAGGTTGCTTCGAACAAGGCTACACGGGCTTTTAGCACAAGTGCGGCATTTTTTGTAATGCGCGCTTTGCCTCCGTCAGGATTGTTGGTCAAATATTCGATTGCCTTGTCCAGGTCTTGCAGAATGAAGCGAGCTACTTCATTGCGTGGCTGTCGCTTGGAAGCTTCGACAAGTGCTTCTTTGTTATCGGGCAATACTTCTTTGATGATGGGGAAATCGCCCAATTTGCGTAAACGGTAGAAATATTGGTAGGCCCGTAGGAAATAGCCTTCACCAATGTAGTGCTTGATGTTGGTTGAGTTTCCTTTGATACTTCCGGTTTCCAGATTCTTCTCGGTAGATTGGATGAAATAATTCAACGTATAAATGTTGTTGAAGTTCCATTCGCCGCCACTTGCCGGAGTTTTCCATTCGCCAATTAGGTAACGGTTGCTGGAGTTGCGGGTGGTGGCGTTGTCCGTAGCCATTTCGTCATCTCCATATAAGCTGTTCAGTGAAGGGAAGTTATCCGTGTAATAACGGATAGTATAGGCAGCTAATTGACTCTCTTCCACCAGATAGTTTTCGGGAGCAACGTCAGAGGGAGGGGTGATATCCAAGAAATCATCACAACCGGTTCCGGTCATGAGCATGCATCCCAAAACGATTCCTTTTACGATATGTTTATACTTTAATGTTTTCATATTCTTGTTTTTGTTTTAGAAGTTAACACTTAATCCGAATGATATTGTCTTTGCCAGTGGATATACCGTACCGTTTGCTTGTTCGGTGCTTTGGTATCCGGCACCACATGTTTCCGGGTCCATGGTATCGCTGAGGCTGGTAATGGTCAATAGGTTTTCGCCGGAAACAAAGATGCGCAGATTCTGTAGCATAAGTTTGTTTATCCATACTTTGGGGAAAGTATAGCCAACCTGTATGTTTTTCAGACGCATGTAGGCTGCATTCTGCAGATAGCGGGTCTGGCTTTTGTTGTTTTTTGTATTAAAAATCGGTCGTGGGTAATAGGAATTCAGATTCTCTCCCAGTGGATTTTCGGATGTACGGAAGTAGTCGAGATGCTCTTTGAACGAGGTAGACCACCATTCACCGTCCGTTACACCCCAGAAAGTCATGTTTTTATCGCCCGGCCACCAGTCGCGCTTCAGTACGCCTTGCCAGAACATTTGTAAGTCCCATCCTTTGTAGGCAGCATCCAGGTTGATGCCCGTCATGAAACGGGGGGTACTGTTACCGATTTTTTTCATGTCACCCATATCATTGATGGTATAACTTCCGTTATTGATTTTACCATCCCCGTTGAGGTCGGCGTACATGATGTCTCCGGCCGCCCATTGGCTGCCTAACGCACTTTGTCCACCGTTGGGTAGTGAAGCGAGATGCTGCTGCATTTCTTCATCGGTCTTGGCAATGCCGATGGTTGTGTAACCGTAAATATTACCGATGAGTTCGCCTTCCACATATTTGGAAAGGGAACCGGTAGGGTTACCATAGCGTAGAATCTTGCTTTGCGAGTCGGAAAGACTTAGTTTGGCTCCATATTTGAAGTCACCGATTTGGTCACGCCACCCGATTTGAAGTTCCCAGCCATAGGTCTTCATATCGGTATTATTGGTAGGGGGAACATTGGTACCAAGTGCGGCGGGTAATTCAATGCCGGGTCCCATCATGTCTTCTGTTTTGCGTATGAAATAGTCGAAAGAACCGGTCAGACGATTGTTGAGAGCAGCTACATCCAGACCGATATTGGTACTTTTGATCTTTTCCCAAGTCAGTGAAGAAGAAACCAGTTTCGGAGCTTCGGCAGTATTGGGCTTGGCATTGTTGATGAGCCAGTTACCATTGGATGCTTTTACATCCATTGTCTGATAAGTGGGATACCAGTTATAGATGTTGGCATTGGCCAGTGTGCCGTAAGATACTCTTAACTTTAAGGTAGAAATTTTTTCTGCCAGAGATTCGAAGAATGCTTCGCGGGCAATATTCCAGCCGAGTGAGAAGGAAGGAGTTAGAATCCAGCGGTTACCACGGCGGAAGCGGGAGGAACCGTCGTAGCGGAGGTTACCTTCTACCAAATAACGCCCGGCATAATCATAGTTGATGCGGCCAAAAAAACCTGCACTGGCCCACTCTTGCACAACACCTGAAATGCCGTAAGATTGTGAACTGGTAGTCAAGTTGAGAACTGGAAGGTCGGTAGAAATCATGTCAGCGCGTTGTGCGCTTACATCACGATATTTTTGCCGTTCAATCTGCATACCGGCTGTGGCTGCAATGGTGTGCTGCCCCAGGGTGATGTCGTAGTTGGTATAAACATTGGGATTCAGGAAGAGCGATTTGTAGGCGTATTCGTACACCTTGTCTTCACTTGGCCCGGTCATGGTAGCTACATATGTTTTCTCTGGATCGTTGGCCATGTGTGAGTATACACGCTTGTGTTCATAATGTGTCCAATTATTGTCGGTCTTGATGTTGAGTTCACCGATGATATTCCAGTTTTTCAGTGGGGTAATGGTAATACGTACTTGTTGGGAAAGCCCATCGTTGATTTCGTTCTGACGACCGCCGTTTTGCAAGGCCTCGATGTAGTTGATGTCGGACATGTAGTAGCCGTTGGGGTCTTTCAGGGGACGTACCGGACGGCAGCGACGGAGTACATTGTTATAGAAATCATTCCATAGTATACTTGGGCGGTCATAATCGGTGCGTGAATAACGGGTGGAATAGTCTACCTTTACATAATCTGTAATTTGGGCAGAAATTTTTCCTGTCAAGTTATAGCGCTTGTTGTGGTCTGTGCCGTAGCGCATGAAGCCGCTTTGTCCCAAATAATTGGCTGACATGTAGTAAGTAAACTTTTCTGTACCTCCACTGATACTGGCATTATGTTCTTGTGCAGTAGACCAGTTACGGTAGTATTCTTGTAGCCAGTCTACATTGCCCCAGGTATAGTCATAATTCCATTTACCGTTGCCTTGTGCTTCGGCGACGTCATTAGGGGCAAGTTTACCGTCAACATAGTCTTTCACTTTCTGCTTGTACTCTTCTGTATAGTAGTGTGTGCTGTTTTTGTTGAACATGGCTTCATCGTAATAGTTAACGTATTCCCATGCATTCATCATTTTGGGCATCTTGATGGGGGTGTTGAAACGGAAACTGTTGTTGTAGTTAATTACCGGGCGACCGGATTTACCGGATTTGGTGGTTACCAATACGACTCCGAAAGGCGCGCGTGAACCGTAGATGGACGAGGCTGCTGCGTCTTTCAATACGGAGATACTCTCAATATCTTGTGGATTAATGGTATTGAGGTCTCCTTCCATACCATCAATCAAGATGAGCGGTGAACCGCTGGCATAGTCATTATTATTAGCGTCTTTGCCTACGGTACCATTGCCACGAATGTTGATGGATTTGCTGGCATTCAGTTCACCACCATGCCCACTGTTTGAGATATTCAAGCCAGGGATAACACCTTGCAGTGCTTGTACGGCACTGCTCACGGGGCGGGCTTCGAGATCTTTGGCTGAAGCAGTAGCCACAGAACCGGTGAGGTTTACTTTCTTTTGTGTA
The DNA here is from genome assembly GCF_003603395.1 of Bacteroides sp. AM44-19. Lineage (NCBI taxonomy): Bacteria > Pseudomonadati > Bacteroidota > Bacteroidia > Bacteroidales > Bacteroidaceae > Bacteroides > Bacteroides sp. AM44-19. The sequence goes on along the minus strand of NZ_QTNB01000004.1, from coordinate 164,745 downwards.
CCGAATCCTACAACAACCACCTCATCCAGTGTTTGTGTGTCCTCTTTCAGTCTGATGGTTCCTTTTACATGGTTGACTGGAATTTCTTGAGTAACATACCCGATGTAAGAAATTACAATAGTTGAATTGAGGGAAGCCTGGAGACTGAAATTACCGTCAATGTCGGTAATGATTCCATTATTTGTCCCTTTTTCAAGGATTGAAACCCCGATAAGGGGCTCACTGGTAGTTTCATCTACCACTTGTCCTTTAATAGTAATACTACTTTGGGCAAAAGTTCCCAAACTGGTAAGAAGCATACAACAGAAGAAAAGTAGCTGTACCAGCTTTCGGAAAAAGATCTTTTTTCTCATAATACGTAGATTTAATTAATTGTAAGTTATGTATTTTGTCAGGGGCAAAAGTAGTCTTCTCTTATATTCACTAAGGCAAAAGGGCTACATCAAAACTTTCTCAATCATGTGTTATGACTACATCAAAGCTTTCTCTTCCATGATATAAAATTTTTATAATCAGTTGAATAAAATGTAAAAATGGTACATCTTGCGATTTTGCTATATGCTCTTATTTTTATATATATAAATGTCTTTACTGCAAAAAGGTATTATCTTTGTGTTTGTAAAGAACAAATATTAACCGCTATGAATCGAGTGTTTATTCTGACTTGTATTTTTCTGCTGTTGTTTTCGATTTCCTTGAGGGCCGATTGGCAACGGCCTATCATGAATTATACGAGGCATACTTATAAAGCTGGTAATCAGAATTGGAATATTCGGCAACATGACAATGGTTGGATATATATAGCCAATAATAAAGGCTTGTTGGAGTTTGATGGTGTAGCCTGGAACACGTATCCCATTAGGAACGCTAAAACACGTGCTCTGGAAATTGGAAGTGATAATCGGATTTATATCGGTGGAATGGGGCAGTTTGGCTATTTTTGTCCAAGTCCTTTAGGTGGTTTGGATTACACATGCTTGTCAGACAGTTTGCCGTCGACGGTATCTGTAGGGATAATCTGGAATATTCTGTCGGATAAAAATCGAATTTGTTTTCAGTCAGATCGTCGTTTCTTTTGTTTGGAAAATGGCAAGATTAGCCAGATAGATGTTTTTTCGGATATTTATTCTTCATTGGTAGTCAGGAATAAATTCTATATGACTTCTTCCAAAGGATTGATGATATTGAACGGTACGGAGTTTATACCGGTAGATAACACTTCTGACATAGGAAGTACGGTGAAAACAGGTGGTTTACTGTCCTATCAGGATAAATTGATTGTTGTAAGTAGGGATAAAGGATTGTTTGTTTATGATGGTTCCGTTTTGCGGAAGTATGCAACGGCGGCTGATGACTTTTGTAGTCGGAACCAGCTTTTTTGTGCTGCTTTGAAAGACTCCTTGTTGGCATTAGGGAGTGTTCAGAATGGAATTTGTTTGCTGAATTTGAAGACAGATGAAGCGGAAGTCATATCTACAGGTAATGGATTGCAAAACAAGACTGTACTAAGTATGATGTTTGATGAGGCCGGACATCTATGGCTGGGTTTGGACAATGGGATTGACTGTATTCATCTGAATGCACGTGTTGCTTCATTGTATGGGGGCAGGTCTGTTATAGGTTCAGGTTATGCGTCGTGTCATTATCAGGGACGTTTTTATTTGGGAACCAATCAGGGACTGTATTGTACAACTTTTCCCAGGCGGTTGAATAAGGAATATCCGGTGGACTTTGTACCCGGTACAGGTGGGCAGATATGGTCACTTCGTGAATATGACGACAAGATGTTTTGCTGTTCGGACAACGGTATATTCATTGCAGATGATAAACGGATAGAACATCTTGACGGTCTTAAGGGAGTATGGGATATTGTAAAGCTGGCCGGGCATGAAGATGTATTGTTGGCAGGTACATATAGTGGGCTGTATCTTCTTGTGAAAAAAGGTACACATTGGAGGGTAGAATGCAGGATTCAAGGATTTCCCCGTTCATGCAAAGATATGTTGCCGGAAAAGTTAACGGCGAATACTTTGTGGATAGCCAATAAGGAAAACGGAGTATCCAGGGTCACTTTATCCGAGGATTTGAGGCAGGTAAGGAAGTTTAAAGATTATAACAACAAAACTTTCCCGCTTGGTTATGATGCTTGTTTGTCGGAGGTGGATGGTGATGTCGTTGTAACTTCTCATCACGGTTTGTGGAGTTATGACCAGACACGTGATTGTTTGGAGAGATTTACACGTCTGGAGAATCTGCTGGATGGAAAAGTTTACACTTATCTGAAGGCAGACTCTTTGAAGAATATATGGTACGTAGCGGATGGCCGGTTGAAGGTTTTACGTTATGATGCCGCTGAAAAGAAATATTATCGGGTAGAACATGAAACGTTCCTGCGTGAATCACTAATTGAGAATTTCGAAGATGTCTATTTTTGTAATCAGGGACAGATTGTGGTCGGTACCGAAGAAGGTTTTTCACTCATTAGGCTGGATAGTCAGTCACCGTATCGTTCTCCGTTTACTTTGCAAATCAGGAAAGTATATATGACGGGACAGCGTGATTCGCTTGTTTATGGCCGGAGTTATTCATATGATGATAGTCCGGTGATAATTCCCTATACCCATAATTCTCTCCGTATAGAGTATAGTGCCAATAACTATAGTAAAATGCAGACAGCCCTTTATTCTTATAGGTTAAGTAATGGCAGTGAGGAAGGTGAGTGGAGTGAGTATAGCGAGAATAACAAGAAAGAGTTTACTGGTTTGCATGAAGGCAAGTATATATTCAGTGTAAAGTTGTTTACGGATAAGGACACGGTTCCTATAGTGACATCTTTTGCTTTTGAGGTATTACCTCCATGGTATCGCACTTGGTGGAGCTACCTGGCGTATAGTATGGCTATCGTTCTATTACTGTATTATATGTATTATCGCATTGCCGCTAGTCGTAAGCACTTGTTGATGCAGAAAGAACTGGAACTTTACAGACAGAAACAGCAGTTCAAGGAGGAGAGTGATTTGAAGGACAGAAAGATTGATTTATTGAAGGAGGAGAATCTGCGTTCCGAATTGCATCATAAATCGGAAGAGTTGATTCGTACGACATTGAACATAGTACGTAAAAATGAGATGCTATTGGGAATTAAGAAGGAAGTTTTGGGCATTTCCCATTCCATCAATGAAGCGAATTTGGTTTCTCTTCGTCGTAAAACACTCCGCCTGTTAGGACAGATTGAAACGAATATAGAGCATGATGATGATTTGCAGGCATTCCAAAGTACATTTGACTCGGTACATCACGACTTCTTCCGGAAGCTGGAAGAGGCATATCCTGGATTGAATAACAAAGATAAGCTGTTGTGTGCATATATAAAGATGAATCTGCTTTCTAAAGAGATAGCTCCATTGATGAATATCTCTTTGCGTGGGGTTGAAATCAGCCGGTATCGTCTGCGGAAGAAGCTGGGTCTTGGAGAGGGGGAGAACTTGCCGGAATTTCTGCAGAAATTCAGCAAGTAATAGACTTTTGTAACACCAACAGACTTTCCGGCCCCATATTGAACAGCAGGTCTATGATGCTTAGGTTGGGCAGAAAACCAAGTCTCTCCTGAAATACCTGATAATAGGGCTGTGGTGAGAACGCTGTGTCTTCCAGCGTGAAGTCCTTTTTCGGATGGATGCTTTCGCGGAAGTCTGTTTCATCCAGAGTGAATTCGGTCCGGTATTCAGAGGTACGTTCCATATCGGGCTGTATATCTATCAAGGAACAGATGAGACGGCAAAGTTCTTCATTGAAGTCGGCCAGGAATTCATACTTCTTTTCGTAGAAAGGACGGAAATCGTCTTTATAATACTCAAAGAAAGGAGTATGGTTATAGGCCGACTCTATGGCATTCCAATGCAGGTGCCGCCAGTTACCGTGGTCGGAAATACGTATATCCCGCATGGGGCATTTCAGGGTATTCGGTTTGACGGTGGGGATAGAAAGAGCCAATTCACCGTCCGGTGCGGCAATGGTACAGCGGTTGCGGTAGGTCTGCTTCATATAGTGGTCGTGCTGTTCGATAAACACTTTGTCGTATGCCAGCAATTTGGTGTAATACTCTACGGGGGCTAGGTAGGCAGAAGAAAGAAATACGGTTTTCATCGGTGTATTTATGATTAGACGATTTACGATTGAAATTACTGTTCGTTGTTTGTACGTTTATTTTTTCGCTTGTTTGTCATTCCACCTTTTTCCACATTCTGTCCCAACGGTAGCCGTTGAAGAATCCTGTTCCCTTTTCTTTGGAGAACCAGATGATAGATGCCTTGCCTATGATGTGGTCTTCGGGGACGAAACCGAAAAGGCGGGAGTCCGAAAGATTGATGGCATTGTTGGCACCTACCCAGTAGTAGTCTTTGGTAAAATAGCAGTGTTGCACGGGCTTGCCTTCCACATAAAGGGTGTCGTTCTTGATTTCGGCCTGTTTCTTTTCGTGAAGTACCAGGGTATTTCGCAACAAAGTCTTGTTCCACGGATATACGCGTATGGCTTTGCCTTTGCTGGGGATTATCAGAGGTTTCAGCATCTCCATGGAGTCTTCCTTGACAATCGGTTCTATCCAGCAATTCCCATTCATGGCTTGTTCCAACAAGTAGTGTTCATAACGGCTGAAACTGCGTATATTCTTTATTGAGTCCTGCCCCAATAGTTTGTTGGGAGCGATGGAAAGGATGGAAAGCAATGAATCCAACTGTCGTTCCCGTTGCCTGGGGTAAGAATAAAGGAACTTCTGGTCGGGTGCATTCTTTTCGGAAGGAATCACTGAAAAAAGCGAATCTATCAGCAAGGTATCTCCGGGAGTACCGATGCAACGGCTGATAAAGACTTCCCGTCGGTCAATCACGGGTTCTGAAAGATTGGCAGGATTGTTGAATACAAGAATATCCTCTTTCTGCACCGGACTGTCCGCCCAGCGATGATATCCCCATAACTTCATAAAAGGAAGCCGTAGACCGTAGCTCCACTTGTTTACAAGAATACATTCACCCCGGTACAGTGAGTTCTCCATACCGGAAGAAGGGATAAGATAGGAAGTTGTCACACAACCCCGGAGCAGTACTACGACGAGCACTACTCCAACCATTGCAATTGCCATCTTCCATCCTTTCATCCTGTCGTTCGAAATTAAAGAATTAAAGAGTGAAAGAAGGAAAGGCTTGAGGTCGTTTCCCCACCTCCCTCTTTAATTCTTTAACTCTTAATTCTTAATTCTTTAACTCTTTAATTCATTTAATGCCGTCCACCCACTTGAATATCCGGTTCCAGCGTATCTTGCCGTCAAACCAGTTGCGGTCTTTGTCCAGTGACAGCCATACTACAATCGGTTTTCCTACGACATGGTCTTCCGGCACAAAGCCCCAGTAACGGGAGTCGGCGGACTTGTCGCGGTTGTCGCCCATCATCCAGTAGTAGTCCATATTGAAGGTATAGGAGTCGGTCTTTTCACCATTGATGTAGATGCCGTCTTCCTTGACTTCCAGTTTGTTGCCTTCATAGGCAACGATGCAGCGTTCGTAGATGGGCAGGTTATCCTCGGTTAGCTTGATGGTGGCACCTTTGGCGGGAATCCAGATTGGACCGTAGTTATTGCGGTCCCATTTGGTGTAAAGGTTCAGCGGATACATCTGTCCCGAGAACTCTCCCGGTTCGATGATAATATTACTGATGAGTTTCTTGTTGCCCGAAAGGGTCTCGTACATCTTTTTGGTAAGCGGAAGATGATAGACCGGTGCCAGTCTTCCTTGGGCATCCCGGCGGTCCAATCCCATTTCAATCAGATTCTCTTCCCAGCCCAGACCGTCGGTCATCAGTGTCTGGTCCTCTTTGCTGATGCCCAGTTCACGGAACATATCATCGGTGATATAAGGTCCCGTTGTCTGTACAAAGTAGTTGAATTGCATTTCTGTAGGGTTCTCAATGGCTTTGCCGTCGATGTATACTTGTCCTTTCTTGATTTGCAACGTATCGCCGGGCAGGCCTACGCAACGTTTTACATAGTTTTCACGACGGTCAACGGGGCGTATGACAATGTCACCGTACATTCTCGGATTGGAACGGATGAGGTTACGTCCGGCATTGTAGTACAAATCATAGACGGTACGTTGCTGCTTGCGTGTCAGGCTGTCCATATTCACCTTGTTGGGATACACGCGTTTTCCTTCTTCGTAAGCAAGGGTATAGAAGTCTGTCTGCTGGAAGTTGGTGGCTACCGTGTCGCCTGCCGGGAAGTTGAACACCACAATATCGTTCAGTTTCACTTTGCCGAAGCCCGGCACACGTTTGTATTCCCATTGAGGCCATTCGATGTACGACTTGGTGTTGAATACCGGTAGTGTATGTTGTGCCAGCGGCATGGAAAGCGGCGTATTCGGTACGCGCGGGCCATAGCTCATCTTGCTGACGTAAAGGAAATCGCCTACCAACAAGGATTTCTCCAGTGAGGAAGACGGTATCTGGTAATTCTGGAACACGTAGATATTTACGAAGTAGACGGCTACCAGCGCAAACACGATGGCATCCACCCAACTCATGATGCTGCGTACGGCAGGATTCTCCGATTTCTTCCAGAACCCCCAGGGTATCTTCTTACTGATGTAGATGTCAAAAATGAAGGGTAGTACAATCAGTCCCAGCCAGCTTTTTACCCAAATCAGAAAGGCAAGGTAGAGCAGGGTGACTATACTGAATTTAATCCATTGGGTGCGTGTTGCTTTTCTCATGATGTTTTAGTCTTTTAAAAATGGAAACAAGTCACTCATTCCCAAAGCACCTTCGTGCTTGGCGGTATATTCGGCAGCAAGGACAGCTCCCAAGGCAAATCCCCTGCGATTCTTGGCATCGTGGGTGATAGTGATGCTGTCGGCTTCGGAGTCGTAGCGGATGCTGTGGATGCCCGGTACTTCTCCTTCGCGGATAGAACTTATGGACAGCTCATTGGCTGCACATTCCGTAGAGCCCGAAACGGTTCCGTCGGGAGCCTGGAAAGTTCCTTCTATCCATTTGTCCTTACGGTCGAGATTCTCCAGAATACCTTCGGCAAGCGTGATGGCCGTTCCGCTCGGAGCGTCCATCTTGTGGATGTGGTGCGTTTCGCTCATTGTCACATCATAGGCAGGGAATTGGTTCATTATCTTTGCGAGGTACTTGTTGACGGCAGAGAATATGCTTACTCCCAGACTGAAGTTGGACGACCAGAACAGTGTCTTGCCGCCTTCGGTACAAAGTCTCTTCACTTCGTCTCCATGTTCCGCCATCCATCCCGTACTGCCGGATACCAATTTGACTCCGGCCTGGAATGCCTTCATATAGTTATTGTATGCAACTATGGGGTTGGTGAACTCTATGGCAACGTCGGCGCTCTTGAAGGCTGCCGATTCAAAGTCTTCCTGATTGTCGACATCGATGATGCTTACAATTTCGTGTCCGCGGCCAAGGGCTATTTTCTCGATTTCCTTGCCCATTTTTCCGTAGCCGATTAATGCGATTTTCATTGTTTCTATCTGTTTTTATTTAGTTTATCAACAAACTATAGGTCGCAAAGATAATCTTTTTCTTACATTTGTGCTCAACATTAACGTCTTGTTAACATGGAACAACTACTGCATTATGTTTGGAAGCACAAAATATTTCCTTTGTCAGCACTCCAAACAACCTCCGGCCGGCCGGTAGAAGTGATAGATCCCGGTTTGCCGAACATGAATGCAGGCCCCGATTTTTTTAATGCCAAACTGAAAATAGACGGTACGCTCTGGGTGGGCAACGTCGAAGTGCATACGCAGGCATCAGACTGGCTGCTCCATAGGCACGACCGTGACAAGGCGTATGATACCGTCATCCTGCACGTGGTGGGCGAATCGAATTGTGATGTGTACCGCACGAACGGTGAGCTGGTTCCCCAGATGGTGCTCACTTGCCCCGACACTGTCCGCTTGCGCTATGAAGAGCTTCGGCAGACAGAGATTTATCCTCCCTGCTATTCCATCCTTGCCTCCCTCCCAAAGCTGACCGTCCACTCCTGGCTGTCCGCTTTGCAGGTAGAGCGTTTTGAGCAGAAAGCATGCGTTATATCCCAGCGGCTCGAACGCTGCAATCATCATTGGGAGGATGTTTTCTTCATTACTCTTGCTCGTAACTTCGGCTTCGGGCTGAATGGGGATGCTTTCGAGGCATGGGCAAACCGCCTTCCATTCCGCGCCGTAGACAAGCATCGGGACAGTCTGTTTCAAGTGGAGGCTTTCTTCCTGGGGCAGGCAGGCCTGCTGGAGGAGGTCTCGGCAGAGGCAGATGATTATTATTTGATACTTCAGAAAGAGTTCCGCTACCTGCAACACAAGTTCGAGCTGCCAGCTCCCATGTCTGTTGAGCAGTGGCGGTTTCTGCGTCTTCGTCCCGATAACTTTCCACATGTACGCCTCGCCCAGCTTGCCTGTCTGTATCACAAGGAGCAGTCGCTCTTCTCGCGTGTTATGGAGGCTGAAACGCTGGAGGCGGTGAAGAAGATACTGGCTGCCAAGACTTCCGCGTATTGGGAGGAGCACTTCAATTTCAGAAAGGTTTCACCCCGAAGGGAAAAGCGGGTAGGGGACGGTGCCTTGAATCTGATTGCCATCAATACGGTCATCCCGTTTCTTTATGCTTATGGCCTGCACAAGGCCGATGACGTTTTGTGTGACCGTGCCACCCGTTTCCTTGAATCCTTGAAGGCCGAAAACAATCACGTAACCCGACTTTGGGATGGTGCCGGTTTGCCGGTATCTACCGCTGCCGATTCGCAGGCTCTGCTTCAACTTCAAAAGGAATATTGTGACAAGAAAGACTGCTTGCGTTGCCGGTTTGGTTACGAGTATCTGAAACATAGATGATAATAATTATCGCCCCATAGCCTTAGCATTTTATTACTTTTATATTATCTTTGCGCATTGAAAAATAATCCGAGTATATGAAGGCTATCCGCTTTGTTTTTTGTCTGTTTGCGGCACTCATGCTGACGACTCTCAATGGTCTGGCTGCCGAAGAGGAGGATTTCAAGACATTTCTCCAGAAATTCACGTCCAGTGCTTCATTCCAGTATTCCCGAATCAAGTTTCCTTTGAAGTCTCCCATCGCCCTCTTGAAGGATGACGGTGAGACGGAACAGACTTTTCCCTTCACCCGCGAGAAGTGGGCATTGCTAGACGAAGAAACGCTGAAGGAAGGACGTACTACCGAAGAGGAGGGAGGTACCTATATTTCTCACTTCACTGTCAATGAGCCTGCCCATAAAGAGTTCGAAGCAGGCTATGATGAATCAGAACCTTCCCTTCGTGTGGTCTTTGAACTGACGGATGGCAAGTGGTATGTCACCGACTGCTATAACGACTGGTACAACTTCGATCTCCCTATCAATGAACTGGAAGAAACTATTCAGGCGGTACAAGAGGAAAACAAGGCTTTCGAAGAACTTCATCCTTGATGAAGTGGGGGCAGAAATCCGCCTCAATCATTATTTTATCCTTCTTCTGTACGATTTATGCCCCTCTTTTTCCAAAAAGAGGGGTTTCTTTGTACCGTACTAATACATTGAAATATGCGGTTACAACTTCTTTTGATGCAACTTCTCTTATGTGTCCTCCCCGGTATGGAGATGGGCGCTTCCTGCCGGCTTACCGCCTGGGTCGTGGAGGATTCTTCCGGAAAAGTGGAAATTACATGTATCGGCGATACGATGGATATTGTATCTCCGGACGGGCTGTCCCTTTGGTATAAGGAACGGTTGACGGGAAACTATGAGATTACCTACCGGGTACAAGTGGTGGTTGAGAATGGTAGCTACGACCGTCTCAGCGACTTGAATTGTTTTTGGGGGGCCGATGACCCCCGGCATCCGGATGACTTCTTTGCCCGCAGTGCATGGCGCAACGGCGAGTTCAAGAATTACAATACGCTGGACCTTTACTATGTGGGCTACGGCGGTAATGATAATGGAACTACGCGTTTCCGTGAATACCATGGAGAGTATTATGGAGTGGACGATGCAAAGATTAAACCCATCTTGAAAGAGTATACCGATGCCGCCCACCTTTTGAAGCCCAACCATTGGTATGAAGTTAAAATCCGTGTGGAGAATGGAGCCACCACTTATGCCATGGATGGTGAAGAGCTTTTCAGCTTACCGGTTGCCGATGGCAAAGGAGACGGCTATTTCGCCTTACGGTTGTGGCAGAACCACGTACGTTTTGCAGATTTCCAAGTAGCAAATATCGATAACCTTAAATAAACAGACATGATGCAATTCAGTAAATGGAAAATAGGAGCGGTAGCGCTCGTTTGCATGTTGCTGCCGGGCAGTGTACATGCACAAATCGTGAAGAATGAGCGCTTGCTTTCTTTTGAGGAGAAGCAGGTTCCGGCGTTTGTCACTACGGCAGCTGGTTCGCAGTTGGGCATTAGCGACGAACATTATAGGGATGGCGACCACAGTTTGAGCTGGACTTTCGAGCCGGGTGCCGCACTGTCTATCAAAAAAGACTTGAAGTTTGAGAAGAAAGACCCGACGGGGAAAGACACCTATCTTTCGGCTTTCATCGTATGGGTGTACAATGAGCAGGCCCAGGACAAGCAGATTCGGTTCGAGTTCCTGAAGGATGGCAAGGTATGCACCTCTTTTCCTTTTGGCATCAACTTCACCGGTTGGCGCGGAGCATGGGTATGTTATGAACGCGATATGCAAGGCACCCCGGAAGAAGGGATGGACGAAATCCGCATTGTAGCCCCCGACGTGAAAGGGAAACTCTTTTTCGACCATCTGATTACTGCCAGCAAGGTAGATGCCCGCCAGCAGACTGCCGACTTGCAGGTACCGTTTGTAAATAAGGGAACCACCAACCACTGGCTGGTTATCTACGAACACTCCTTGTGGAAACCGGACATCCCTCTGACAGACGTGACCGAGGCGCAGAAGCAGGATATACGGATTATGGAGAAGCGTTTCCGCGGCATGCTCTACACACCTTCCGCGCTTTCGGACAAGGAGATGCAGTCCATCCGTGAGAAGTATGATTTTTATCGGATTACCTACAAGAACGGCAAGGTAGCAGGACGTCCTATCTATTTCGTACGTCACTCCGAGGCATACGAACGTATGGTACCCGATTGGGACAAAGATATGTTCTCCAGACTGGGGATAGAGATAAGCGACTATTTCAACCTGATGAAACGCGTCGCCATCGCCTACAACAATGCGGAGGATGCGGCGCTGAAACACGAGTTGAAGCAGAAATTCATCGCCATGTACGATAACGCCACCGACCAGGGTATTGCCTATGGCAGTTGCTGGGGGAATATCCACCATTACGGATATAGTATGCGCGGTCTGTTTGTGGCTTATTTCTTGATGAAGGACGTGTTGCGTGAGGCAGGTAAGCTGGAAGAGGCGGTACGTACGCTCAACTGGTATGCCATCACCAATGAGGTATATCCCGAACCTGCCGTCAACGGTATTGATATAGATACGTTCAACACCAAGTTGCAAGGCCGCATAGCCAGCATTCTGATTATGGAGGATACCCCGGAGAAACTGCAATACCTGCGTTCCTTCTCCCGTTGGCTGGACAAAGGCTGCCTTCCTGCGCCGGGACTGGCCGGTTCTTTCAAGCCGGACGGTGCTTGCTTCCATCATTGCAACAATTATCCTGCCTATGCAGTGGGCGGTCTGGACGGTGCCACTAATATGATTTACTTGCTGAGTGGTACCGAGTTCCGTCTGTCCGAGCAGGCACACGAGACGGTGAAGAAAGTGCTTCTCACCATGCGTTTCTATTGCAATCTGAAGCAATGGTCGCTTTCCATGTCCGGACGCCATCCCAACGGGGGAGGAAGCCTGATACCTATCCAATATGCCACGATGGCCATTGCCGGTACGCCGGATGGCAAGCTGAAATATGACCCCGAAATGGCGGCTGCCTATCTGCGCCTGGTTGCCTATACAGAAGCTCCGGACAAGAATGCGCCCGACTATCTGCCGAAGGCTTCCACCCGCCACGAATTGGAGATGAAGAAGTTGCTCGAAGCCCAGGGCTTCCGTCCGGAACCCGACCCGCAAGGCAATCTGGCTTTGGGTTACGGCTGCGTGTCCGTACAGCGTCGTGACAACTGGGCTGCCGTAGTACGCGGACATTCCCGTTATCTTTGGGCTGCCGAGCACTATCTCCCCGCCAACTTCTATGGCCGTTATCTGGCACATGGCAGCATGCAGATTCTTACCGGAAAACCCGATGAAATGGTTACTTTTGCCACCAGTGGCTGGCAGGAAGCCGGTTTCGACTGGAATCGTATTCCGGGTGTCACGAGCATTCATTTGCCTTTCGACCGGCTGCGTGCCCGGGTATTGAATGTCGATACCTTCTCCGGCATGGAGGAGATGCTCTATTCCGACGAGGCTTTTGCCGGCGGTTTGTCCCAAGCACATCTGAACGGTAACTTCGGTATGGTGCTGCATGAACATGATAAGTATAACGGTTCTCACCGTGCCCGCAAGTCGTTCCACTTCTTCGACGGCACCATTGTATGCCTCGGTACGGACATCGAAAACCTGAATACCGAATATCCCACGGAAACCACCGTGTTCCAGCTTGCCGCCATTACTCCCGAAACCCGCCGGTACTGGGAGTCCTATCAGAGTGATGGACAGACTTATATAGACCCCAATGGCGTAGGTTATTACATTTCCAAAGCTTCCCGTCCTGCTGCCCGATATGAGAAGAACTTCCCGCAAGTGACCGTAGGCGAACGTAGCACCAAACCTACTTCCGGCGACTGGGTGTCCTTGACATTGCAGCATGGCAAAGCTCCGAAAGGCGCTTCCTACGAATATGCAGTGCTGCCCCATACGGATGCCGTCGCTTTGAAGGCATTCGCCAAGAAACCCACTTACAAGATTCTCCAGCAAGACCGTAACGCCCACATTGTGCGCTCTCCGGCAGACGGTCTTACTTCTTACGTCTTGTTTGAGACTCCGCAGGCTCTGCCCGACGACGGATTGTTGCAGAAAGCCGATACATCGTGCCTTGTCATGATACGCGAATATAAGGACAAGCTTCTGCTGACTGTTTCCCAACCCGACCTGGCCTTGTATCGTGGTCCGAGTGATGAGGCTTTCGATAAAGACGGAAAACGTATTGAGCGCAGTATCTATTCACGCCCGTGGACTGACAATGAGAGTCAGGAGATTCCCGTAACCGTTACTTTGAAGGGACAGTGGAAGGTTGCCGAGACGCCCTATTGCAAGGTGTTGTCGGCAGACAAGAATCAGACTGTGCTGCGCTTTACTTGCCGGGATGCTGCAAGCTTAGAGATAGAGCTAAAGAGGTAGGGAGAGTATAGGTTAGACATTGATACTGAATACCCACAACACCCGGATGTTTTACCCCATAACATCCGGGTGTTGTGCTATAAAACATGGGGATGTTTTGGGGTAATACATCCCCATGTTTTGGGTGAATACATCCGGGTGTTGTGGGTATTCGGTATAGGAGTCTTAACCTTTCTCTCCTATAGAGAAAGATACTGGAAACGGTTGTTTAATATGTTCCGAGCAGATTGCTTACTGCTGACTGATAGTTTGCCAGTTTGCTGGTCTTATGAATGGTCTTTCTCGCTTTGCGGTCTCCGTCCGGCAATAGGTACTCCCAGAAACTTTTCATTTTCATTAATAGCTGTGCCTCACCGCCTTGCAGTAGCTCTTGATAGGCGTTGAAGACCTCGGTGTGTAGTTGTCCCACTTTTTTCGCCATTTCATCGGAAGAAATCGGGGTTCCTTGCTTGTATTCCAGCGCCAGGGCAGGATTGGCGAGTAGCCCGCGGCCGATGACGATACCTGCCAATCGGGGGAATCGTGTGGTGATAGAACGGATATCGTTCGCGGTATGCAGGTCTCCGTTGTAGAACAGAGGGTGGGTGCACTCTTTGTAGAAAGCTTCAAATCCCTCCAGGTCTACCTCTCCTTTGTATTGTTGCTTGCCCAGACGCGGGTGCAGGATGATGTGTGCGAGGGGGAGTTCGTTGAACAGCGGTAGCAGGGCAAGACACTCCTCCGCCTGCTCCCAACCCAGACGCAGCTTCACGGAGAAACGGATGTCGGGATGCCGGTCGATGGCTTCGGAGAGCAGCGCCTTCACTTCTTCGGGATAGGGCAGCATGCCGGAGCCATTGTGGCGCCGGGCCAGCATCGGAAAAGGACAACCCAAATTGATGTCCGTTTCCCGGTATCCTTTTTCGATGAAAAGGGACATTATGTGCTCCAGCTTGTCCGTATCCGGAGCAATGAGCTGGGGGATGAGGTGCAGGTCCGGGTTGTGGTCCGGCTCAATGTCACGGGCATCTTTCCGCCGGATTTCTCCGTGCTCCATGCGTACGAAAGGAGAGTAATAGGTCTCTATGCCGCCGAAAATGCGTGCATGCGCCCGCCGGTAGACGGCATCGGTATAGCCTTGCAGCGGGGCGAAGTGGATGGGTAATATGTTCTCGTTCATGGCTGCAAAGATACACATTTTTACTTCCGGTCTTTGATGGGAATCACCATATTCCAAGAACGGGATGCATTTTCGAACCCTCCGGGCCCGTCCATCGTGGCAAAGAAGATGTAGGCAGGCTTTCCGTCCTCGAAGAGGATGAAGGGGCGTTCCAGTTGCCCTTGCTTCTCCACGCTGCCGTCTTCCCATTCCACGGTGAGCGAGTAGGCTTTCGGGTCTTTATCTACAGTCCATTGGATGCCGTCTTTGGAATGTGCCATGACGCCTCCGCCCCGTTCGCCGGTAAACTTGGCTACATGGTCTTTGAAGATGGCATGATAGCCGTCTGCATCTTTCCAGAGGAAAGGGTCTTCCGCTTCGCCCTGACCGTCTACTTCAAAGATGGGATAGTCATTGTTCAGCACCCGATAAGGACCTTCTATGGTAGGGGCATAAGCCATTCCGAGGCTCATGGCCGAGTGCAGGTAACCGTTCGTGTAATGTCGTCCCTTGAATATCATCATCACCGAACCGTCTTCTTGAATGATAGGAGAGGGGTTTGAGGTCAGAAAACTGTAGAAAGTATTGGGCTTGGTCTTCAAGATGGGCTCGTCCAGGCGTTTCCACGGACCGTAGGGCGAGTCGGCAACGGCCAGTCCCACACGTTTGTTGGCACGGGCAACGGTACACCAGGGGCTTTCCAGGGTGAGTTGTTCGTAAGTAGGGTCGGCAAAGGGGTGGGTGGAACCCATATAGATAAGGTCGTATTTTCCGTTCTGCCTCAAAATGCGTGGATTGTGTGTGGAGCGTCCGTCCCAGTATTGCGCGCCACGGGCAGGGAGGGCCACTTCGCTGAACCGGTAAGGTCCTTGCGGTACCTCGGATACGGCATGTACAATCTCCGAGGCTACCATCCATCCCGGATGGAACGGCAAGCTCTTGGGAAAGCGGGAAACGAACATATGGTACTTGCCGTCATCTCCTTTCACTACCGAACTTCCCCAGGCCCAATAGCCTTCGCACTCGAAAGCTGGTGTACGTGGAGCTTTGTCCAAGTGATGAAACAGTGGGTTTTCCGACTTCTGTTTCAGTTCTACCAGATTGTCCAGCTTCTGGGCAGAAGACGTTATAGCTATGAAAGCGGCAAAGAGAAAAAGCAGATGATGTCTTTTCATGGGGAATGTTGTTAATAAGGTTATTATGATGAAACAAAGATAGCCAATCTTTTTATGCCTGCTGCCGCACTCAGCCAGTTCCGTACGAAAACTGCATCTGTTTTGTATGATTGCCGTCATTTCTTCCCTCTGCCTTTCATTATATTTGCTGAAAATATAATCGGACATTATACAATAACCAATACGATTCTAATATGCAGAGAAACCTTATTCTGACCATTCTCGGCCTTTGCTTGGTTGCACCTGCTTTTCCGCAGGAGAAGGAAACACAGTTTGCTTTCAATAATTATCACCGTTACTACAACGAAGCCCGGCAGCGGGGAGATGCAGAGAAGGAGAAGTCCATCGAGGCTTTCCGCGCTTCCTTTGCGCAGCATCCTTACCGTTATCATTCCCTGGACACCCGGTTGAGTGCGCAGGAGTGCCTGGCACAACTCACTGCCGACGGTATCTTTTCTGGTTTAAGGGAGCAGGAAGAGCAATTCCGCAAAGAGAATGCCTTTCAGAAGCCTTACTCCAACCCGCAGGCCGAAATAGGCTTGTTCGTGGCGGATGCCTTCAACCGTATCTGGAAAGTAGCGGATGCCTATCGTAAAGGTGAACTGACAGAAGAGCAGGCCTTGTCCGGTAAAGTGCTGAAGGCAATCTTGCATTACGGCGGTATCGAGGCAGGACGCCCCAATGACGGTCCCCGTTTCCATGCATCTTGCTTTGCCATACCTACGGCAGCGGTCAATACTTATTTCTGCTATCTGAAACAGATGGATGATGCGGAAGGCGGGAAAGGCGGCACATTGCTGCAAGAGGCATGTGATATGTTGAAAACCATTGCCTTACAAGCCTGGACCCAACCTCTCCGCCACGACGAAACCGATGGGAATGTAGTTTCCATTTCCCGTTTCCGCAACCATGTGTGGTGGGTGGGCGGCAATGCATTGGCCTATCGTTCCCTATTGCCCGTGGCCGCCATGTACCGTTCCATTCCTATGATAGACTTGCTGGCGGAAGTTTGCCAGCGCGGTATCAGTATGACCTCCCAAACTACGTATTCCGATGCTTTCTGGACTGAGGGATTCACTGCCGACGGAGCAGGTTGGGGACATGGAAAGCAATGCCTGATTTGGGGCTATCCCATTGACGGGACTTCCAATGCACTTAAAATGCTGAATATGCTGAAAGGCTCTCCCTGGGCCAAGAATCTGGGCCGGGATAATGTGCAGGCACTTCTTAATTTCCTGCGTGGTGGTGCCTGGTATTATTATAAGGGATATCGCCTTCCTTGCCTGGACCGTGGCTCGTATGTATATAATCCCACAGAGCTTTCCATCCCTTATGCCGGAATGCTGGATAACCTTATCGGCAACTGGATGGACTCTTTCACCCCCGAAGAGCAGCGGGAACTGTTGCAATTGCAGCAAGAGGTGAAGAAGAATCGCATCATGATGGAGGAGTATGCTCCGGGCATCTATTCCGGTACCCGTTGGTTCTTCAACAACGACGACTTGATAAAGAAGACCCCCGACTATCATATCACGATTAATATGGCCTCTGTCCGTTGTGACGGACTGGAGAGTGCCGCCAGTTTTGCTGATGCCTACAATTTCTATCCGACGGATGGAATGACGTTGTTCCAGCGCAGCGGCGATGAGTATTTCCGGATTATGGGCGGTTGGGATGTCACCGCTTCCCCGGGTGTGACTGCACGCGAAGGCATGGACAAGCTGGTTCCCGTAGAGAATTGGCGTGGTTATTGCAGCAGGAGTAATTTTGCTGCCGGTGCTACGGATGGCGGGAGTAATGCCGTTGCAGGATATATCTTCGAAAAGATGAACGCTTCTGCGAAAGAGGGTGTGAACGACAAGGGGAACAGTGAGGGCTTGAACGAGGTTCTTTATGGCTTCAAGGCATATAAGTCTTATTTCATTCTGGGAGATTACATGGTAGCTTTGGGTACGGGCGTAACCAATAAGCGTCCTGAACTGGATGGGGAGATTCGTACCACCATCGACCAGACGGCTTGGACGGATGAAGTTTTCTCGATGAAAAGGGGAAAAATGGAGCTTGTCGCTTCCGGTACTCACTCGCTTTTGTCGGCAGATGGTACTCCCCTCTGGCTGGTGCAGAAAGGTAAGTTTGCCTATCGGATACTTCCTGAGTATACCCGTGAAGCATTTGTTACTTGCGAGACTCGTCCCACAGATTGGGTGAAGCGGAACAAGGTGAATGAAAAGAAACAAGGCTTGCCCTCAGAAGCCAGAATCCTCCGTCTGTGGGCAAATCATGGACAGCGTCCGGTTGATGATACCTATGGCTATGTGGTTTATGCAGGCCGGCAGATACCATCGGATGAACTGCCGTTCCGGGTATTGCAGAACGATACCTTGGTGCAGGCGGTCTGCTCTATGGATGGAAAGGTGGTGGAAGCTGTCTTGTATCCCGGCAATAAAGGTTTGCAGGCAGAAGGTTTGTCTCTTTCTGCTTCTGCCCCGTGTGCGGTGCTGATAAGGGAAGAAGCAGGGGAGATTGTGGTTTCTGTCACCGATGCTTGCATGAATGCGGCTCTGAAAGAGATTCGGATTGTTTTCAATGGAAGGGAAATCAAGGTACCTATGCCGCAGGGGATGCTTTGTGGAAAACCGGCGGTAATACGTGTGGATAGAATGACAAATCAATGATATAGATTCTTTTATTGATTACTTTCTGGGCTTATATCGGTCTACTCACTACTTTTGTTTCTACACAAAAGTTTCAAAATGAATAATATCTGTCGCGATGTCAGGCTCTAATGGTATATTGGGAATAGTGTGATATAGTTGCTTTTGACGTTCAAGACCATTCCTTATTTGGTTGGATGTCTTTGGGGCAGTATTATCATTGTATTGATAAATAAAAGGGAGGAACCTCACGGCCCCTCCCTTTCGTACATATCAAATTGATTAAGGTCTATTTGATTTCTTGATAAATAAGGTTAGAAGTTTTGTGTTATTCTGTTTCTATTAATAACCGGCATTATTGGTCCATTGTGCCAATTCAATCTGCTGGTAAGGTATTGGGAAGTAGTAATGGTTGTTTCTTTGGAAAAGAGAACCATTCCATGTCTCAGCTCTAACTTCACTGACTTTTTCCAGTCGAACCAAGTCAAACCAGCGTTTCATTTCTGCAAAGAATTCCCAACCACGTTCGTTGAATACGGCTGTTGTAAAGGCTGTAGGATCAGTAGTGGTTGTTAATTGGTTATCTGCATAACCGGCTCGCTTTTGTACTTTCTGAATGGCATCCAAGGCTTGTGCATTTACACTGTTTGTTGCACGAGTGGAGGCTTCGGCATACATCAACAGAACATCTGCATAACGGTAAATGCAAGTGATACCATTGGCTTGGGCGCTTTTGCCTGCTGCTCCTTCATTATAGTCATAATATTTGGAGATAGCGGGAAGCTTGTCTTGACTTTCTTTATAAGTGACATGACCTGTCTTGGTATCCCATTCTGTCATGTAGTTCCATGCCTTACGCTCATCATCCGGATAGTTCAGGAAGAAAGCTTCGTTTGCATAATAGTCGGCCCAACCGGCATTCAGACCAAAGTCAACCGGATAATAAGACTTGCCATAGTTACTTGCAGTTTTCAGTTTAGCATTATGATGAATGGCAAACATTACTTCGTTGGCTTGTGCCTTATTGGCCTCTTTCCACAATTCTGCATATTCTTGAGTCAGATATAAGCCTGAGTTGTCTATAATGTCTTTAGCGGCTGCAGCTGCCAGAGAGTAATATTCTTGTCCTCTCTTTAAAGGCCAGCCTGCCATAGTCATATAAGCATCGGCAAGACAAGCTTTAGCTGCCCATTTTGATGGGGCGGAGCTAAAGCCTGTGCGGCTTTTTGTAGGCAACAGTTCTACGGCTCTTGTCAGGCTTGGAATAACTGCCTGGTCGTAGATTTCGGCAACGGCAGTTCTCGGCATGTAAGTCGAGGCATCTTCTTCTTTTAGGATTAGTGGCACATCACCGTACATACGTGCCAAATAGAAATAAGAGAGTCCGCGGAGGAAGTAAGCTTCTCCCAATACTTCTTCGAATTGTTTGGCTTTGGTCGCATCTCCAGGAAGAACAACCTTATTGATAAGTTTATTCGAGTTGTTGATTACTGTATAAAATAGCTTCCAAGTAGTGTCGAAGTCGGCGTTATTGGCTGTAATATTAGGAGTCAGTCTGTAATAATTCGCCAATTCGTTGTTGGCTTTTGCTGCACGGTAGATAATATCATCCGAACATACATTGATACGTTGTAGGCGGCAGTTGAAACCATAGTTTCCGTTCCATAAATCATTGTATAGTGCTGTTGCAGCTTGTTGAAGACCGGTCAGGTCCATACTGGCAATGTATTCCTCTTCTGTGATGAAGGATTGCGGTTCTTGTGTCAGGTCTACACAAGAAGTTGTTAGAAACATACTACCGGCAATTGTTGCTATATATGCTAATTTTTTCATATTGTTCTCTTGTTTAATAAGATTAATCATTAGAATGCAAAGTTCAAACCAATCAGATAATTACGGCTGTTGGGATATGCACCCCAGTCAACACCTTGTACCAACGGGCTACCCATAGTTGCTTCAGGATCCAAGCCTGAGTAACTGGTGATGTGGAATGGGTTTTGAATAGAAGCATAAACACGCAGGTTTGTGATACCGAGTGCCTTGCAGGCTAATTCCGGTAATGTGTAACCTAATGTGATACTTTTCATTTTGATGAAGCTTCCGTTTTCTACAAAACGTGTAGAGAAGAAGTCTTTATTCTCAGTACCGCCATTTATGAAGCCCGGTACATCCGTATCGGTGTTGGTCGGTGTCCAACGGTTAAGGAAGTCACGCATAGGAGTTACACCAGCCACTTGTTGGCTCTTGATATGGTTGAAGCCCATCTGATGAGTAGCGTTGTAAATATCGAATCCATGGAATCCTACAATGAAGAATGAGAAATCAAAGTTCTTATAGTTGAAAGTATTGTTCCAACCCCAGTTGAAGGTCGGCTGTCCACAACCGATTATACCTTGGTCTTCATTATTGATAACGCCATCTTTGTTAACGTCTACATATTTTGAGTTACCGGGTAATACGTTGTATACCTCACCGTTCGTTTTGCCAGTTGCATTGCCGTTGGCATCAATAAACGGAGCATTAACATCTGCTTCCTGCCAGATTCCGTCGAAAGTATATCCCCAGAAAGTTCCCAGTTTCTCACCTTCAATCATTTGGAACAATTGGTTCTGGTAGTTACCGGCTTGTTGTTGACGGTGATTGGCAGTCGGTATCTTATTAAATGTACCCTTATTGTGTGATAAGGTAAGATCTGTGTGCCAGCTGAAATCTTTGCTATTGAACGGATCTGCGCTGATGGTGAATTCAACACCGGTATTTTTGATTTCACCGGAGTTCATCAGTAATGCTGAGTAACCCATGTGGGCGGGCTGTGCCAATTCAAGCAAGATATCCTTAGAGAGTTTGTTGTACCAGTCTGCCGTTAAACGGACACGACCATCGAGAATGCCGAAGTCAATACCGACGTTGAACTGGTCATTACGTTCCCATTTCAGGTAGGGAGCAGCAGGGCGGTCTACTTTGTAAGAGGTGGAGCCGTCACTGTTTCTTACAGGAGACATCTTAGAGAAAATACGATAAGCCTCTACTGATTGATTACCAACAGAACCGTAACCTAAACGAAGTTTCAGTTGATTGATAAAGCTGTTGTCCTTCAGGAAGTTTTCTTGTTTCAGGTCCCAAGCCAAGGCTGCAGAGGGGAAGTAGCTCCATTTGTCTTTCAGACGTGAAGAACCGTCGGCACGTATAGAAGCGGTAACCATATAACGGTTCATGAATACATAGTTGACGCGCAACATACCTGACATTAATGTGTTAATGACGCGGTCTGAAGCGATAGTTGCAAGGTTAGCGTCAGACCATGCAAGGTTATCTACTCCGATGCGGTCGATGTAATCCAGATTAGAAGCAGTGCTTGTATGATTGTAGTTATTATCGTAAGATTGCTCGAATACAGCAGTTGCGTTGACACGGTGGTTGGCATTGAATTCTTTAACATAACTCAATGTATTGGTATTCAACCAAGAGGTGTTCCAATAGCTGCGAGACTGACCTTGAGTCTTGTTGTTCTTGTAGAAGCTATAGCTTTCTTCATTTTCGATGGAAGTATTAAGACGGTTGTCAAATACAACACCCAATTGTGAACGGAAGCTCAAACCATCCATAATATCAAATTGAACATAACCTTGCAGGCGGTTGTTGACGGTCTTGTTGGAGTTGTTAGATTCCCAGATATATCCCATCGGGTTGTATGACGGGCTTCCCTCAAAGAATGCGTTGTTATAACTGCCTTCTTCGTTTTTAGGTGAAATGGTATTTGGGAAGTACATCGCTTGTTGAATTAAACCGTCGTATTGGCTGATACGGGGAGCTGAATTGTTTCTGTAGTGTCCGTAGATATTCAAACCGGCTTTCAACCATTTCTTAATTTTAGTATCTACTTTTAAACGCCAACTGTAGATGCTACTGTCTGATTCCTTAATGATACCTTCATCGTTTTGATAACGCAAAGATGCCAGGAAGGTAGTTTTTTCGCCACCACCTGCGATGGAAAGTTCATAGTTCTGAGTAACAGCAGTACGGAAGATTTCTCTTGAATAATCATAACCTGCCGTACCATTCTTGAAAGCAGCCAATTGTTCTGCGTTGTAAAAGTGATTATCTTCATAACCGAAGTATTCCTTACCATAGTCATTAACCAGGTTGGCATATTCATACGGAGAAAGATTATCAGCATACTTGGCTACAGTCTTGATGTTGGCAAATGCATTAAAAGATACAGTCAATTTGTCTTGGGATGGGTTTTTGGTAGTAACCAAGATTACACCGTTTGCACCGCGAGAACCGTAAACAGCTGTTGCAGATGCGTCTTTCAATACTTCGATAGATTGAATATCGGAAGGATTCAACGACTGAAGGGAACCACCGATGAAACCGTCGATAACAACCAAAGGACCGGTTTCTGCTGTGATAGAGTTGATACCACGTACACGGATGGTATTGTCTTCAGTAGGATTACCGGAACCAGAGAGAACTGATACACCGGCCATACGTCCCTGCAATGCATCGGATACATTACCGGTCGGGGTATTCTTCAATGCATCTGCTGCTTTTACAGAAGCAACTGCACCGGTCAGGTCACTCTTACGTTGAACGCCGTAACCCACTACGACAACTTCCTGCAGCAATTGGCTGTCTTCTGCCAGTTTTACGTCGATTTTGGTCTTTCCGCCTACGGCAATCTTTTGTGTCTGATATCCGATATAGGAGAATACGAGAGTTGCGTTTGCCGGAACATTGGGAAGGGTGTAGTTTCCGTCAATGTCTGTGATACATCCGTTACTTGTTCCTTCCACCTGGATAGAAGCACCAATCACCGGACCTAAGTTGTCAGTCACTGTACCTGTTACTGTGAGATTCTGTGCATTGGCCTGCGTGGCAAATAGGACAGAAAGCAACATAATACCTAATGCTTTAAAGAAGCTGGATTTCTGTTTCATAAATATTAATTTAATTAGTTATTAATAAAGGTTGTTTCTTTGTTTTGTACTCACTTCAGAGTTGAATCACATCGCAAATGTAGGGGATGGAATATACAAATGCATTAGTTAATAGTTCGCAAAAAGTACGAATTCGTACAAAACTTGCGAACTATATCACTCTTGTACTTTTATTCCCTTTCACTTTGGTTCTTTGCTTCCTTCACCTCTTCCAGTAGGGCAGAGAGCGTTTTTACCTTGTCCGGATGGGCTTCTGCCACATTGTCTTTTTCGGACGGATCAATGGAAAGATTGTACAGTTGAGGCTGCGGGGCGTTGCCCATTTCTATTTTTGTCCAATACTCCAGTGCCGGCTTGTCGCTGGGCTCTATGTATTTCCAGTCTCCTTGGATAATGGAGAGTGTATTGTCCAGATTCTGTTGTACAATATAGTCACATCCGGCAGTATCGGTTCCCAGGAAGTTGTTGAGCTGGTCGCGGCTGTCGGGAGCGATGCTTGCTTCCAGCGGATGGTCCAGCAGGGCGGCGAGTGAAGCGTATACATCAATCATGGAGAAGGGGGCTTGTTGTTTGCCGGGCTTGATGCCATTGGGCCAGCGTACAATGAAGGGAATGCGGGTACCGGCATCGAAAGCGCTGTACTTCCCACCGCGGTAGTGCTTCATGGGAGTATGGCCGTTCAGCAGTTCGCGTGCCCGGTCCTGATAACCGTCGTCTATGACGGGACCGTTGTCACTACAGAATACGAAAATGGTGTTGTCGGCAATGCCGAGGCTGTCCAGGGTATGCATGATTTCGCCCACGGTCCAGTCCAACTGGAGGATGACATCGCCGCGCGCACCCAGACCGCTCTTGCCGGCAAACCGCGGGTGCGGTACGCGGGGAACATGTACATCTTGCGTACCCATATAAAGGAAGAAAGGTTCGTCTTTATGGGCTGTGATGAAGTTCTTAGCTTTGTCTGTAATCACGTCGGCAATGTCTTCGTCTGTCCAAAGGGCGGATTTGCCGCCGGTCATCCAGCCGATGCGGGGGATGCCGTTGATGATGGTGTTATTGTGCCCCTGGCTGGGTTTCATCTTGACGAGTTCGGGGTTTTCGAGACCGGTGGGCCAGTCACCGACCTTGTGGTCGTAGCTCACAGTGATAGGGTCGTTGGGGTCGAGGCCCACTACATGTCCGTTCTCTACAAAGACGCAGGGAACGCGGTCGACGGTAGCGGGGATGATGTATTCATAGTCAAAGCCGATGTCTTGGGTGTTCGGTTTGATGGAGTGGTTGAAGTCTGTACCGCCTTTAGGGCCCAGGCCGAGGTGCCACTTGCCCACTGCTGCAGTGGCGTAGCCTTCTTCCTTGAACATATCGGCCATAGTGACGCAGGCGGTATCGATGATGAGTTCGGAATTGCCCGGAGCGATGCCGGTATTCTTCTGTCGCCAGGGATACATGCCCGTCAGCAGGCCGAAACGGGAAGGAGTGCTGGTGGAAGAAGTGGCATAAGCGTTGGTAAACTGCATGCCTTGTCCGGCAAGGCGGTCAATGTTGGGAGTGCTTACTTTGGTGGCACCGTAACAGCTCAGGTCGCCGATACCCAGGTCATCAGCAATCAGATATACTACATTGGGCTTCTGCGGAGAGTGCTCCGGAGCCTTGCCTTTTGATTGGCTTCCGCATCCCGCTATCAGGGCTGCACCGGGAAGCAGAGACCACAAGGGGGAAAAATGCTTCATAGTTCTTTGACTTTAGATTGTAATTCTGAGGTCAAAGGTAAGAGGTTTTGTGGAATCGGGTGTATAAGGAAGTACAAGGGAAGGGAGAAAAAGTACAAACCGTGTCATGCGATGGCTTGATGTACAATATTAAGATGTCTCTTCACTGTCTTCCGTACTTTCTTCTCCTCCATTCTCTCCTTTGCGGTAGGCCAGCGGGCTGACGTGGTAAATGTCCTTGAAGCATTTGGAGAAATAGCGTGAAGAACTGAAACCTATCCGGTCCGAAATTTCGGTGATATTCAGTTCCGGATTGTTGCGCAGCATCAGGGCACCCTTCTTCAGGCGGATAGTCAGGATAAAGTCGTTCGGAGTTTGCCCGGTGATAGCCTTCAGCTTGGTGAACAGATTGGTGCGTGCCATTGCCATTTCACGGGCAAAGACGTTGACGTTGAATTCCGTATCGTCCAGATGTTTCTCAATGACTGTCATGGCGCGGTCCAGAATCTCCTTGTCTATGGGATTGGTGGCAAGCATCTGTGCGAAAGCCTGTGGTTGCTTGCTGAACTTCTCCTGCAGAAGAATACGCGAGTTTACCAGATTGTTGCAGCGCGAAATCAGCAGATTGGTGTTGAACGGTTTGGTGATGTAATCGTCCGCACCGATGCGCAGTCCCTCGATGTTCTGTTCGATGGCAGTCCGTGCAGTGAGCAGCACCACGGGGATATGGCAGGTGTTGAAGTCACTTTTTATCTGTTTGCACAGTTCCGTTCCCGACATGTTGGGCATTACTACATCGCTGACTACGATATTGGGCATTTCGCTGCGTACCAGTGCAAGTCCTTCCGCTCCGTCGGCCGCAGTCAGCACTTCGTAGAAGGGCTTGAAGATACCTGCCAGCATGTCACGGATGGAGTCGTTGTCTTCCACTATCAGGATTTTGGCATCCGGCAGGCGTTTGATGGGAGCATTCTCTTCCAGCTCGGCTTTGAGCAAGGCATCGTTTTCCGGTTTGGGAATCTCTATCTGTTGCACGCTGTCTGCATTCTTATTTATTTGCTCTTCGTCAAACAGCGCGTTCCCCAATTGCAGGTTTACGATAAAGCTGGTGCCTTTGCCCAGTTCGCTTTCCACTCGGATGCTACCGTGGTGGAGTTCCACGATACCTTTGGTCAATGCCAGACCGATGCCCGTACCCGTCTTGCTTGCATCCGTAGAGTCCATCTGGTCTATCTGGTAGAAGCGGTCGAATATTTTGTCCACTTCCCGGGCATCTATGCCGCTGCCGGTATCGGTCACGCGGATGACGGCATTGCTGCCTTCGGTCTTGATGCTGAGGGTGATGCTGTCTTCTGCCTTGGTATGCTTGATGGCGTTGGACAGCAGGTTGTTTATCACTTTCTGCATCTGTTTTTGGTCATACCACACTTCGAGGCTGTCTGTTTCCTTCTCGAAGTAGAGGCTGATTTGTTTGGCGCTGGCATATTCCAGGAAAAGCAGATAGTTTTCGTATAGGAAGTTCACGATGTTGTGTGGGCTTACCTTTATCTTCATGTGTCCTTGTTCTTGCTTGCGGAAGTCGAGCAGTTCGGTGATGAGTTCCCGTAGCTGGATGCTGTTTTTGTAAATGCCCAATACCTTGTTATATATGGCAGGCGTGAAATTCTGGAGTTGCATCAGCGTTTCCACTTGTGCCACGATGAGCGTCAGCGGGGTACGGAATTCATGGGAAATGTTGGTGAAGAAGCGCAATTTGGACTGGTTCAGGGCTTCTACGTCGCGGATGTGCTTCTGCTCGTATTTCAGCGATTCACGCAGCTTGATTCTCGACTTGTAGGTACGCACCAGATACCAGAGCAGGATTCCCGTCACTATCAGGTAGATAAGATAGGCAAGGGGAGTCTTGTAGTAGGGAGGCAACACGTGTATGGTCAGGTGGACTTGCGGACAAAGGCTCTCGTCTTTTCCGTTGGGCTTTATAATCAAGTTATAGGTTCCGGCATTCAGGTTGGTATAGGTGATGTTGTGCAGTCCACGGGCACTGTTCCAGTCGTTGGAGAAGCCTTCCAGCTTATAGATGATGTCGTCTTTGTTGGCGGCTACATAGTTTGAAGTGGCAAACTCTATGCTGAACATGGACTGGTCAGCGTTGAGCGTAATCTCGGGGGTGCAGTACAAGGCTTGCTGCAGGATACCGGTCTCATCTCCCACTTGTATTTCCGTTCCGTTCACAATGAGGCGGGAGAGGATGATTTTGTAGGGTTTCGGCGTGAAGTTCAACTCCATTTCATGGAAAGAAATCATTCCCTGCGTGCCTCCCAGGAATATTTCTCCGTCACGGGTCACGCAAAGGGCATTCTCATTGACGGCAGTCATTGGGAAACCGTTTTCGGCACTGTAGTTCAGGAATGCCTTTTGCCGGTAGTCGAAGATGGAGAAGCCCTCGTTGGTGATGAGCAGCAGTTTGCCGCTGGTGGGGGATTCCTCCGTCTCATAGATACAGTCGCTGGAAAGGCCGTTCTTCGCTTGGTCAAAGTTCTCGAAGTCGTTGCTGGCAGGGCGGTATAAGTCCAGTCCGCTGCCCGAAGTGGCGAACCACAGATTGCCTTTGCTGTCTTGGGTAATGTTGTTTACATTGTTGTTGCTGATGCTGTGTGGGTCGGCAGTATCATGGCGGTAGTTGGTCAGTTTGCCGGTATCGAAACGGTAGCTGAACACACCTTCGCCCGTGGCTGCAATCCAGAGCGTACCGTTGCTGTCGAAAGTGACATCTGCCACCATCTTGATTTTTTTGCCTTCTTTGCTGTCCTGGAACAGTTGTTGGCATTTCCCGTTGGCAGGGTCGAAGAGGCAGATTCCGTTTTGGGTGGCTATCACCAGGTGGTCTTGGTAAGGCGCGATATCGCGGATGATGTCGGAAGGCAAGGTCTCCGGATTACCTGCTTCCATGCGGTAGTGTGTGAATCGCCCCGAGCGTATGTCCAGTCTGTTCAGTCCGCCCAGATGGGTTCCTATCCAGATGATGTCTTTGGAGGCATCATAATAGAGAGCCTTGATGTTGTTATGGGAAATACTGTTGGGACCGATTTCCGGGCGGAACCATTTGAACTCACGGGTACGGCGGTTGTAATAGTTCAGTCCGCCCCCTTCGGTGCCAATCCACAGATTGCCGTCCTTGTCTTCGATGGTGCGGCCTACAACCGGATTGCTCAGCCCCTTCTTTTCGATGGGCGAATACATATAGCGGCTGTATATCTCGTACTCGGGGTTGAAGTAGTTGACGCCGCCAAAGTAGGTCCCCAGCCACAGCGTTCCTTGGTTGTCCTTTACGATGCACCAGATGGAAGAGTGTGTCAGTCCGTCGCTCTGGGCATCACTGGCAGTGTGGTTCTGGAAGAGTCCCGTACTTTTGTCATACCGGTTCAATCCGTTGAATGTCCCAATCCAGATGTTTCCCAGATTGTCTTCACAGCAGGCTCGCACGAAGTTGGAAGAGATGCTGTAAGGGTTCTTTGCGTCGTATTCAAAGATTTCGATGGTTCCGTCGGTCTTTACATGGTGCAGCCCTTCTTCCCAGCTGCCAATCCATAACTCGCCTTCGCTGTCTTGGTATATGCTGGTGATGTTGCCTTTCAGGATGGGGTGGGTCAGCTCGTTCTTGTCCAGTTGCAGGCGGTATGCTCCGTCGGTGGTCGTTCCAATCCACATTTGTCCTTTGTCCAGATGCATACAGCAGATTTCCAGACTTTTTCCGGGAAGCTGGTAATAGAGGTCAAAGTTCCCGGTCTGCTCGTTATAGCGGTAGATTTCATTCTGTTTTCCGATGAAAAGGGCCTCTTTGTAATATATGCTGTGCACATTTCCTTGCAGCAGGGTGGTGAATCTTTGGGTGGCGAGATTGAACTCGGCTACTCCTTCCGTACAGAGCAGGTAGATTTTTCCGTTACGGTTGCCGGCCATGCGCAGCACGGTGTTGCAGAAAAGGCTGTAAGGGTCGTTCTTCTGCAGCTTGTAAGTTTGTATGTCTTCTCCGTCATAACGGTTCAAGCCTTCTCGGGTTCCAATCCATAAGACACCGTTTTCATCGATGTAAAGGCTGTTCACGGAGAATTGTGACAGACCGTCGTCGGTTGTCAGATGGTTGAAGGTGATGTTCTGCGCCTGCAGGGTTGCAGCAATCATGCTTACTGAAACAAGAAGCAGCCGGATGATAAACGTTCGCACTTTTCGGGTAGTTTTTAAGGTTTCAGTTACAAATATAGGTATATTTTGTACAAGACTTCTTATTTATTAGGCAGTTTTTGCGGTTATGTTTGGATAAATGTATAATTTTGGAAGCGCGCCGAACGATACTTGCCTTTTGGTATAAGGCAATCAGCGTATCTTTGTAAACAAATTAATTCATTAATTATCATGAAAGACCTTTTATCTATTGTATCTCATTTTCAAATGCAGGGTACGGTTCGTGAAATCAAGCCTTTAGGCTCAGGCCTGATTAACGATACGTACAAAGTGACCACCGTTGAGGCCGATGCGCCGGACTATGTTCTGCAACGTATCAATCATGCCATTTTCCAGAATGTAGAGATGTTACAGTCTAATATCGAGGCTGTGACCGGGCATATCCGTAAGAAACTGGAAGAGAAAGGAGAAGCCGATGTCGAGCGTAAAGTGCTTCATTTCATCCCCACGGCCGAAGGGAAAACCTATTGGTATGACGGTGAGAACTACTGGCGTATCATGACTTTTATTCCCCGTGCCAAGACTTACGAGACGGTGAACCCCGAATATTCCTATTATGCGGGAGCTGCCTTCGGTAACTTCCAGGCTATGCTTGCCGATATTCCAGATACATTGGGCGAGACAATTCCCGATTTCCACAACATGGAGTTCCGCCTGAAGCAACTCCGTGACGCTGTGGCTGCCGATGCTGCGGGACGTGTGCAGGAGGTGCGGTATTTTCTGGATGAGATAGAAAAACGCGCTGATGAAATGTGTAAGGCAGAACGTCTGTACCGTGAAGGCAAACTGCCCAAACGGGTATGCCACTGTGATACGAAAGTGAACAATATGATGTTCGACGAAGACGGTACGGTGCTTTGTGTCATCGACCTGGATACGGTGATGCCCAGCTTCATCTTCTCCGATTATGGCGATTTCCTTCGCTCAGGTGCCAACACGGGGTTGGAAGATGACAAGAATCTGGATAATGTGAACTTCAATATGGAAATATTCCAGGCATTTACCAAGGGTTATCTGGAATCGGGCAAATCCTTCTTGTTGCCGATAGAGATTGAGAATCTGCCTTATGCGGCTGCCTTGTTCCCATACATGCAGTGCGTACGCTTCCTGGCAGATTATATCAACGGTGATACTTATTATAAAATCCAGTATCCGGAGCACAATCTTGTGCGTACCAAGGCTCAGTTCAAACTGTTGCAGAGCGTGGAGGAGCATACACCGGAGATGAAAAAATTCATTGACTCATGTATCTGAAAAAGTTTTTAATGACGATAGCTGCCGCTCTTTGCATGCTGCCGCTGTCTGCAATTAATCCCCAAAATAGTAAAATGAAAGAATTGAATGTAAAGAAAGTAAGTGTGGCCAATATACCGGTAGAGTCGGTTCCGGCTCTTATGGATGAAGAGAAGGTGGCGTTTCAGCCTGTAAACACTGTGAATTGGGCTGCTTTTCCTTATACTCCCGATGTGGCGTTCCGCATAGCGCATACGGAAGATGCCATTCTGCTGCATTTCAAGGTAAGGGAAGCGAGTGTACGCGCAGTTGCAGGCCACGATAACGGTCCGGTTTGGGAAGATGCGTGTGTAGAGTTCTTCTCTGTGCCTGCCGGTGACGGAGTGTACTACAATATGGAGTGTAATTGTGCCGGAACTCTGCTTATTGGGGCAGGTGCCGGACGTGGAAACCGCCAGCATGCCCCGCAAGAGGTGCTCGATAAAGTACAGCGTTGGGCTTCTTTGGGACGTGAGGCGTTTGAAGAAAGAGTAGGAGAGTGCAGTTGGGAAGTGGCTCTGGTCGTTCCCTATTCCGCTTTCTTCCTGCACCGCATCACTTCATTGGATGGCCAGACCATTCGTGCCAACTTCTATAAGTGTGGTGACAAGCTTCAGACCCCCCACTTCCTTTCCTGGAATCCGATTGAACTGGAGAAGCCGAACTTCCATTGTCCGGAGTTCTTCGGTGCACTGCATTTCGAGTAAGGAGGCGGTATTTTCCGTGTGAACCCGGTATTCGGAATCAGATCTTCAGCAAGTTCAAAAGAGAAAGTTTGCAAACCTGCCCTCACTACCCTCACTGCTTTCCTGAAACGCCCTGTTCATCGGCATTGCGGTGGTGAGTGAGAGCAAATAAAAAGGGTGAGGGCAAAATTTGCCCTCACCCTTTCGGCTTTATCCTGTTGCTTACTATCACTCCCCTCAAGACGCACGGGCTTTCGTCCGTCTCTCCCCGTCCTTTATTGAGAAAAGCATATATATTTCTTGTGCCAAACGCAGCGTATTGACAACGGCTCACCTAAGTGGTCTGATTTGTTCACCTAAGTGAGCTGATTTGTTCACCTTAGTGGTCTGACTTGTTCACTATAGTAGAACATTGGCAAATCAAAAGGTTTCTCGGGAGAAACACGTATGCGGAACACAAAGAAACCCTGTACAGCACACGATGAATACGGTTCAAACGGGAATGCATCCTTTGAAAAAAACACGACCGGACAAGGATAAGCTAAACAAAAAACATTATTTTTGCAGTATATCAAGCTGCAAACTGCATGAGAAAACGAACCATAGCCCTCATAGCCATACTGACCGCACTATTGGCAGCCTGCACCGAAAAGACGGACTACAATACACTATTGGTACGGGCAGACTCGCTGATGAATTTGCATCCGGACAGCGCACTGCACATGCTGGAAAGTATCTCAACCGACAGCCTGAGCACAAAAGCAGACCGTGCCTACCATGCACTGCTGCTGACGCAGGCACGGGACAAGAACTACATGGTGCAGACGGATGATTCGCTGATACAAGTGGCCGTGCGCTACTATGACACGCATGAGGATGCCCTACTGCAAGCACGGGCATATTACTATTGGGGATGCGTTTACAGAGACATGAAGAAAGCAGAGGAAGCCGTTACCAGCTTTCTTACAGCGAACATCTTAGCAAAAAAAACAAAAAACATTCGTTTGCAAAGCCTTATCTGCAATAATATAGGTTACTTGTATTATGCACAAGATTTAAATGAGCAAGCAGATTCCATATATCGGGAAGCGGAGCAAATGGCTGTCCTGCTGAAAGATTCGCTGCTTCAGGCAGAAGCTTTGTCACAGCAGGGAATGATTCGGATGGAAAAAGGGAAGTCATTCTATCCGAAAGCTGAAAAACTGATGCTGCAAGCACTGTATATGGCTAAAATGACAAACAACAAAACTCTGAACAGAACCATACTGTCTGCACTAAGCACATTGTACTACAGAATGGAGAATGGAAAGAAAGCAGTGGAGTTTGCCAAGCAAAACTTTGCCCTGCAGGAAGATACAACTTTCTGCTACAATGCTTTCTATATATTAGGAAATGCCTATTACGAGAACCGGCAATATGACTCTGCCTCCTTCTATCTAAACAAAGCCCTTCCTGATAAGAGTCATGCCATAAAAGCAGGAGTTTACAAGTTATTATCAGATATAGCAAAAGCTTCCGGAGATTTTAAAACATCATTGGACTTGGAACGAACCGGCTCCATCTACACGGATAGTTTGCGGAACAACCGTAACAGACAAGCCTATTCCGTGATTGATGCCGAAAAGAGTGCCCAGATAGCCCATCAACAGAAGAAACACGATTCAGTCATCAGTAAATATAACGGTCTCCTGCTGTCTGTTGTAGCGGCAGCGTTCTTGGCCTTGTACATGCTGAAAAGATACCGGAGAAGAACCTTCCTTTTGGAGGAAGAAAAGGACAGACTGAAAGAGGTACAAACCGCAATGCAGCAACAAAATGCCAAACTTGAAGAAGAGCAACGGCAGAAAGAAAACAGAATCGCATATTTAGAAAGAGAGTTGGAACAACTGCATTATGATGCAGCGCAGAAAAAGCAATTGCGTAATGAGCTGGAAGCCCTGAACCACGAACGAGTTCTGCTCTTGACAAGCACACAAAAATATTCGGATGTAAAAACCAAGATGAAGCAAATCATCCAAGACTACAAAGACCATGACAGCTCGGAGCTGCACATGGAAAAGGAGGACTGGTTGCAACTGATTGCCGAAACAGACCGACGTTGGAACCAAATCACCTTAAGGCTATGTGCGGATTGCAAACTGCTGCAAGAAGAAATTCACCTCTGCTGTCTATACCTGACCGATTTGCCGGTCAGCTATTTCGGATGTCTGTTGGGCTGCAAACGAGACACCGTCTACAAAAAAGCGAATCGCATTGTTGAGAAGCGGATGGGCTTTCCTCACGGTTCAACTTCTCTGCAAAAGGTGTTGAAGGAACTGTGCGTTAAGACAAATTAACTATTTATACATATATAAGCACCGTTATACAGCACCGTTATACAGCACTTTATACATCACTTTATACATCACTTTATACATCACTTTATACATCACTTTATACATCACTTTATACATGTTTTATACATATCCATAAGCTAAAATAGTCCTATATTTGTGACAACGAAAACAAATAAAACGTATAAATATGAGAAGACTATTATTTATCCTGCTAACAATTTTCTCTCTTGGCAATATAGCAGTACATGCGGAGAAAGTGAATGATTGTATAAAGATTGTTCTCCAACAAACAGTTCCTGGCGACTATATACCACCTATTAATAAAGAAGGAGGTCCTGTAGTCCGTAGCATATATATGCCGATAGTAGATGCTTACCTATATAATAATGTGGTAAATGTCAGCTTCAATGAAAACATTGAGTCTGCCACTATCACTATCACCAACGAAACTACCGGTGAAACGGTCTATTCAGAGACATGTAGTAATCCTGTTACTCTTAATATAGACCTTAACGGTGAGAAGAGCGGAGAATACTCCATTGAAATAGAAACAGATGACATATTCTTGGAAGGCTACTTCAATTTATGATATTTTGTGCACTAAATATAAGCGGAATCGAAAAGCTTTAATAGAGTAGAACTAAATTAATCTTGAACACTATGAATTTTAATGACTTAAAAGCGAAAGCCCTCAATAAAAAACAAATGAGAGCTATCAAAGGTGGTTTTGGTACTTGTGGCTACAAATCTCCAAGTGGTAGAGTAGAGTGCGGTGTAACCAAAGTTCAAGCTCAATTCATGGCTACCGCCAAGGGAAATTGGTGCTGTGATAGCTGCCCTTCAAGTAGCTACTGCGGATAATCCGCAGGTTACAGAATAGGAAAATTGTTATTCAAACTAATAATTTTCCTATTCATTATTTAATATCATCATAAATTAAAAGCCTATACTTATGAAGTATATATGTATCATCTTTTTTCTGGTAATAAGCATTTCATCTTGCCGGCAACAAGCCATCAATGAGAAATGTGGAAAGAATATTGTAGTATGTTTCAATCATTACCATCCTAAGCCCCACAGGACACCGGGAGGAGTGAGACACGTGCCGATGCCTAAAGTCCTCTATACCGACAGTATAGGAACTCTTATGGAATACATGCCGGACAAAGATTTCGATACCATAACCCTCTATTCCACTGAACATTTCAAGGAGCTGGGGCTCAACTATGGGGATTTTGAGTTCAACTACTACCCTTTAATGCAAGGGGATACCATTACTATTTCAATGGATAGCCTGAACTACCCCATTTTAAGCAGCAAGCATCACCCGGAACGCAACAGAATCTATAATATGAACTATGAATTGCGTAAAGGGAGGACACACTCCGGCTTAGAAGCAAAAACATGCTTGGGAAGCGATTGGGTACGGATTGCCCAAAGCATTAACATGATACGAGCCAACAATTGGACTTCATTAATAATAGATTATTGTCCTTTGGATTCATTACAATCCATGTTCGACAGTTACAAAAAGAACTACACAGATACTATCAATTCCTTTAAAGAACAGCAACTTATCTCAAGCGAGATACACGACCGTTATCAATACCTGCTCAAGCTGAAAGACTATGAATCCCGGAGAATGCTGAATGAAGACACCGCCTTCTACCGCCAAATGGAGCCCGGAATAGCCGACAAATATATCCGTTATCCCTCCTACCGTGAATTTCTGGACTACTACCTCTGGTTTTTGAATCAGCACATCCCGACAATACGCAAATCGCAGGGAGGAAGCAACGACTGGCGTCAAACCTTCGATGAGCTATCTCCGAAAACATTTCAGCCAAAATCAAAACAAATCCTGCTTGAACGCTGCATCAAAGAAATCGGCGAAAACTTTTCGGCACAAGACGTAAACAGCTATCTTGACAAATATATCCATATCACCCAAGACACACTGCTGCCCAACAAGATAAGAGACCAATATAACTTGTCTGCCGATGCCAACCAGTTATTGCTGAAGGACATCCACGGAAAGCCTACCAACTTGAACATATTGTTGAAAAAAAACAGGGGAAAGGTCATTTATGTGGACTTTTGGGCAAGCTGGTGTGTACCCTGCCGGGAAGAAATGCCTCCATCGGCAAAGCTAAGAGAGCTGTACAAGGGAAAAGATGTGGTATTCGTCTATCTCGCCTTCAAGGACCAGGAAAGCAGCTGGAAAAAGGCAGTAGAGCAGGAAGGCTTGTCGGAAGTACCCGACAATTTCCTCATCACAAACCCAAAGAACAGTAAAATACTGGAAAAGCTAAAGCTGGAATTAATTCCCCGATACATCATTTTCGACAAACAGGGCAATATTGTTGAAGTGAATGCTCCAAGACCAAGTGACCAACAAGCGGCAACAACGATAGACAAATATTTAAAACAGTAAAGCAACAGAATGAATGCACATCAAAAAATAATAAAAGACAATGCAAGAACCATTTTGAAGATTATCACAAAATATTATGGCTGCAAATATTCTGCTGCATTATATGTAATATTGAAGGAACATCCGGATTTTCCCAGTTTCCTATCTTTCCAGTATATATTACATAGGATGGGCAAAGATAGTTTTGCCATACATACCAGTTATGAAGAACTGACAAATATACCCTCTCCTTTCATTGCTCATGTTATTACAAATGTGGATTTGTTCCTGTTTATAACAAAAGTTACTGCCGAATCTATTCAGACTATTGATGAGAAAGGAAAGATAGAAAGTATATCGAGAAAGGATTTTGAAGATATGTGGGACGGTAACATCCTTATTATGGATAACCGACCAGGTAAAATCAGTATTCCACTAAAAATGAAATTCAGCACAATCATTAAGCAAATAAAATATCCTATGCTTATATTGTGTGTAGCCATATTATTCGCATATTTACTTATTTTAAAGCACGAAGGAGGCATTCTTTTTTATCTATATCTTACAGGCGTTTTAGGAGGACTGACTGCATCCATACTTTTGTTTGTAGACCAAATAGACAAGTACAATGTACACATTAAAAAATTATGTTCAGCCACCGGAAATAAGAATAATATAGATTGTTCTTCTATCTTGGATTTCAAAGACGCATATTTCCTCGGACTTGTTTCTTGGAGCGATATAGGTTTTGTGTATTTTTTATCTCTTTTAATTGTATTACTATTCCTACCATTTGGTACAGCACAGGCACTTATAAACTTCCTGTCTGTTTGCAGTATCGGATATGTATGCTATTCTCTTTTTTATCAGAAATTCATAGCAAGAAAATGGTGTACCCTTTGCCTTTCTGTACAAGTGGTATTCGTTTTTCTGTTTATGCTAAGTATATGTACTTTAAAGATGAATTATATATACGAATTGCTACATTTGAAATCAATAATAGAAATAACGACGATCTTCGTTACTGTTACATCTATCTATATAGTCATCAAGCCGATAATTGCCACTCAAAAAGAACACACCACCTTGAAAAGAAAATACAACGAATTAATATATGACGAAAACATTTCCCAATATCTTTTTCAACAAGAACTTTGTCTTACAGATGTTGACAAAGTGAATAAAATATCAATAGGAAATCCAGATGCCGAAATATGCCTTACTCTTATTTTCAGTCCTATTTGTGTTTCATGCATAAAAGAGCTACAAAAACTAATGCCCATCCTTCAAAGAAAAGCCAATACCAAATTGGATTTAATATTTTTGTTAGACCAAAAGAAACATCCAGAATCGATAGTAATAGCTTCCCATATTCTCTCTGGCTATCAAAAGAATCCCCAATTATTTGCCATGATACTAAAAAAATATGTTGATAACTATCCTATCAGTAAAAATAAAATCCTACATAACATTAAGTTCTTGGATGAAATCCCTAAATACGAGCCTTTCATCAATGCACAAGAAAAATGGTGTATAACACATAAGTTTTACACTACACCCATTCTATTTATTAATGGGAGGAAATTTCCAAGCTATTATAACATCAAAGATATTGACTTTTTATATAGTTAATCAAATGAAATCCTTTCCTCACTACTCCCAGCACGACGTGATGGACTGCGGCCCCACCTGCCTGCGCATGGTGTCCGCCTTCTATGGCAAGCGCTATTCTTTGGAAGGTCTGAGGGAAAAGTCATTCATCACTCGCGAAGGTGTCTCTATGCTGGGTATCAGCGAAGCGGCTGAGAAGATTGGATTTCGGAGCATCTGTGTGCAAGTGAGCTACGAAATGCTGCAAGAAGCCCCTTTACCTTGTATCGTCCACTGGAACCAGCAACATTTCGTCGTGGTCTACCGGATGAACGACAAGCATGTATGGGTGGCCGACCCCGGAGCAGGCAAGCTGAAATACACCCGGGAAGAATTCTGCCGTTGCTGGCTCAGCGCCAAAACGGACGGAGAAGATACGGGAGTGGCACTGTTGCTGGAACCTACACCGGAATTCTATGCACAAGAAGATGAGGGGGAAAAGACAAACTATAAAGGCTTCGGCTTCCTCTATTCTTACTTGCGCCCCTACAAGCAACTGGTGGGACAACTGCTGCTGGGGTTGCTGCTGGGCAGCATGATACAGCTGATGCTCCCCTTCCTCACGCAGAGCATCGTGGACTTCGGCATCAACAACCAAAATCTCGGATTTATCTACCTGGTGCTCATTGCCCAACTGATGCTGTCCTTCAGCAGCAGCGCCGTGGAGTTCATACGCGGATGGATATTGCTGCATCTGGGCACACGCATCAACATCGCCCTGATTTCGGACTTCCTCATCAAGATGATGAAGCTCCCTATGGGCTACTTCGACACCAAGATGACGGGCGACATCCTGCAACGCATCAACGACCACACGCGCATACAGAACTTCCTGACCGGAAGCAGCCTCAGCGTGGCGTTCTCCACCTTCAACATCCTGATATTCGGCATCGTGCTGCTGGTGTACAGCGGCATGATTTTCCTTATCTTCATGGGAGGGAGCGCACTCTACATCTCCTACGTCTGGCTCTTCATGAAGAAACGGGCGGAACTGGACCACAAGCGGTTTGCCCAGCAGAGCGCCAACCAGAGCACGGTGGTGCAGCTGGTGAACGGCATGCAGGAGATAAAGCTGAGTGCCTGCGAGCAGCAGAAGCGGTGGGAATGGGAACGCATACAGGCACGGCTGTTCAAAGTGAACATCCGGAGCCTTGCGCTGAGGCAGTACCAGGACTCGGGAGCGGTACTGATAAACCAGACCAAGAACATAGTAATCACGGGACTGGTGGCCTCGCTGGTGGTACAAGGGGAAATGACACTGGGCATGATGCTCTCCGTGCAGTACATCATCGGACAACTGAACAGTCCGATAAACGAACTCATCACCTTTGCCCGCGACATGCAGGACGCGCGCCTCAGCACAAACCGCCTGGGCGAGGTGCGGGACAGCCCCGATGAAGAAGACCCCACAAAAGACCTGATAAGGGAGATACCCACAGGGAAAGACCTGCGGATAGAAAACCTGAGTTTCAAATACGACCCGCTCGGCGAAACGCCCACCTTAGACAACATCAGTCTGGAAATCGCATCGGGCAGACAGACAGCCATCGTAGGAATGAGCGGAAGCGGAAAGACCACGCTGGTGAAGCTGCTATTAGGATTCTATCCGCCTGCAAGCGGACAGATACTGCTGGGCGACACCTCGCTGGAGAACTTCAGCATCCGCGAGTGGCGCAAACGGTGCGGCGTGGTGATGCAGGACGGGTTCATCTTCTCGGACAGCATTGCCGGCAACATCGCCCCCGGGGTGGAGCACATCGACAAGGAACGCCTGCGGCATGCGGCGGAAGTGGCAAACATACACGGATTCATCGAGGGACTGCCATTGGGATACAACACCCGGATAGGCCAGGAAGGGCACGGATTGAGCCAGGGACAGAAACAGCGCATACTCATCGCCCGCGCCGTGTACAAGAACCCGGAATTCATCTTCTTCGACGAAGCCACCAACGCACTGGATGCCAACAACGAGCGCATCATCATGGAGAACCTGCAGCGCTTCTTCGAAGGAAGGACATCGGTAGTGGTGGCCCACCGGCTGAGTACCGTGCGGAATGCAGACCGGATAGTGGTGATAGAGCAGGGACGGATAGCGGAAACGGGGACGCACGAGGAACTGATAGCGAGGGAAGGAAGGTATTATAAGCTGGTGAAGAATCAGCTGGAGCTTTGAGAATGGAAAGTTGAAAATGGAAAACGGGAGGAAGGACATAGAATTGCGGAGTGAGGAGGTGCAGGAGATACTGACCCGTCCGCCGCATGCACTGGTACGATGGGGCATCACGGTGTTCTTCGTGGTGCTGGCACTCTTCTTCATAGGCGGGTGTTTCTTTAAATATCCCGACGTGATAAGTGCTTCCATTACCATCACTACGGAGCATCCGCCGATATGGATGGTGGCACGGGGAAGCGGGAAAATAAAGGAGGTGTACCACAAGGACCGGGATTCCGTGTGGACGGGAAACATCATCGCCGTACTGGAGAATCCTGTCGTGACGGAAGACGTGCTGCGCCTGAAGGAGCAGCTGGCATCCTTCAATCCGGCAGACAGCAGCGTCTGCACCGCGCAGTTCCCGGAGAAGCTGTCCCTGGGAAGCATACAGAACGCCTACGCCTCTTTCCTGAAAAGCCTGACGGACTACCGCAACTTCCTCTCACTGAATCTGTACGAACAGAAGGTGGAGGCCACCCGCCGGGAGTTGCAGGAATACCGCAACTACATCGCCCACCTGAACAGACAAGCAGAACTGGACAAGGAACAAGTGCGGATAGCTTCTACCGTACACAACCGCGAGAAGCAACTTTTTGATGAAGGGCTGACTGCACAATCGGAATACGAGGAAGCCAAACAAACATTCTTGAACAAGCAGCAGAGCCGGGAACAGCTAATGACCTCACTGTCTTCCGCCAGAATACAGGAAGCGCAGTTGCAGCAAAGCATCATCGAAACACAAATGGAGCAAAGCCGGGAGTCCAACAACTTGAATGTGGCCCTGAAAACTGCCTACAACGAATTGCAAGTCAGCATCAATGATTGGGAACTGGCTTATCTCTTCGTCAGCCCGGCAAACGGCATACTCTCCTACAACCACATCTGGCAAAAGAACCAGAACGTCAGTAGCGGAGACAAGGTGTTCTCCATCGTAGCCAAAGCCCCGGGAAGCATCATCGGAAAGATAAAACTTCCCGCCGGAGGTTCGGGTAAAGTAATGCCCGGACAGCGGGTAAACATCAGCGTGACCGGTTATCCATACATGGAGTTCGGTTTCCTGACGGGGAAGGTAATGTCCGTCTCGTTGTTGGCAGACGATGAAAGCGCCTATACCGTCACCATAAGCCTGCCGCAAGACTTATGCACTTCCTATGGTAAACAGCTGGAATTCAAAGGAGAACTGACCGGTATGGCAGAGGTCATGACAGACGAACGAAGTGTGACTGAAAGATTGCTTAGTCCGTTGAGATATTTGTGGGAGAAATATCTGTAAAGGTCTTTAGAAAAAGGCACGAACTACGCAAACTTACAGAAAAGAATTTATCCATCCGTAATAGTCTGCGTGATTCGTGCCCGAAGAAGGGTTTTTACTTCACGATTCCTTTGGAATTCTTGATGAAGTTGATGATATTGTGTATCTCGTCACTCATCGGTACTTGGTCTTCAATCTTCTGCAAGGCATCCTGCACGCTGAAGTTTCCCTGGTATACCAGACGGTAGGCATTTACGATATGGCGCAATACACGTTCGGTCACCTGGTGTTTGTGTTGAAGCACAGCAGCGTTGATACCGTGGTATTCCGCCGGATTACCGTTCATGATGATATAAGGCGGTACATCCTTTGATATGCGGCAGCCTGCTTGGATCAGTAC
Source organism: Bacteroides sp. AM44-19 (assembly GCF_003603395.1). Classification (NCBI taxonomy): domain Bacteria; kingdom Pseudomonadati; phylum Bacteroidota; class Bacteroidia; order Bacteroidales; family Bacteroidaceae; genus Bacteroides; species Bacteroides sp. AM44-19. Next base: position 123,273 of record NZ_QTNB01000004.1, on the reverse strand, counting down.
CCAACTTCCAATGTGGCAGTATTGGTGCAGAATGACGTTGCTGCTCAGAATGGTGCAGTCGTCTATCTGACATTCTCCGGCTACGGTAGTCTTGATGCCCAGTACACAATGGTTGCCTATCTGCACGTCGTGGCAGAGGTGTACACCATCCATCAGGTAGTTTTCATTGCCGATGCGGGTAGCGCTTCCTGCATGGGTAGCACGGCTGACAACCACGTTCTCGCGGATGTCGTTATTATCACCGATAATCAGCATGCTGTTCTCTCCCGTATAATGGAAGTCTTGCGGTTCGGCACCCAGAACGGCATTGTGATGCACTTTGTTCCCTTTTCCCATGCGGGTACCGTGCAGAATTTTTGCCCCCGACATAATAATACAGTCATCACCGATTTCCACGTTCCCTTCGATAAAAGCAAAGGGCTGGATGGTTACATTCTTGCCGATTTTTGCGGCAGAATCTACATAAGCTAACGGACTTATCATAGTAATTAGCGATTAATGATTAATGATTAGTGATAAATGGTTAGTGATTAGGATTTACTATTTCATTAATCGCTAACCACTAATCACTTATCGCTCATTTTATTCTCTTCCTCCTCCAAGCGCTTGATACAGGCTGATAACCGCCTGCATGCTGCTGAAGGTGTCGGATACTTCTGCAAGCTGTGCGCTGAGATAAGACTGCTCGGCAGACAAGACTTCCAGATAAGTCGACGTGCCTAAGTTAAACAAATCTTTTGTATCTGAGGCAGCTTGGCGGGCAGAATTTACTTGAATAGTGCGTGAAACGGCTTTGTCCTTCTCCATTTGATACAGATGCAGGGCGTTGCTCACTTCATTTCCGGCATTCAGCAGGGCGGTTTGGAACTGAATCTTAGCCTGCTCCTCTTGTGCCTTGGCTTGTTTCAGACGGGCAATGTTGGCACCGCGATAGAACAAGGGTTGCGTCAGCGAACCGATGGCGGAAGCCAGCAGTTTGCCCGGGTTGACGATACCTGCACCGGAGTTATTGGTCCAGCCTCCCGAACCGCTCAATGTAATCTGCGGGTAGAAAGCGGCACGGGCGCTATTGGTGTTATAGTAGTTGGCAGCCAGTGACATCTCGGCAGCTTTCACGTCCGGACGGTTGGATAGCAACTGCAAGGGGATACCTACTGAAAATTCCGTAGGCAGCTGCTGCTCTTCCAGCACACCGCGTGCGATGCTCTGTGCCGGTTGGTGCAACATCAGGCAGAGGGCGTTTTCGGTTTCGCGTATGCTCTGGCGTATGTCGGGCAGTGATGCCATAACTTGAGCGTAGGCAGTGCGGCTCTGCTCTACGGCAGCAGAAGTGGTTCCGTAGATGCCTGCATCTTTCATGGCTTGCACGGTCTCCAGGTTCTTTTTCAGAATCTCGACGGTGCCTTCGGTGATTTGGAGTTGGCGGTCCAGCATCAGCAGGGTGTAGTACATGTTGGCTACGCCGGCGATGACTTGCGTCTGAACGGCTTGTTCGTAGAACTGCGTCTGCTTCAAGCTAACCTTTGCTTGTCGCTTCGGGTTCAGCAGTTGACCGAAGAGGTCGACTTGCCAGCTTGCGGTGACGGGCAGGGAGTAGATTTGTGTAGCCTTTCCCTTGTCCCAGCTGCTGACGGTTCCTTGCGGAGACAAGGCAAGCGTCGGAGCATAGGCAAGACGGGCAGACATCAGTGCGGCTTGTGCTTGTTTCACGTTTAAAGCGGCACTGCGTAGGTCACCGTTGTTGGTGAGTGCTTGCTCGATAAGTGCCTGCAGCTGTGGGTCTGTGAACACTTCTCTCCAAGGCAGATTACCGAAGTTGGCTGTATCTGCGGCTAATGTATCGTTCACGGACGCCGTGTCGCGATACAGTCCGGCAGTTGTTATGTCTTCGGGTCTGTCGTATGATTTGTAGATGTGGCAACTGCTCAATAAAGCAGTTGCGCACATCAGGCATATTATTTTCTTCATAATCGCTAATCGTTAATCACTATTTTGTATATTGTTCAATCTCAGGTTCTGCATCCGAGTTGTCCACATCTTCCCATTCCATCGGCTTGAATTTCTCCTGCAGGTACTGGAATGCCACGAACAGTGCGGGCACTATGAAGATTTGCAGAATCATACCGATTAACATACCGCCGATGGCAGACGTACCCAGCGTACGGTTACCGTTGGCACCCGCACCGGAAGCAAACATCAGCGGAAGCAGGCCGACAATCATTGCCAACGACGTCATCAAGATAGGACGCAGACGGGCTGCGGCACCCAATACGGCTGCCCAGGTGATACTCATACCCATTCTGCGGCGTTCGAGGGCAAACTCTACAATCAAGATGGCATTCTTGGCCAACAGACCCATCAACATGATGAGGGCAATCTGCATATAGATGTCATTGGACATCGTACCCAGAATCATTTTCAGTGCCGGGATGCTGCCCAATGCGCCTATACCGCCTACAAAGAGGAAGCTACCCAGCAGACCGAACGGCACGGACAGCAATACGGATAAAGGCAGGATGTAGCTTTCGTACTGGGCACTCAGCAACAGATAAACGAATACGAAGCACAATATGAAGATGAGTCCCGTAGTGCTGCCACTCGTTTCGGCCTCTTCACGCGCCATACCTCCCAACTCATAACCGAAACCGGCAGGCAGGTTTTCCTGCGCCACTTCGGCAATGGCTTGCAGAGCCTGACCGGAAGTGTAGCCTGATGCGGGAGCCACCATCACCTTCATGGAGGTGTAGAGGTTAAAACGGCTGATGACGTCAGGACCATATACTTTCTTGATGGAGATGAACTGCGTGATAGGTGCCATCTCGTTGCCGTTGCGCACCTTGATGCTTTGCAGTGTTTCCATATTCTTGGTAGCATCAGGTTCGGCTTGTACCATTACGCGGTACATCTTACCGAAGCTGTTGAAGTTGGAAGCATACAAACCACCGTAATATCCCTGCAAGGTAGTCAAGATGTCATTGGGGCTGATGCCTGCTTTCTTACAAGCGGCAGCGTCAATGTCCAGCTGGTATTGCGGGAAGTGAGGGTTGAAGGATGTCTTGGCAGAGTTGATTTCAGGGCGTGCTTCCAGGGCTGCGTTATAGTTGTTCACTACGTCGAAGAAGTGGTTCAAATCACCACCCGTCTTGTCCTGCATGTTCAACTCGATGTCGCTTGAAGCCGAGTAACCCGGAATCATAGGCGGCGCGAAGAACAATACCTGCGCTTCCTTGATAATCTTTTGGGCGCGCATGTACAAAGTGGCGTACACAATCGTGGAGTTCTGCATCGTGGAACGTTCTTCCCAGTTCTTCAGCTTGATGATGAGTGAACCGTAGGAGGGGCCTTGACCGCCCAAGAAGCTATAACCTGAGATAACGGTACGTGACTGTACGGCAGGGTCTGCAGCAACCAAGCTGTCCACACGGTTCAAAATCTCTTGTGCGCGTTCTTGTGAAGTGCCCGGAGGCAGTGTCACAGCGCCCATGATGGTACCGGTGTCTTCGTTGGGCACCATACCGGTCGGGGTTATCTGCATGAATACGCCCAACAGTACAATAGAGCCGATAACCAGTCCTGCCGATATCCAGCGTTTCTGGATGAAGAACAGCACTTGTTTCTTATACTTGCCCAGGATACCGTTGTATGAGTCATTGAAGGACTGTTTGAACTTGTCGGTAGTCATACCTGCTAACGCCAGCACACTGATGATAATCATCAAGCTACACAGAATGGGGTGTTCGCTGAAGCTGAACAGACCGAAAATCATGCCCAGGATAGCTACCGTCACGAAGAGCAGTGTAATGCCGGGACGCATCAACCGGCCTATAGAGTCGGCATAACGTGCAATCATAATCTTGCGCGCTTCCTTGGCGGCAACGCCTACACGCTCTTTCAGACTTTCGTGTCCGCCGTTGTGAGGTTTCAGGAAGATGGCACACAGCGCAGGACTCAGGGTCAGGGCGTTCAGAGCCGAGAAACCGATGGCAATCGCCATGGTCAAACCGAACTGACGGTAGAAAGTACCTGCCGTACCTCCCATGAAGCTCACGGGAACGAATACGGACATCATCACCAACGTAATGGAGACGATGGCACCACCCAGTTCACTCATGGCGTCGATGGAAGCTGTACGGGCCGATTTGTAGCCCTGGTCCAGCTTGGCATGGACGCCCTCGACGACGACGATGGCATCATCGACCACAATCGCAATGGCAAGCACCATGGCCGAAAGGGTCAGCAAGTTGATACTGAAGCCAATCAGTTTCAATACAAAGAAGGTGGCAATCAACGCCACGGGAATGGCGATGGCGGGAATCAACGTGGAGCGCATATCCTGCAGGAAGATATACACTACGATGAACACCAGGATAAAGGCCTCGATCAATGTCTTGATTACCTCATGTATGGAAGCGAAGAGGAAGTCGTTGGCACTCTGTGCAATGTTTATCTTCAAGCCGGCGGGCAGTTTGCTGGAATAGTCGTCCAGCAGGGCCTCGATATCCGAGATGGTCTGCGTGGCATTACTGCCTGCCATCTGGAAAATGATACAACTCACGGCTTTATGCCCGTTTACCATATTGTTGAATCCGTATGACAGACGACCCAGTTCTACACTTGCTACGTCCTTCAAACGGAGTATTTCACCGTTCTCCAAAGCCTTGATGACAATGTTCTCAAACTCCGTAGTCTGTTGCAGACGTCCTTTGTAACGCAGGGTATACTGGTAGGTTTGGTTACCGCGCTCACCCAACTGGCCGGGAGCCGCTTCGATGTTCTGTTCGCTCAAGGCGGCAACCACATCGTTGGGGATAAGTTTGTATTGGGCCATTACATCAGGTTTCAGCCAGATACGCATGGAGTAGTCTTGTCCCAATACCATGGCATCGCCCACACCGTTGACACGTTTCACCTCAGGGATAAGGTTGATGTTGGCGTAGTTTTCCAGGAACTCGATGTTGTACTGGTCTTTTTCATCATAGATGGAGAATACCATCAACATGGAAGTCTGGCGTTTACGGGTGGTTACACCGATTTTGGTAACTTCGGCAGGCAGCAAGCCTTGCGCCATGGAAACGCGGTTCTGTACGTTCACCGCTGCCATATCGGGGTCGGTACCTTGCTTGAAGTAGATGGAGATGTCGCCCGAACCGCTGTTGGTGGCGCTCGAACTCATATACATCATATTTTCCACACCGTTAATCTGGTCCTCCAGCGGAGCGATAACGGAGTTAAGCACCGTTTGGGCATTGGCACCTTGGTAAGTCGCACTTACCGATACGGTGGGAGGTGCAATGTCCGGGTATTGGGTGATAGGCAAGGTAGCCAGACCAATAACTCCTAAGATTACTATCAGGATGGAAATTACCGTTGATAGTACCGGACGGTTAATAAATCTATCTAATTTCATTTCATGAACAATTAAGGAATTAAAAATTGAAGAATTTTTTTATTTTTCATTCTTTCATTGAAACGCAGTCTGAATATTGCCTTCTTTCTGGTCTTTCAGGGCCTTCTGGTATTCAGCTTCCTTTTCAGCAGGCGTGATAGGCGTGATGGACTGTCCGTCCTTCAGGTTCTGTACCCCTTCGATAACGATTTTTTCGCCTGCTTTCAAACCTTCCGTCACGTAATAATACTTGCCGTCGTCTAAGCTGAACACTTTGACTTCGGTATTTTTCAGCGTATTGTCCGGTTGCAGTACGAATACGAACTGCTTGTCCTGGATTTCGGTAGTGGCGGTTTGTGGAATCATGATGACATCATGCAGCGGGTTGGGGAATACCACATTGCCGGTGCTTCCGCTACGCAACACGTTGTGCTTGTTGGGGAAGAGGGCACGCATGGTTACCGAACCGGTAGTCTGGTCAATGACTCCGCTGATTGTCTCCACGCGGCCACTGTCGGCATACATGGTTCCGTCGATGAGCTGCAACTGTACATTCGGCATCTTTTCCAGAATTTCCTTGGTGCTACCGCCTTCACGAATCTGTGACAAGAGTTGGCGTTCGGTCATGGAGAAGTAGGCGTACATTTCGGAGATGTCGGCAACGGTAGTCAGCGGGCTGGCTACGGAAGGACTAACCAAGCTACCTACGCGGTAGGGAATGCTACCTACTACACCGTCACTGGGGCTGGTTACACTGGTGTATGACAAGTTGTTCTTGGCATTGACCAATTGGGCATTGGCTTGTGCTAGTTGTGCCTTTGTCTGTGCCAGCTGGTTTTCGGCCATTTGCAAATCGTAGTCACTGATGATGTTTTTCTTGTTCAGTTCACGTTTGTTGTTTACAGTCAGTTCTTGTGTGTTTACGGCAGCTTTGGCTGTTTCAACAGCAGCTTTGGCCGAATTTACGGCTGCCTGATACTGTACGGGGTCGATGCTGAACAACACTTGTCCTTTGCGCACTGTTGCGCCTTCATCCACGTGCAATTTTGTGATGAACCCACTCACCATCGGGCGGATTTCTACATCTTGTTTACCCTTGATAGTAGCAGGGTAGCTGTTTGTCAAGTTGGCAGTGGTGGTCTTTGCCTCAATCACTGCAAATTCGGGAGCTTTACCCGTTCCTTTGTCGCCTTGTCCGCAACTGCTGAGCAGTGCCAGGCAACATGCCAATAATACTAATCTACTCTTCATACTCTTTTTTGTTCTCTGTATAATTTTATATTCTTCTTTTTTTCGATTCTTGAAAGGCGTTTTTGTGTGTAATTCATGATTTAGAAATAAGGCAGGAAAAAGAAAACTGAATACTCCTATTCAGTTTTCGTCTGCAAAAATATTCTTTTCTTAGTATATAAGGTGTGAAACACTTCCTTTTTTAACTATGTTTCATACATAGATGAGAACGAAAGGACATTTTTTGATTAAAATACTGTAAAGCATACCGCTAATTGGCAGATAACCTTTATTTTTGCAGCATGTTAGAACGTAAACGCCATACTAAAATGAAGCCGCTTTTCCGCAGGTTGTTGGGGGGTGTTGCCATAGCTGCCGCACTGTATTCTTGTGCCAGTGTGGGCCGTATTGAAGGAGGACCTTATGATGAGACTCCTCCGCGTTTTATTTCCGGTACTCCCACGCCCGGCGCACTCCATCACAATAAAAATAAACTTTCCATTGAGTTCGATGAATTTATCAAGCTTGACAAGCCGAATGAGAAGATTGTAATATCCCCTCCGCAGGTGCAGCAGCCCGAAATTAAGTCTAATGGGAAGAAGGTGGTCATCACTCTGCAGGATACATTGAAACCCAATACTACTTATACATTCGATTTTGGTGATGCCATCCAGGATAATAATGAGGGGAATCCCTTGGAGAATTTCTTCTATTCTTTCTCTACGGGCGACCGTCTCGACTCTATGGCTGTGGCCGGTACAGTACTGAATGCGGCCAATCTTGAACCGGTGAAAGGAATGCTGGTCGGTCTGCATGCCAATCTGGCCGACTCCGCTTTTACCAAACTTCCTTTTGAGCGGGTGGGGCGTACGGACAGTCGCGGACGCTTCTCTATCCGTGGAGTGGCTCCCGGCAAGTATCGCATTTATGCCTTGCAGGATGCCGACCAGAATTTTGCCTATTCCCAGCCGACGGAAGTGATAGCTTTTAATGACTCTATCATCATTCCTTCCATGGAAGAGCGCATGCGCCAGGATACGACTTGGATAGACTCGCTGACAGTAGATACGATTGTAGAACGTCAATATACCCACTACCTTCCGGATGATGTTCTGCTGCGTGCTTTCAAGGAGCTTTCCTTCTCGCAACGTTTTTTGAAGGCCGAACGGTTGACTCCGGAGAAGTTTTCGCTCTATTTCACTGCTCCGGCAGACACGTTGCCTTTATTGAAAGGATTGAACTTTAATGAGGAAGATGCGTTTGTTATAGAACAGCCTACCGGCCGGAACGATACGATTCATTATTGGATAAAGGATTCTCTGCTCTATAAGCAGGATTCCCTGAAAATGAGTATCACCTATTTGTATACGGATAGCCTGAAACGATTGGTACCCCGTACCGATACTTTGAATGTGCTGGCGAAGTTGACATACGACAAGCAGCAGAAGCAGAAGCAGGAAGCGAAGGAAAAGGAACAGAAAGAGCGTGAGAAGAAAAAGAAGAAGTTGAAGGAAGGTGAGGTGGAAGAGCCCGAGCCGACGGAATTCCTGGCTGTAGATGTGTATGCCCCTTCTGCAATCGATGTATATGATTATCTTACTCTGTCGTTTACGGAGCCGGTGGCAAGCATAGATACCACCGCTTTCCATCTGAAACTGAAAGTGGACTCGTTGTGGCAGGATATCCCGTTCGACTTTATGCGCGACTCTTTGGACTTGAAGCGTTATAATCTGTTTGCCGAATGGGCACCCGGCGAAAGCTATACATTTGAAGTGGATTCTGCTGCCATACGCGGGTTGTACGGGTTGTTCTCCGACAAGATAAAGAAGGACTTCAAGGCCAAGAAGCTGGAAGAGTACGGGCAGATATTCTTTAATGTGCATGGAGCGGACTCTCTGGCTTTTGTGGAACTACTGGACGGTCAGGACAAAGTGCTGCGCACGGTGCCGGTGGTGGATGGGAAAGCCGATTTCTATTTCCTCAATCCGGGCAAATATGGAGCGCGGCTGATAAATGATACGAATGGGAATGGCGTCTGGGATACGGGAAACTATGCCGAGAAGCGCCAGCCTGAAATGGTTTACTATTATCCGATGGTTCTGGAGCTTAAAGCGAACTTTGATTTGACCCAGGAATGGGATATTAAGGCCAAGTCCCTGGATAGGCAGAAGCCGGACGAACTAAAAAAACAAAAACCAGATGAAGACAAGAAAAAGCAAAACAGGAACAAAAATAACCGCAGTGGCAATAGCAGCCGCAACAGTGGTAGAGGCCATAGCTATTAGGCGGAAGCAATTGTTCATTCTATTAATGGTGGGAGCGGTCTGTTTGGGAACCTCCCAGTCTGTTCAGGCCCAATGTACTGCAAAGAATGAAGCTTTCCAGTCGGGCGAGCATGTCATGTACGATTTATATTTCAATTGGAAGTTCATTTGGAAGAAGGTGGGTCTGGCAAGCCTCACTACCAATGCCACGACTTACCATTCCGAGCCTGCATTTCGCTTTAACTTGCTTTGTGTAGGCAGTAAAAAGACCGATTTTTTCTTCAAGATGCGTGATACGTTGACTTGTTATGTCAGCGATAGGTTGGAGCCGCTCTACTTCCGTAAAGCGGCGGAGGAGGGAAGCCGCCATACGGTGGACGAGGCTTGGTTCTCCTACTCGGACGGACTGGCGAATGTAAAGCAGAGACGCACCTGGCACAATCCCGTGCGTGAGGCTCAGGAGATGGAATACAGTGATAGTCGCTGTATCTTCGATATGTTGAGCATTTTGGCGCAGGCGCGCTCTTATGACCCTAAAGACTACAAGGTAGGGCAGAAGATACTCTTTCCCATGGCCACGGGACGCAGGGTGGAAGAGCAGACGTTGATTTACCGCGGCAAGGAGGAGGTCAAGGCGAATAACGACACCGTTTACCGCTGCTTGGTATTCTCTTTCGTAGAGTACAAGAAAGGTAAGGAGAAGGAGGTCATCACCTTCTTCGTATCCGATGATAAGAACCACCTTCCCATTCGCTTGGACATGTATTTGAATTTCGGTTCGGCCAAGGCATTCTTCAAGAGTGTCCGGGGCAACCGCTATCCGATGACGTCTGTGGTAAGGAAAAAGTGATGTTATCCCCTTTTCTAAATACACTGGATTCGAAAGTGGCAATCAGTTTTCCCTCCTGGTTGGTGACGTCGATCTGGTAATATCCGGTGGTGCGGCCGATGTAGCGTTCGCGTGCTTCGGCATACAGTACATCGCCCGGTCCGCTGCTGCGCAGGAAGGTGATATTGGACGAAAGAGAGAAGGCCAATGTTCCGTGGGAGTTGGCTGCTGCTGCCAGTGCCAGGTCGGCAAGGGTGAAGATGGCCCCTCCTTGCGTACGGCCTCCTGCATTGAGATGCTCTGCCGTGATAACCAGGCGTGCCTTGCTGTATCCTTCCTTTATTTCTATCAGTTCTACACTTGCATTCGTGGCGAAGCGGTCGTTCTTAAAAAACTCTTGTGCGGTCATGGGGAGTAATGATTAATGTTTAGTGATTAATGATTAATGGGTGGAAAATATGTGCTTCCGGACGCAAAAGTAACGATTTTAGCCATTAATTGAATTATTTAGGCGGGTCAAATCTGTACACTTGCTCTACTTTTGCAGCATGAAAAATCATAAACTCTTAATAAATAAATCCCTTATTATGAAAACAGTCCTCACTACATTGGGAATCTCCCTCCTTGTATTGGCAGGTTGCGCAGGGCAAAAGCAGGCTGAAAGCAACTTTATCCAAGAAAACATTGATAATGCTGTGGCTCAGGAGACAATTCAGACAGACATTATCGAAAAATCCGGTAAAATCCTTAATCCCCGTACCATTGATAAGGATGGGAACATTGTCTATGTACCTATCGACGATTGGTGTTCCGGCTTCTTCCCCGGTAATATCTGGCATATGTACGAGTTGACCGGTGACCAGAAGTGGCTGCCGCTGGCAGAGAAGTATACCGAGGATTTGGATTCGGTACAATACCTTACCTGGCACCATGATGTGGGCTTTATGATTGGCAGCAGCTACTTGAACGGATACCGTTTTGCGGGTAAGGAGGAGTACAAGCCGGTCATCATACAGACAGCCAAATCATTGTCTACCCGTTTCCGCCCTGCAGCAGGCGTACTTCAGTCATGGGATGCAGACAAGGGGTGGCAGGCTGAACGTGGCTGGAAATGTCCCGTTATCATTGATAATATGATGAACCTCGAACTGCTGTTCGAAGCTTCCAGGCTGTCCGGTGACTCCACTTTCTACAACATAGCCCGGAAGCATGCCGATACGACTATGGCTAACCATTTCCGTGAGGACAACAGCTGCTATCATGTGGTGGATTATGACCCCGAAACCGGTGAAGTCCGTAAGAGACAGACTGCACAAGGCTATGCCGACGAGTCTGCTTGGGCACGTGGACAAGCGTGGGCCTTGTACGGCTATACCATGTGCTATCGCTATACACACGATGCCAAATACCTGGAACAGGCTGAAAAGGTCTACAACTTTATCTTCAACAACAAGAATCTTCCGGAAGACTTGGTTCCCTACTGGGATTTCGATGCTCCCAATATCCCGAATGAACCTCGCGATGCTTCGGCAGCTGCCTGCACGGCGTCCGCCCTTTACGAGCTGAGTACTTATCTGCCGGATAAGGGATACAAGGAAACCGCCGACCGGATTATGGAAAGCCTCGCTTCTCCTTCCTACCGTGCCAAGGTGGGTACCAACGGCAACTTCATCCTGATGCACTCTGTGGGCAGTATTCCTCACGGTGCGGAGATTGATGTACCGCTGAATTATGCCGACTATTACTTCCTGGAAGGATTGATGCGTAAAAGAGACTTGGAAAAATGAAAACTCAATTAAATATTTTGTTAGGTGGTTTAGGTTTGTTCGCCTTGCAGGGCTGTAAAGCCCCGCAGGCGGAACAATCCGTCCAGCCGAATGTCATTTACGTTTTTCCCGACCAATACCGTAACCAGGCGATGGAGTTCTGGGGCCAGGAAGGTTTTCGCGAGAAAGTGAACTTTCGGAATGACCCGGTGCATACCCCACGCTTGAATGATTTTGCCCGGGAGTCGGTGGTATTGACATCTGCCATGAGCAACTGCCCGTTGAGCAGTCCCCACCGTGGTTCTCTGTTGACGGGAATGTATCCTAATAAGAGTGGTATTCCATTGAATTGCAATTCGAGCCGTCCCATCAGCTCCCTGCGTGAGGATGCTGTGTGTGTGAGTGATGTTTTCTGCAATGCCGGATATGACTGTGCCTACTTTGGCAAACTGCATGCCGACTTTCCTACCCCCAACGACCCCGAACGTCCCGGACAGTATGTGGAAGACCGTGTACCTGCATGGGATGCCTATACGCCGAAAGAACGTCGTCATGGGTTCAATTACTGGTATTCTTACGGTACCTTCGACGAACACAAGAATCCGCATTACTGGGATACGGAAGGCCGTCGCCACGACCCGCGCGAGTGGTCACCGTTACACGAATCGGGCAAGGTGGTGTCTTATCTGAAGAACGAGGGGAATGTACGCGACCCGAAGAAACCTTTCTTCATTATGGTAGGTATGAATCCTCCCCATAGTCCGTACCGTTCTTTGGACGACTGTATGGAGGAAGATTTCAATCTCTATAAAAACCAGCCTCTGGACAGCTTGCTCGTCCGTCCGAATGCCGACTCCAAGATGCTCAAGGCAGAGAGTGCACGCTACTACTTTGCTTCTGTGACGGGTGTCGACCGTGCTTTCGGTCAGATACTCGATGCCTTGAAGGAACTCGGACTGGACAAAAATACCATTGTCGTGTTTGCCTCCGACCATGGAGAGACCATGTGCAGCCAGCATACGGAAGACCCGAAGAATTCCCCATACTCCGAGTCCATGAACGTTCCTTTCCTGGTGCGTTTTCCCGATAAGATTAAGCCCCGCGTGGACGACTTGATGCTTTCCTCGCCGGACATCATGCCTACTTTGTTGGGGCTTGCCGGTCTTGCCGACTCCATTCCGGCCGAGGTGCAGGGGCGCAACTATGCACCGCTTTTCTTCGATGAAAAGGCGGATATTGTACGTCCCACCGGCGCTCTCTACATCCAGAACCTGGACGGTGAGAAGGATGCGGAAGGCATGGTCCGTTCCTACTTCCCTTCGTCGCGCGGCTTTAAATCGGCGCGCTACACGCTGGCGCTCTACATTGACCGCGAAAACCATAAGCTGGTCAAAAGTTTGTTGTTTGACGATGAAAAGGATCCGTATCAGATGAATAACCTTTCTTTGGAAGAAAACCAAGAAGTCGTAAAAGACCTTTGCGCAGAGATGGGCAAAGTGTTGAAAGAGATTGATGATCCTTGGTATAAGGAAGGTATCTTGAAGGATATGATACCTTATTGATTGGAAATGGGTTATAGATAATCCTCCATAAATTGCTTGAACGTTTTTTGCGACCCGCTTCGACTGATAGTGAACTATTTGTCGGAGCGGGTTGTTTGATTCAGAATGGAATAAATTACCAATACGTATTAAGTAAATGATGGAGATGAAGTATAGACTATGGGCTTGTTTGTTGTTTTTGCCGATGGTCCTTTGGGCGTCCGGGCGTCCGAAAGTGGCTGTCGTACTCAGTGGGGGTGGCGCCAAAGGGACGGCGCATATCGGTGCTCTGAAAGTAATTGAAGAAGCGGGTATCCCTATAGATTATGTGGTGGGCACTAGTATGGGGGCCATTGTGGGCGGTTTGTATTCTATCGGATATACCCCACAGCAATTGGACAGTATGGTGAATGCCCAGAACTGGAAATTCTTGCTCTCGGATGCCCCCAATCCTAAGGATGTGTTGCTGGATGACCGGTTGAAGTCGGAGCGCTATGTACTCTCCATTCCGTTTTCTTTGAAATCTGCCGCTGTTTCGGATGCGGGTATCATAAAAGGGAAGAATCTGGCACGTTTGTTCTCCACATTGACAGAAGGTTACCAGGATTCTGTGGATTTTAGCCGTCTTCCTATTCCGTTTGCCTGCGTGTCGGAAAATCTGGTGAATGGCAGCGAAGTAGTGTTCCATGAGGGAATACTGGCCACTGCCATGCGTTCCAGCATGTCCATTCCCGGTGTGTTTGCTCCGGTAGACCTGGATGGAATGGTGTTGGTGGACGGTGGAATGGTGAATAACTATCCGGTAGATGTGGCGCTTGCCATGGGGGCCGACTACATTATCGGGGTGGATGTGCAGAGTCCGCTGCTTAAGGCTTCCGAGCTGAAATCGGTGAAAGACATCTTCGGGCAAATCATCAATCTGCAAGGAGAGAAGAAATACCGTGAGAATCTGCGTAATACCGATGTATTGATAAAGGTGGATGTCACCGGCTATTCGGCTGCAAGTTTCACCAAAGAGGCCATCGACACTCTGATGGTGCGGGGAGAACGTGCTGCCATGGACAGTTGGGACGGACTGCTTGCCCTAAAACAGAAGCTGGGGCTTGCAGACGATTATCAGCCTCGCCGTCCGGGACCTTTCCGCTTACCCGGCGTGGCTGTTGATAGGGAGATTCCCGTTGATTCCCAAATAGCCGCCCCTGCTGTGCGGGAGAACAAGCTGAATGTCGGTTTTCGCTTTGATACAGAAGAACTGGCGGCGTTGCAGGCAAATACGGACTTCTATTTCGGCCGGCAGCGCGAGTCGCTGGTCAGCCTTACTGCCCGTCTGGGCAAGCGTACACTGGCACGACTCGGATATAGTTACCAGTGGGACGGTGGATGGCAGGCGGGACTTGCCTATCAGTTCGACTATAAAGATATGAATATTTACAATGAAGGCAAACGGGCGCTGGATTTGACTTTTACACATCAACTGGTCCGTATGGGGGCGGCGAAGGACTGGAACAATATCCAGGTCAGTCTGGGCATTGACTTTGATTACTACCACTATCATGATTTGCTGTCGCTCGACCCGTTAGCTTCGGCACTGTTTGAAAATTCGTCCTTATTCAGTTACTTTGCCGGACTTGTGTTCAACAACTTGAATGAGAGGAGCGCCCCTACAAAAGGTATGTCGTGGGCGGTATCCTATCATCTCTATACGGATAACTTCTTCCAGTATAAGGACAACAATCCTATTTCTGTTTTCGATGCCCGTTGGCAGGGATGTTTCTCTCCCTCGAGTAAGTTCACTGTCACTCCTTCGTTTTATGGACGCGTATTGTCCGGAAGCGGTAATTATCCTTTTGCCATCATTAATATGGTGGGGGGAACCATACCGGGGCGCTATATGCCACAGCAGATACCGTTTACGGGCATCAACCGTGCGGAACTGTCACAAGCCGCACTGCTGGTTGCAGGGCTGAACCTCAGACAGCGTATCTTGAAAAACCAGTATATATCAGTGATGGGCAGTTATGGGCGAAACTCCGGGAAGTTTCATCAGATTCTTGACTCTTCCGAATCGGCTGATATGGCAGGGGTAGGCATCGGCTATATGTACAAGAGTTTTCTGGGACCAGTGGAGATACAGTTGAATTGGTCCAACCAGACGAAGAAAGTAGGGTGGTATGCTGGGTTCGGATTCGTATTCTAACGAGGATATATCAAAATATTACATGGATTTTATTTTTCAGACAAAAGAACAGAAGAACAAGAGAAAAATATGTTCTTTTGTTCTTCTGCCTAAAACTTACCCCCAATCTGTATGATTCTGCGGTGAGTTATGATACCTTCGTTATTTATTCAGCTTCCATTCGCTTCCGTCCTTACCGTCCTTAATCTCGAAACCGAGCGCGGTGAGTTCATTGCGGATTTTGTCGGATGTAGCCCAATCTTTGTTGGCTTTTGCCTTTGAACGCTCTTCCAATAGCATGTCCACTACCTTGCCGAAGGCAGCTTCACGCTCTTCGTTGGAGGCGTTGTCTTCTTGTAATCCTAAGATGTCGAAGCAGAAGAGGTGGAAGGTTTCCTTCAATTCTTTCAGGTCTTCGGCTGTGATGGAATCGTTTCCAGCTAGGATATTGTTTACCATCTTGGCGCCGTCGAAGAGGTGGGCGATGACAATCGGTGAGTTCAAGTCATCATTCATGGCTTCGTAACACTTGGCACGCAGGGATTTCACGTCTATGGTGGAGGTTGCAGCAGGGGTAATCTTGTCCAGTCCATGTACAGCATCCATCAGTCTTGCCAATCCCTTTTCGGCGGCTTGCAGAGCTTCGTTGCTGAAGTCTACCGTACTGCGGTAGTGGGCTTGCAGGGTGAAGAAGCGGATGGTCATTGGGCTGTAGGCTTGCTCCAGCATGGGGTGTGTGCCTTTGAAGAGCTCTTCCAATGTGATGAAGTTACCGTAAGACTTACCCATTTTCTGTCCGTTCACGGTCAGCATGTTGTTGTGCATCCAATAATGTACCATATCTTCCCCTTGGGAAGCTACGGATTGTGCAATCTCGCATTCGTGATGCGGGAAGATAAGGTCCATGCCGCCACCATGAATGTCGAAGTGCTCGCCCAAGTATTTCTTTCCCATGGCTGTACATTCGGCGTGCCAGCCGGGGAAGCCGTCGCTCCACGGGGAAGGCCAACGCATGATGTGTTCCGGTTGCGCACATTTCCAGAGGGCAAAGTCTGCGGGGTTGTGCTTCTCGCTCTGTCCGTCCAGTTCGCGGGTGGTGTTGAGAACATCATCCAGGTTGCGTCCGGAGAGCTTGCCGTAGTGATGGTCCTTATTGTATTTTTCTACATCGAAATAAACGGAACCTTCACTTTCGTAGGCATATCCGTTCTTCAATATCTCCTTTACAAGTTCTATCTGTTCGATGATGTGGCCGCTGGCATGTGGCTCGATACTGGGAGACAGCACATTCAATGCATCCATCGCCTTATGATAGCGGTTGATGTAGTACTGTGCCACTTCCATTGGTTCCAGTTGTTCCAGACGGGCTTTTTTCGCAATCTTGTCTTCACCTTCGTCGGCATCGTGCTCCAGATGGCCCACGTCGGTAATGTTGCGGACATAGCGCACCTTGTAGCCGATGTGCGTCAGGTAGCGGAACAGCAGGTCGAAAGTGATGGCAGGGCGTGCATGTCCCAAGTGCGGGTCACCGTACACGGTCGGTCCGCAGACATACATGCCTACATGCGGTGCATGCAGCGGTACGAACAGCTCTTTTTTTCTATTTAAAGTGTTGTAAATGGTCAGTTGATGTTCCATAACAGTTGATTATTAGTTCTTTTAGGAGTACAAAGGTATAATAAATCTGTGAAAATCTATAATGATATTCTGTTTTATAAGAGTAAATGCAACGGATTTCACCTTCGTTTATTACTTTTGTATCCATGAAGTCAGATAAACGTGTATTGCTTGGCATGAGTGGCGGCACGGATAGTTCCGTGGCCGCCATGAGGTTGCAGGAAGCCGGTTATGAGGTGACTGGCGTGACTTTCCGTTTCTATGAGGCAGGAGATGAGACCGGGTATTTGGAAGATGCACGGGCTCTGGCCCTGAAGCTGGGGATGAAACACATTACCTATGATGCACGCGAGCTTTTCCGTTCGCGTATTATCCGCTATTTTGTGGAAGAGTATCTAAGGGGGCGTACTCCCGTTCCTTGCACGGTCTGCAATAATGAGCTGAAGTGGGCGCTGTTGGCTAAAATAGCCGATGAAAAGGGGATTTATTGGATTTCTACCGGACATTATGTGCGTAAAGTCTTGTCCGGAGGAAAGTATTACATAGCTCCTGCCGCAGATAAGGACAAAGACCAGACTTTCTTTCTGTGGGGATTGAAGCAGGACATTCTGCAGCGTATGTTGCTTCCGATGGGAGATATTACGAAAAATGAGGCGCGCTCGTATGCGGCGGAGCGTGGTTTCGGGCAGGTGGCTGCGAAGAAAGACAGTATAGGTGTGTGCTTTTGCCCTTTGGATTACCGTTCCTTTTTGAAGCGTGAGGTTCCTGAAACACTATTACCCGGTAAAGGTAGATTCGTCGATGAAAAGGGGGATTTCTTGGGATGGCATGAGGGCTATCCGTTTTATACCGTAGGGCAACGTAGGGGCTTGGGTATCCATCTGAACAAGGCTGTTTTTGTGAAAGAGACAAGAGTGGAAAGCAATGAAGTCGTTTTAGCTCCGCTCTCTTCCCTCTACAAGCAGGAAATGTGGCTGGGAGAGTGGAACCTGGTGGAGAATAGTCGTGTGCAGGGTGCAAACGAGGTTATTGTGAAGATACGCTACCGTAAGCAGGCAAACCGGTGCAGGGTGACTCTTACGGTGGAAGGTCTGTTACGTGTCCGTCTGATAGAGCCGCTGGAATCCATTGCACCCGGGCAGGCAGCGGCTTTCTATGATAAGGACGGATACTTGTTGGGCGGTGGAATTATTCTCTGAACCTTACATTCGTTTTATAGCTTCTTGAACAAAAGATAGTAAATGTTGTTAATTTTATGAGACGTCTTTTTATGAGAAACTTTTAAAACGAACTGTAATATGAAAAGGATATATATTGTAATGTTGTTTGCTGCTTTAGCAACCATAACTTATGCTCAGACGGATGATAAGGGTTATCAGGAGGGAGCTTGGGTATTGAAAGGAGTGACTGGTCTGAATATGTCACAGACTGCCATGGCCAACTGGTCGGCAGGAGGTGAGAATTCCATTGCTGGAAATGCCTACTTGAATGCATCACTGACACACAAGAAAGGAAACTGGCTCTGGGTCACCAACATGGTGCTGGACTATGGCTTGTCGAAAACCAAATCTCAGGGGATGAGGAAAAGTAGTGATAAAATAGGGCTTTCCACTCAGTTGGGATATTCTACAGACAACGTCTGGTTCTATACACTGATGGGTGATTTGAATACCCAGTTTGCCAAAGGATATGACTATCCTGACAAAGAACACCAGATTTCCAATTTCTTTGCTCCTGCCTATTCGAATATCGCCCTGGGTATGGAATGGAGGCCTAAGAGTAACTATTCTCTACTGCTTTCACCCGTTTCCACCAAGATGACTTTCGTGACTGATGACTATCTTTCCGATTTGGGTGCTTTTGGTGTAGACCCGGGTGACCACTTCAAGATAGAGGGTGGCGCTTTTGTGAAAGCCCGTGCTGAATTGCCCGTGATGGAGAATGTGAATCTGATTACTACGGCTGATTTCTTTACTCCTTACAGCAAAGATTTTGGAAACATAGATGTGAATTGGGATGTGCTTATCAGCATGAAAATCAATAAAGTATTGTCGGCTACCATCAATACAACTCTAAAGTATGACAATGATGTGAAAACGTTTGATGACAATGGAGTGAAGAAGGGCGCCAAGGTGCAGTTTAAGGAAGTGCTGGGAATTGGGCTGGCATATAATTTCTAATCCTTGAGGCTGACTGTTGAAATGAAAAAGTAAAGTCAAAACATACTGGACTGATTTGTAAAACGCGGAATTACGCAGATTACATGGATTTATTAATTTATCCCCGTAATTTGCGTAATCCGCGCTTGATTTTATATGATACAGTAATTTACCGGTTCAGTTCCAGCATCTCCTCTATATACTCCCTTGTATTACTGAGTCGAGGCACTTTATGCTGTCCGCCGAGTTTCCCCTTGCTATCCAGCCAGTCGTGGAAGAGGTTGGGGCGGGCAACGATGATTTCCAGCGGTTGCAGCGCCAGATTATTCTGCCTTTTAGCTTCATAGTCGGAGTTCACCTCTTTCAGGGTGTCGTCCAATACTTTGGCGAACTTCTCCAGGCTGTCCGGCATTTGTGCAAACTCTATCAGCCACTGGTGGCGGCATTTGGCATGCTTGTCCATAAACACGGGAGCAGCAGAGTAATCTACTACTTGTGCACCGGTCTCGGCACATGCCCTGGCAAGTCCTCTTTCCGCGTTATCCACAATCAGTTCTTCGCCGAACGCGTTGATAAAGTGCTTGGTACGTCCGGTGATGACGAACTTATAGGGGTTCTTCGATGTGAACTTCACCGTATCTCCAATCATATATCGCCACAAACCGGCAGAAGTGGAGATTACCATGGCGTAGTTTTTGTTCAGCTCCACCTCCTCGAGGCAGAAGGTACGCGGATTCTCCTTGCCTACATCTTCAAGCGGGATGAACTCGTAGAAGATACCGTAGTCAATCATCAGCAACATGGCAGGGTCGGCAGGGTCGTTCTGCGTGCCGAAGTAGCCTTCGGAGGCGTTATAAGTCTCTACATAATGCATCTTGCTGCTGCGGATCACGTCTTTGTATTGCTCTCGGTAGGGAGTGAAGGCAACGCCGCCGTGGAAGAACACCTCCAGGTTGGGCCATATCTCCTCAAGGCTCTGCTTTCCCGTCTTTTCCAATATATGTTTGATGAGTACAAGCATCCAGGACGGTACGCCGGAAAGGTTGCTGACATTTGCATGGATGGTTTCGCGGGCGATGGCCTCCATTTTGGGCTCGAAGTGCTCCATCAGGGCCGTCTGCTTGCTGGGTACGCGGACAAAGTTTACCAGCGGGTTGATATTTTCTATGAGGATGGCGGAGAGGTCGCCTACAAGACTGTGGTTGGTGTTCAGGTTGGGAGCGTGGCTGCCTCCAAGGATAAGCCCTTTACCGGAAAAGAAACGACTTTCGGGATTCTGTCCCAGATAGATGGCAACGGCATCCCGGCCTCCCTTGTAATGCGTGTCGTGCAAGGACTCCCGGCTGACGGGCAGGAACTTACTCTTGTCGTTGGTGGTACCCGATGATTTGGCAAACCAACGTATTTCCGAAGGCCAAAGCAGATTTTGCTCACCGGCACGCAGGCGGGTTACATAAGGTTTTACTTCTTCGTAAGTTTGTATGGGAAGGCGCTTCTTGAAATCTTCATAAGTACGGATAGAGGCATAGTCATGCTTCTTTCCCCATTCCGTGTTTGCCGCTGTCCGGACGAGGCGCTGCAGTACAAGCTGTTGCAATTCACCGGCATGGCTGGTGTATTGTTCGATTTCTTTCAGACGGGGAGCAAAATATACCTTATTCAGAAACTTTGTAATATTCATCGTTCTTTGTGAAATCTTATTTTAAACCGCAAAAATAATCTTATTTATCGGCATCTCTATCTTTTTTCTCTTTTTTTTCTATCTTTACGGACCTATAGAACAATAATTCAAACAAAAATATCATGAGAATAGGTATTTTGACTTCAGGAGGCGACTGTCCCGGCATCAACGCTACCATTCGCGGTGTATGTAAAACAGCTATCAACCATTATGGAATGGAAGTAATTGGCATTCACAGCGGTTTTCAGGGGCTGCTGACCAAGGATGTGGAGTCGTTTACCGAAAAATCCTTATCCGGTTTGCTGAACTTGGGAGGTACGATGCTCGGTACTTCGCGCGAGAAGCCCTTTAAGAAGAACGGCGTGATGTCCGGCGTGGACAAACCAGCACTGATAGCGCGGAATATCGAAGAGATGGGGCTTGATTGTGTAGTCTGTATCGGCGGGAACGGTACGCAGAAGACAGCCGCCAAACTCTCTGCTATGGGGCTGAACATTGTGTCTGTACCTAAAACCATAGACAACGATATTTGGGGAACTGATTTCTCCTTCGGATTCGATTCTGCCGTCAGCATTGCTACGGATGCCATCGACCGGTTGCACAGCACGGCCAGCTCGCACAAACGGGTGATGGTGATTGAGGTGATGGGGCACAAGGCAGGTTGGATAGCCTTATACTCCGGTATGGCAGGCGGTGGTGACGTGATTCTGATTCCGGAGATTCCCTATAATATCCACCGTATCGGAGAAACGATTCTGAATCGGCTGAAGAAAGGAAAGCCTTACTCCATCGTGGTGGTAGCCGAAGGTATACAGACGGACGGGCGGAAGCGTGCCGCCGAGTATATCGCTCAGGAGATAGAGTATGAGACGGGTATCGAGACCCGTGAGACTGTGTTGGGTTATATTCAGCGGGGCGGCTCACCCACACCTTTTGACCGTAACCTTTCCACACGTATGGGCGGACATGCCACGGAACTGATTGCCAACGGGCAGTTCGGGCGGATGATTACCTTGAAGGGGAATGAAATAGCTTCTGCACCGCTGGAGGAGATTGCGGGCAAGTTGAAGCTGGTGACGGAAGACAATGACTTAGTTGTCCAGGGACGTCGGATGGGAATCTGTTTCGGCTAATTTTTCTTGTGGGGATTCTTCAACAGCTTCTGCCATGGGATTTTCTTCTGTGGAGGTTTCTGTTGCATGGTTTCGCTCCTTGGCTGCCTGGACTTCCTCCTTGAAAGCGGCATCCTTAATTTCTTTCAATGCCATCTGTGCCGCATTTTGTTGCGACTCCTTCTTGGAATAACCGGTGCCGGTACCTGCCGATATCCCTTCGATGCGGACTTCGGTGTGGAACATCGGATTGTATTCTTCGTCGAGAAACTGCTCGATAAGCTCGAATGACACCTCCATTTTGTTCTTCTGGCTCCATTCGATGAGTTTTGACTTGAAGTTGACCTCTTTGCGAGACATCTTGTCGAGGTCGATATAGTTTTTGAAAATCTTCTCTTCCATGAACTGCTTGCAGCGGTCGTAGCCCTGGTCCAGATAAATGGCGCCGATGAAGGCTTCGAATGCATTGCCGTACATGTAGCTGTTGTGGGATGAGGAGCGGGTGGAGTATTTCACCAGTTTGTCCAGTCCGATTTCCACGGCCAGTTTGTTGAGTGTTTCCCGCTGTACAATTTTGGAACGGGTATTGGTAAGGAAACCTTCGCGGCGTCCTTCGAAATGGCGGTAGACAATATCTCCTACAATGGCGTCGAGGATAGCATCGCCCAAGAATTCCAGCCGTTCGTTGTTGATGGGACGTCCTTTTTCGGAGCGCATGGAGATGGATTTATGCAGCAAAGCCTGCTGATAGACCTTGATGTCACGTGGAAAGAAGCCGAGAATTCTGTAAAAACAAAAATAAGACTCTCTATCCTTGCGGAACAAGAGCCTTATTTTATCTATTTGGTTACGTAACACGACCTTATTATTCTGCGTATTTCTTGAAAATGACACACGCATTATGACCACCGAATCCAAAAGTATTGGACAAAGCTACGTTCACTTCGCGCTTTTGTGCTTTGTTGAACGTGAAGTTCAGGTCATAGTCGATGTTTTCGTCGTTATCACCCTCTTCGTGGTTGATGGTCGGAGGAACAATGCCATTCTTGATGGCGAGGATGCTTGCAATGGATTCTACCGCACCGGCAGCGCCCAGCAAGTGGCCGGTCATGGATTTTGTCGAACTGATGTTCAACTCATACGCATGCTGTCCGAATACCTCTTTGATTGCTTTTGCTTCCGAAATATCACCTACAGGAGTAGATGTACCGTGAACATTGATATAATCTACTTCTTCGGGTTTCATTTCTGCATCTTCCAACGCATTCAGCATCACTAACTTGGCTCCCAAACCTTCGGGGTGAGAGGCTGTCAGGTGATGAGCGTCGGCAGACATTCCTACGCCGGCAACTTCCGCATAGATTTTGGCACCGCGTGCCTTGGCGTGTTCCAGTTCCTCGAGAACGAGACAACCGCCACCTTCACCCATGATGAATCCGTCACGGCTTGCGCTGAACGGACGGGATGCAGTTTCGGGAGAATCATTGCGGGTTGACAATGCATGCATGGCATTGAAACCACCTACACCGCAAGCGGCGATGGCAGCTTCCGAACCACCGGACACGATAACATTTGCCTTACCCAAACGGATGAGGTTAAACGCATCGGCAATAGCATTTGTGGAAGTGGCACATGCAGAACAAGTTGCGTAGTTGGGACCATGGAAACCATACATGATGGAAATTTGTCCGGCAGCAATGTCCGAAATCATCTTGGGGATGAAGAACGGATTGAATTTGGGGCCGTTTTCCTTACCGGTCAGGGCATAGTTGCCCGCCTCTTCTTCGAATGTACGGATGCCACCGATACCGGCGCCGAAGATGACACCGATTCTGTTTAAATCCTCATTTTCGACGTCAAGCCCAGAGTCACCTACCGCTTCTTTGGCTACTGCAATGGCATATTGTGTGTACAAGTCCATCTTGCGGGCCTCTTTGCGGTCTATATATTTGGTAGCATCGAAGCCTTTTACTTCGCATGCAAACTGAGTCTTGAAAAGCGATGCATCGAAATGAGTAATAGGTCCTGCTCCACTAACCCCATTCACAAGATTTTCCCAGAATTCGGGAACACTGTTGCCAATGGGAGTAATGGCGCCGAGACCTGTTACTACAACTCTTTTTAATTCCATGTTATAAACGAATGGATAAGATTACTTAGCGTGTTCTTCGATGTAAGATACAGCATCACCTACAGTACCAATCTTTTCAGCCTGGTCATCGGGAATAGAGATACCGAATTCCTTTTCGAATTCCATGATAAGTTCTACAGTGTCAAGAGAATCAGCTCCCAGGTCGTTAGTGAAGCTAGCTTCGTTAGTAACTTCTGATTCTTCTACGCCTAATTTATCGACGATAATCGCTTTCACTCTTGATGCAATTTCAGACATAACTTTAAGTTTTTAATTAATAATTAGTTTTATTTCTTTAAATTTGCGGTGCAAAGGAATGAATATTTATCATTCCTCGCAAATATTTGATGAATTAAATGCACCTTTTTGCACATTTTTCACGGTTTTGTGCAGTAATTGGAGGGATTATGGGAAAAAATATCGCAGTTTTAGCGTCGGGAAGTGGTACGAATGCCGAGAATATCATCCGTTATTTCCGGGAAAAAGGTTCGGCACGTGTGGCTCTGGTTTTGACTAACCGGCAGAATGCGTTCGTTTTAGAGCGTGCAAAGGGGCTGGGAGTGCCTTGTGCATGGTTTGCCAAGAGCGATTGGGAGAGTGGAGAGCCTGTCTTGTCCATGCTTCGAGAGTATGACATTGATTTTGTGGTATTGGCAGGATTCCTGGCACGTGTGCCGGACAATATTCTGCATGCTTATCCCGATAAAATGATAAATATACATCCTTCGTTGCTGCCCAAGTTCGGCGGAAAGGGGATGTACGGCGACCGTGTGCACGAGGCGGTGATTGCCGCCGGCGAAAAGGAGAGCGGCATCACCATCCATTACACGAACGAGCATTACGACGAGGGCGGCATCATCTGCCAGCAGAAGTGCCTCGTGCTGCCGGAAGATACGCCGGAGGAGCTGGCGCAGCGCATCCACCGGCTGGAGTACGAATACTATCCGAAGGTGATTGAGGGGTTGGTGGAAGGCATATAGGACTTTGCTTATAGCGGTATAGGCATGGACTATAAAGAGAATATTCTTTTTTTCGACATAAGAACAAAAGAACAAAAAGAAAAATAGAAGCTATATCACTCTGCGAATATGTTCTTTTGTTCTTATGTCGAAAAATAATTCTTTTGTCTTTTGCTTTCACAAGATGCTATATGCTATTCCGTATATGCCTGCTTCGGAGTATAGGCGTAGGCTTCTTTTTCTCTTCTTAACGGATAGTCTCCGCGCAGTTTCTCGAAAAGCTCGGGATGTGTCTTCAGCGCTTCGCTGTCCCTTCTCGGGTCATACATTTGCAGGCAGGCTTCCGCCGGACTGTCGGCGGTGATAACGGGATTCTCCGGTTGGGGAGGGTCGATGCGGTAGTCTGCTTCGATGTGGAAGAAGCGGCAAAGGGCATCCAGGGACATGCGGGTGGCATTGGCTTTTCCGTCGGCCGAATAGCCTGCTATGTGGGGAGTGCCGAGAAACACCTTATTCAATAAGGTGAGATTGATGTCGGGTTCGTTCTCCCATACGTCGATGATGGCATCGGAAACCAGTCCGTCCTCCAAGGCGTTCAGCAGCGCATCGGTTTCAATCACCTCTCCGCGGGAGGTGTTGATGATGACGGGGCGGCGCTTCAATGACCGGAAGAAGCCGCCGTCTGCCAGATGGAATGTCTTGTATGGCCCTTCCTTATATAAAGGTACGTGGAAGGTGAGGATGTCACATGCTGCTGCGAGTGTTTGCAGGGAGCTGAAGTCCGCCTTTCCTTCCTTGTCCTGGCGGGGCAGGTCGTTCTGCAGGACGCGCATGCCCAGTTCCCTGCCTACTTGGGCTATCTTGCTGCCCACATTGCCTACGCCGATGATGCCTAATGTCAATCCGGACAGTTGCACTCCTTTGAGCTGTTGCAATAATAGCAGCGCCGATTGCACGTATTGGGCTACGGATGCCGAGTTGCATCCGGGGGCATTGGTCCAGGTGATGCCTGCTTCACGGCAGTACGCCGCATCTATATGGTCGAAGCCTATGGTGGCGGTGGCAATGAAGCGGACTTTACTGCCTTCCAGCAATTCCTTGTTGCAGCGGGTGCGGGTACGTATAATCAGTGCATCGGCATCTTTTACCAACTCCGGAGTGAAGTCTCTGCCGGGAGTATAAATCACGCTGTCGGCTATTTTTTCGATGGCTTCCTTAATAAAAGGTATCTTGTTGTCAACAATGACTCTCATAATGCTGCTGTTCTTTTCGACGATTCTCCATCGTGCGAAGATACGACTAATCCGTCAAAGTGGCTAAGTAATGCCCGGAAAATAATTCGGCTTTTTCCGTTTTAAGTTTGCATTTCTGCCCTCACCGCTCTCACTCTTTTCTTCAACTTCCCTATTCATCGGCATTGCAGGGGTGGGTGAGAGCAATCGAAAAGGGTGAGGGTAAATTTTGCTCTCACCCGTGTTTTCTTCCGTTCCGCATCCTTCTTTCTTCTGTTGCATCCTTTTCCTTCTTTCGTTTTACTTTTGGATTCTTCAGCAGCCCACGTTAGTGAGCCGTGATGTTCACTTGAGTGAACTAAACAGCTCACTAGTGTGGTTGAATTGGTTCATAACAGTGGGCCGATGATGAATAAAGTAGTTTTCGGGAAGGAGATAAGGTGTTTGAAGGATAAAACAATGGGCCAGTACGGATTGGGCAATGGGGATGTGCCCGACTCCGTACTTGGTTTTTGTAACAGACAGCAAGTGATTGCTCATCTCTATCTTATGTTTTATAGGTGAATTTGTGTTTTTGTCAAAAAAGGAAAGCGAAATAGACTGCTATATGAGGATTATCTTGTACATTTGCAGCTGAAACTTTTTAGAGATGAGAATAGGATACGACGGAAAACGGGCTGTGCAGAATTTTACGGGATTGGGCAATTACAGCCGGTATGTGGTGCAGTCATTGTCAGCCTTTGCTCCGGAAAACGAGTATTGGCTGTATGCTCCGGTACACCGTGAAAATCAGCAACTCTCGTCGATGGTGGCCGAAAGCCGGGGAACGGTATCGGTACATTATCCGTCTCATTGGCTCTGGAGAGGAATGACTTCGTTGTGGCGTGTGGGAGGCATACGCAGGACTTTGAAACGGGACAACATACAGCTGTTCCACGGACTGAGTAACGAACTTCCCTTGACCATCCATCGGGTACGGGAAGTAAAGAGTGTGGTGACTGTTCACGACCTTATTTTCCTGAGACTTTCACATTGTTTTTCGTTGGTCGACCGCTTGATTTATAACTACAAATGCCGCTATGCATGCAAGTATGCAGACCACATCATTGCCGTGAGTGAGTGTACCAAGCGTGACATCATACATTATTATGGAATTCCTGCGGATAAAATTTCCGTTATTTACCAAGGGTGTAGTTCTCTGTATGCCTGCCGTGTCGGTAAGGATAAGCGCAAGGAGGTGATGCGGAGTTATCGGTTGCCCGAACGCTATATCTTGTCGGTGGGCACCATTGAGGAGCGTAAAAATGCGCTGGCCATTGTGAAGGCTTTGGAGTATCTGCCCGATGAACTGCATTTTGTTCTGGTAGGGAGACCCACAGCCTATATCCATCAGCTGAAAGAGTTTATGACAAAAGCCGGATTGCAAGACAGAGTACATTTTCTGCATGGTATCCCTTCGGACGATTTACCTGCCATTTATCAGTCGGCCGAGACTTTTGTATACCCATCCGTTTACGAAGGTTTTGGCATCCCTATTCTTGAGGCTTTGCATTCCGGCATTCCGGTGGTAGCAGCAACCGGCTCTTGTCTTGAAGAAGCGGGGGGGGAGCATTCATTGTATGTGAGTCCCCACGATGTGGAGGGATTGGCAGCGGCGATTGCCCGTACACAAGAGCCTTCTTTGCGTGCCACCATGATTGAGGAGGGGCTGAAGTGGGCACAGCGTTTCACGCAGGAGCAGATGGCGCGTGAGACGATGGAGTGTTATCAGAAAGTACTAACAAAAGAAATCTAAGATATGAATTATTTGGACCGAAATGAGTTTAACTATGCACCTTCGCAAGAGGTGGTGGAGGCTCTAAAGAATTTTGATATAAACAAACTCTGTTTCTATACCCGTATCTACGACGAAGGCAAGAAGAGCATTCTGTCCGTTTATCTGTCCGAGACTTACGGAATCGATGAACCGCAGGTACTGTTGGGTTATGGTGGAGAAGATATATTGAAACAAGCAGTCCACTATTTCCTGACCCAAGAGGATGGGAACAAGACGATGCTCATTCCTAAATTCTCGTGGTGGTACTATAAATCCATAGCCGACGAGGTGAACGGGCGTACGCTGCAATATCCGTTGTATGAGGATGGCAATACCTTTAAATATGATTTCGCTGCCATGAAAGAGATGGTACAGCGTGAGAATCCCAAGGTCTTATTAATCGCTTCGCCCAATAATCCCACCGGTAACGGTCTGACCCCTGTAGAACTGGACGCTTTGTTGGCTGAGTTGCCCGTAACAACCATCGTTTTGGTGGACGAAGCCTATGCCTCTTTCGTATCTACTGATACGGACTATATTAAGATGCTGGTTGATAAATATCCCAACCTGATTATTTCACGCACGCTTTCCAAGTTCTACGGATTGCCTGGATTGCGCATGGGTTTTGGGTTTATGAGTAAGGAGTTGGCCAACTTTGGCAAATACAGCAACAAATATCTGGGTTATAACCGTATCTCTGAGGATATTGCTATTGCCGCACTGAAATCGGATGCGCATTACCGGAATATAGCACGGCTGATGAATGAGAGTCGCGCCTGCTTTGAAGCGGAGATAGGGACGTTGCCTGGTTTCAAGGTATATGAGTCGGTGGCGAACTTTGTCCTTATAAAATATCCGATTGTCTTGAAAGAACGCTTACAGAAAGCTTTTGCCGACGAGGATTATAAGGTGAAGTTCATGAATGAACCAGACATCAATACCCATTTGCGTATTACCTTGGGGCGTCCTGAACAGAACCGTATTGTCATTGACACCATTAAAAAAATTGCATTACAATGAAAGCGGTTATATTGGCTGCAGGGATAGCTTCGCGTTTGCGTCCGTTGACTGATACCACTCCAAAATGTCTGTTGAAAGTTGGAGAGCGTTGTTTGCTGCAAAGAGCCTTTGATGCATTGCTGCAGAATGGCTTTCGGGAGTTTGTCATTGTCACCGGTTATAGACAGCAGCAGATTGTGAACTTTCTGGAAGCTCATTATCCGGCATTGGAGGTTACGTTTATCTATAATGAGAAATATGCTTCTACCAATAATATCTACTCTTTATGGCTTACACGGCCTTATGTAGATAAAGAGGACATTCTGTTGCTGGACAGCGATATCCTTTTTGACCCGCAGATTGTAGCCAAGTTGCTTGGATATGGTCAAGCGGATGCGTTGGCTCTAAACCATCATACATTGGGGGAAGAGGAAATCAAGGTAATAGCGGACAATGATGGCAAGGTGTTGGAAATCAGTAAGACGTGCTCCATATCCCGAGCTATTGGCGAGTCTATTGGCATCGAGAAGATGTCTGCCGCTTATACAGAAGCGCTTTTCCGGGAATTGGAGGTTATGATTACCAAAGAAGGTTTGGATAATATCTTCTATGAACGTGCTTTTGAGCGTCTCATACCACAAGGACACTCTTTCTATGCGCTTGACACTACCGAATATTTTTCTGTGGAGCTTGATACGGTGAATGACTTTGAACAAGCACAGCGGTTGATTCCTTCACAACTTTATTAATTAATGGGCTGATTTTTATGGCAGATTATGATATACGTCCTTTGCAGCTTCGTATTTTGAAGATATTGCTTGCTGTGGATAAAGTTTGTAAAGAACATGGTTTGCGCTATTATATAATGGCCGGTACTATGCTTGGTGCAGTCCGTCATAAGGGATTTATCCCTTGGGACGATGATTTGGATATCGGTATGCCGAGGGCTGATTATGATTTGTTGATGTCTCATTCCAAGGAATGGCTTCCCAAGCCTTATGAGGCTGTCTGCGCAGAAAATGATCCGAATTATCCATTACCTTTTGCCAAGATACAAGATGCGGATACGACTCTTATCGAGCGTATGCATTTGAAATACTTGGGAGGTATCTACTTGGACGTGTTTCCATTGGACGGTGTACCGCAAAGCAACCTGAAACAGAGGATTCATTTTGCTCGGTATGAATTTTACAAGCGGGTGCTCTATTTTATCTACCGCGACCCTTATAAACATGGAAAAGGTCCCGGCTCATGGTTGCCGCTGCTGTGCCGGAGACTTTTTACTACTGCCGGCGTACAGAGGAGTATCAGAAATGTGATGACCACCTATGACTTTGACAAGTCTTCTTTAGTCTGTGATTATGACGACGGTATGCGCGGTATTATGCCCAAGGCAGAGCTGGGAGCTCCGACTCCCGTTTCGTTTGAGGGCGAAACAGTGTGGGGAGTACAAGATTATGACGCCTATCTGACCCGAAAATATGGAGACTACATGGTTATACCGAAACAAAGCGGGCAGAGACAGCATAATTTCCACTATTTGGATTTGGATAAGCCCTATTCTTCACAAGAAAGTTCCAATTCTATTTTATAATTTTGCTCTTTTAGGGAAATGTTAGACAAATGTTTTTTTCCAAAATTTCCATAAGGGACCGAAATCTTTGGTTAATAAATAAAATATGGCTTTTAGGCGGCCGCGTATTAGGCTTATTTTGAATCTATTTCCTGTTTTGAAAGTTCCTATCTTTTGGGATTTGAAATCTTTTCCTTTGTAAGTGAAAACTTTGCGGAATGTGGATGAAGTCATGCCCCATTTTAATAGAAATTGCATTTGACCACAATTCTTGCGTATGCGGGTAGTTGATTTTGTTTCAAAATGATAGATGCGACTGGCTTGTAGCCCTTTCATGAATCTGACTCCACACATATATAATTTTGCGGTGAAATCTGGGTCGCTGTACATTCCGGGTGAGTATTCTATACTATAACCGCCTACTAAATCCCAAATGTCCCGGTGTACGATATTGGGAGGAATGGTAGCTCCCATCCAGTCGTTTATTTTGTAGTTCATGTATTCTTTCAGTAATTTATCTTCTTGAAAAGTTTCGATACTGTCTCCATAATTGGCTAAGATGGTTGATGCGCTTTGTGTATGTGGTTGTATTGATGTAGCTGAAAGAAAGAAATAATTGTCAGACAGTTTTTCTATTTCGTCATAGAGAACCTTGTCCCAAAAAGGGAGTACATACATATCATCATTCAAAAATAGAATATAATCAGTTTTGACTTTAGTGCGCATCATATTCATAGCAAAACATACTCCGATATTCTGCTCAGAATGTGTGTAATCAATACCTGCTTTTTTTATCCACTCTAAGGTTCCGTCACTTCCATCGTTTACGTGTACAATGATTTGGTGATTGTAGTAAGAGTTTCTTTGGATACTTTGTATGCATAGTTTTAGGAAAGCAAGGTTATTCCATGTAGGTATAACGATTGAAAATAATCTGTTTTGAGATTTTATAGCTGTCATCTTTTGCTAATTGAGAAAATAAGTACAAAGATATTTATATAAATGGAGTTTTTGATTATAATTACTTGAAAACATTTATATTTTATAATATGCAAAAACAATATTGGTGTGAAATATACTGTTTTATGAGTGATATATAATACCTCTAGATTTCTTGTAGACAATAGTTTGGACTTGGATTGAATTTTTATGTTTGTGTTTTGTGTAGGCTGATGTTCTATATTGTATGATTAGCCTATATCGCTATTTGCGAAACTTGAATTAAGTTATTACTTTTGTGCCGAATCAGCAATTCTAATAAATTTGTTATGACCAAATTCTTAATTATCCGTTTCAGTTCGATAGGGGATATTATCCAGTGTATGGGAATTATCGGTGGAATACGTGAACGGTTTGCAGATGTGGAAATTCATTGGATTACCCGGAAAGATATGGTGGGGACCTTGTCGATGGATGGCAGGATTGATAAAATCTGGGCGTTTGACAAGGAGACCGGACTTGCCGGGTTGTTGAAAATGGCGGCTGATTTGAGAAAAGAGCATTTCGACTACATTTATGACGCTCATAGTAATATCCGTTCCAACATATTGAAGCTGATAGTGTCTCCATTGCCTTTTGTGAAACCTTACGTTGCTCTGCGGAGCAAAGAGAGAGGCAAACGCTTTTTGTTGTTCAAACTGGGAATCAACCATTTCGACAAGCCTTTCAGGGGGATGGTGTCTTTTCAGAAACCATTGAAGAAATGGGGAATTACGCATTTTCCGGACAACTATCACGACTGGCATTTCCCGGATGAAATACGTAGCAAGTATGAGAACTTTGTAACCAAAGATATGATTACGCTGGTGCCGTCTGCCAACTGGGAAATGAAACGCTGGCCCGTTTCCTATTGGAAAGAATTGGTTGCCCTTCTTCCTGAGTATAGATTTGTTATTCTGGCTGGTCCGAAGGATACTTTCTGTGAGGAAATCAGAAGTGCTGCACCGGAACGGGTAGTTAACCTTGCGGGACAAACCTCATTGATGGAGTCTTCTTACATAGTGTTGCGTTCCAATCTGGTAATCAGCGCTGATACGGGTTTTATGCATGCCGCTGATTTGTTCCGTGTTCCTGCTTTTGCCTTGATGGGGCCTACAGCCTTCGGTTTCCCTACGGGACCTACGGTGGAAATACTCGAAACAGCCCTGCCTTGCCGTCCGTGCACCAAAGACGGACGGGGTAAATGCAAGCTGGCTGTTTATCAGAAGTGTATGGTGGATATTACCCCCCAACAAGTCGCTGAAAAGATTATTGCTTCTCTTGGTTGATGGCGCCTATCGTCTTTGTAGTGGAATAACCGTCTACGAAAGGGATAGTTACTGTTTCTTGGGCGTACTCCCTGCCTACAATGTTTTCTATGGCATAGTCGCCACCTTTTACCAACACGTCCGGTGCAACTGTCTTGATGAGATTCAGAGGGGTGTCTTCCGTAAAAATCACTACGTAGTCCACTGCTTCCAAGGCTGCCAGGACTGTGGAGCGGGCGTTTTCATCATTGATGGGGCGCGATTCCCCTTTCAGACGTTTTACTGAGCTGTCCGAATTCAATCCTACGATAAGTACGTCCCCCAGTCTTTTGGCCTTTTCCAGATAGCACACGTGTCCTTTGTGCAGAATGTCGAAGCAGCCGTTTGTGAATACGATTTTGCGCTCCTGCGCACGCAGTTGTTTTATAGTATCTGCAAGTTGGGGAATAGGAATAAGTTTGCTGGCCGGTTTCCCGATTTGTAGCTCGTCCTGCAACTCTTTGAACAGAATGGGGCTGGTGCCTATTTTCCCGACTACAATGCCGGCCGCTTTATTGGCAAGATAAATGGCATCTGCAATAGGGATACCGGCTGCCAGCGCAGCTGCTAAAGTTGCCACGACAGTATCGCCTGCACCTGAAACGTCATATACTTCCCTTGCTTCGGTAGGAATGTCTTGTGAGGCTTCCGGAGCTATATATGACATACCTTTTTCGGAACGTGTCACTAATAGAGAAGTAAGGTTATACTCCTTCAGTATCCGGTTTGCCGCGTTATGTATTTCTTTATCCTCATTTCTCACATCCATTCCCGAAACGGCTGAAAGTTCTTTCAGATTGGGGGTGATGATGGTTGCGGAACGGTATTTCTCCCAATTTGTCCCTTTGGGGTCTATAATGACCTTCTTCCCTTGCCCGGCAGAGGCGGATATAACCTGCTGGCATACTGTATCATTGCATACTCCCTTGCCATAATCCGAAATCACGACAATGTCCACTTCGGGGAGTGCACGCTTCACGGCATCCAGCAATTTCTGCTCAGTCTCTTCGTTCAGGCATTCATTTTCTGTTTCAAAGTCCAGCCGTACTACTTGCTGGCTGTTGCCTATTACGCGGGTTTTGGTGATGGTTGGGTGTTCTGTATGAAACAGTTCGTTTCTGATACCCAAATCAGCGAACATCTCCTGCATTGTGTTTCCGTTGTGGTCGTTGCCAAGCAGGCTGACGACATACGGCGAGCAACCCAGTCCCAACAGATTTCTTGCAACATTGGCCGCTCCTCCCAATACATTGTAGGTACGGGTGACACGGACCACTGGTACGGGTGCTTCGGGAGAAATCCTTTTCACGTTCCCTATATGGTAAGTATCCAGCATCACGTCTCCGATAACGAGTACCTTCTTTCCCTTTATACTGTTTAATTCTGTATTCATAATAGGTTGTTTTTTAATTGGTTGGCCCAATATAGAAGTGAATGCTCAGAGGTGACCCGGAAGGACTTGACACCACTTCTTTCGCCGCATTCCGTATCCGATTTCTTATCTCCGAACATATAGGATTGGGATGGGTCGATTTCATATTTCTTCATCGCTTCCGTCACCATGAAAGGAGAAGGCTTACGGCATTCGCAATGTTCTTCCGGAACGTGAGGGCAAGTATAGAAATCGTTCAGTATAACTCCATGTTTTTCCAACTCTTGGGCGAGTGCCTGGTTGAACTGTTCGGCGTCCTCCAGTGTAAAGTAGCCACGTCCAATACCGGATTGGTTCGTGATGACAATCAGCAGATAACCCAATTCCTGAAAAATGCGGAGTGCTTCGGCTACACCGGGCAATAATTCAAGCTCTTGGGTCTTGTAAACGTAGCCGAAATCAACATTGATGGTACCGTCCCGATCAAGGAAAATCGCTTTATTCATGGGAGAACAGTTTATTGTCGACGATGCCGCACAAGATATGTCCGATGGTAATGTGCACTTCTTGAATCCTGGCAGATTCGGCGTGCTGTATAATCAACGGGTAATTGCAAAGTTCCTTGCACCTTCCTCCATCCCTTCCCAGGAGCCCTATGGTGGTGATGCCCATAGATTGTGCCTTCTGCAAGGCATGCTCTACGTTGGGAGAGTTGCCGCTGGTAGAAAGGCCTATCAGAATATCACCTTTCGTTCCCAAGGCTGCTGTCTGCCGTTCGAAGACGCGGTCGAAGCCATAATCATTGCTGACTGCGGTCAGGATGGAAGTGTCGGTTGTCATGGCGATGGCGGGCAGGCCTTCCCGTTCGGTCACGAAACGTCCGACGAGTTCGGCAGCGATATGCTGGGCATCGGCTGCACTGCCGCCGTTACCGCAAAGCAAGACTTTGTGCCCTTGTCGAAGGGCTTGTACTATCAGATTGCCGACGGTTTCGATGTCGGTAAGCATTTGCCGGTTGTTCAGGATATTTTCTTTGAGCCTGATACCTTCTTGGATGGACTGGATGATATAATCTTGCATAATTTTCTAATCTCGTTGGTACAAAGATACGACATTTCAGAAATGAAGCTTGCTTTTGACGAAATTTTTAAATTGTCTTTGCTTTCTCCATTTCAGTCTGCTGAAGAGAGTGAAGAATATGCATTCTTCAATATCGAATCCTCTTTGCTCGGCATATAGAGGTATTATTTTCATGAAGTCATCGGCGGGAATACCCAGTTGGCTGAAGGCATTCATGGACATTCTGATACCGGGTACTTTACCGAGCTTCAGGCGGTTGATGTCAATGAGGGCGAAGTGATATTTGCCGTTTGTCTTCCGGTAAAATATATTCTTGGGATTATAGTCCAGTGGCAAGACCTTGTTCAGATGTAATTGGAGAGTGAAGTCTACGAGGTCATGTCTTAGCCGTTTTTTCTCTTCTTCCTCCATTTCCGTACCGAACATATCCGTAACAAGCGGGTAGGGGAGGTATTCGGAAATAAAGTATCCGGTGTGGAAGAAACCATTCTTTTTGATTTCTATATAAGCTACCGGAGGGGCGGTCTCTATTCCCCGTTGCAGAAAAAGTTCTGCATATTCAAAGGCGCGCTGCGCTTTGCTTTTGCGGAACCAAGTGTAAATGAGGCAGTTTATGAGGGCAGGTCTTTTGTATTTCTTGATTACGAAGTCCTTGTCTCCGAACCGCACTCTTTCGACTGTGTTCCTTCGGTTACAATAAACCTCTTCCCGTTCATATTCTTCCGATGGGATGGCTCGGATATAACTCTCGTAGGCGGCATAGTGCGGATGAATATGTACCTTCATTGCTTTTATTTACATTTTACTTCTTTTGAACGGTGCAAAGATAGTGCAAACCGAAAGCAGAACAAAATGAACTTGTTCATTTTTTATTTTGAGGTGCCGCCTATCTTCGCTTTTGAGCAAAGATAATCAAAATGTATCATTTGGTCGGAAATATCGTATGCTTTTTTAGCGAACTCGGCTTCTGCCGGGGTGGGCTCTTCACCTACCACCTCCATTTGGGGGCTGATGGCGAATCCTTTCTTGCATGGGTCGAGGATGCTTTGGCCCAATCCGCTCCAGTAGTAATCATCCAGTTGGAGCAGGTTCAGTAAGGTGGGGTACATATCGATTTGTCCCATCACTTTATCATAACGCATGCCTACCGGAGAGTTTACTATGATGAAAGGGGTGAATGTCTTGTCGGATACGATACCCTTGCCACCGGGGGCGTTACACAATTCTTCACGGTAGGTAGCCAGTCCTTCGTGGTCACCGGTGATGACGATAAGGGTCTCGTCGTATTGTGGGAGTGTTTTCAAGTACTCCACGAATTTTCCTATCGCCTTGTCCGTATAGCGTGCAGTGGTCATATAGTCATTCATTTTCTGTGGAATGGCCGGAGAGAAATGAATCTCTTTCAATTCTTCAGGCAATTTGAAGGGAGCATGGCCGGAGTAGGTCACCAGCTGCATGTAAACATTCTCCCCCTTCTTCCAGATTTCCCCCTTCTCTATTTTTTGGCTGCATTGCGCCAGGAAGGAGCCGTCTCCGGTACGTTTGTGCGTGCCAAAGGCTTCTGTCAGTTCAAAGTCATGATAAGCAATGATGGTGTCGGTCCCGAAACTGTAGGCTATGACGCCTTGGTTCCAGGTCGATACTTTATCAATGGTCAGGAGGTAGTTGCGCGAGTTCTTCTGCTGATGCATGGCTTTTTGCAGGGTTCCGTAGGTGTGGTCAGGATATTGGCTGCTGTATGTGCCGCTGTTGATAGGCAGCATACCGGCGCAAAGCAACAGCTGTGCATCAATGGAACGTCCTCCTTTCACTTGCGTCAGTACGTGGGGAGCGTATAAGGAGGTGGAGTCTTGCAGCAGTTTGTTGAGATATGGAGTAATCTCTTGCCCTTCCACTTCCCTTTCGAGTACCCAGCTTTCCAAAGATTCTGCCAGGATGACGATGCAGTTGTTGCGGATTCCGATACGTCCGGTCAAAGGGTGATGTCCGGGTTTCTGGCTCAGCCACTCCTTTATCTCTTGCTGTATCTGTGGGGTGGCCTCCTGCTTCTGGTTGATGAGGTCATAGTATAGGCTTCCGAAGACAGTATACATGGAAGTGGTGCTTGCACACAGATAGGCTTTCTGGCGGACGGTGTTGTATGCTTCCTTGAATCCTCCTTTGGCCAGGGTGGTGATGGCAAACAGCAGGATACCGATTCCCAAAGCTCCTCCGTAATACTTGTATGATGTTCTTCCGGCGGTATTTCTTTTGTAATGCCAATAAAGGGGGATACTGGCAATGGTAGATAGAGGGAAGAAGATGTCGTACCAGCGGAAAGAGTCGTAAACGCTTCCGGTGAAATCGGCGAGGTTTCCAGAAAGTCCATAGCTGTTAAGTGGGATGGCAGTATAGTAGGTGCGGAAATACATCAGGTTGACAATCAGCAGTATATCCAGTAAAAGCATGATGACTATTTCTGTTTTCCAGAGCCGGAAGAACTTATAGGGGGCGAGAAGTACGAGGGTGGCTATTATCTTGGTTGCATAGAACTCGATGGTAGAGAATGAAGCGAATGTGGTGGGGATGCTCCAGATGAAATCGAATAGCAGGAATTTGAAAAAAATGGTGATTCCGAACAAAAGAGTCACTTTATCTGTTGCCCCTTGTTGACTGTCGGAGCAATGAAAAAGGTTTCTTCTCATAAAATAGTATTTTTAAAATATTGGGGTGCAAAGATAGATATTTTAGAGAAGAAAAAGCTTCATAAACAGCAACTTTTGGAGGAAAATTGATAAAAGTCATTTTTTTTTCCGGATTGATGCAGTATATAAAGAATTCTTGTATTTACTTTGCAGACGTTTAAAGCAAAGAAAGCAAAACTGTTACAAACTAAGGGCTGGATTTTATTGTTCTATTGGTAATTTGAGGTGACGATTGTGTCGTTGCCGTGATATTTTGAGTGTATGAAGAAGCATTATTTATTTTTCGTTTCGGTAGCCTATTCCTATCCTATACTTCGCCCGCTTCAGGACGAAATCAGGCGTAGAGGAGACGATGTTGCATGGTTTATCGAGCCAGACTGTCCGGTTCTGTTGAATCAAGATGAAAGGTGGCTTCAATCT
This sequence comes from Bacteroides sp. AM44-19, assembly GCF_003603395.1. Classification (NCBI taxonomy): domain Bacteria; kingdom Pseudomonadati; phylum Bacteroidota; class Bacteroidia; order Bacteroidales; family Bacteroidaceae; genus Bacteroides; species Bacteroides sp. AM44-19. The sequence goes on along the minus strand of NZ_QTNB01000004.1, from coordinate 84,961 downwards.
GTTCAGGAAGTGATGGATTATCAGCCTATTGCTGTTTTTGCACCGGGTAATTATATTTATGATTTCTTCCCGGGAGTGAAAGTTTCCCTTTTCCATGGCTACCCCATCAATAAGCGTGGCGATGAAAAGGATGACCATTTTTCTGTTCGTGGATGGTTCGATGTCTATTGCACACAAGGAGAAACGAGCACTCTTCCTTTTAAGGAGCTTGAGAGGAAATACGGTTTCTTTAAGGTATACGAAACTGGCTGGTGCAAGGCGGATACTTTCGTGAAGGAACGTGTACATACTCCTCATAATGCACGTCCGGTAGTTTTGTACTCTTCTACGTTTACAAAAAATATAACTTCTGCTCCTCATCTGTTTGATACCATCAAGAGACTGGTGCGCGAGAAGAACTGGGATTGGATTATTTCGTTCCATCCGAAATTCTCGGATATGGAAGTCCTCAAGAAATACAAGGAACTGGCTGCTTCCTGCCCCAATATTACTTTCCACGAGAGTGGACTTGTTGATGCCAAGCTGCTAAACAGTGCAGATGTACTGTTGTCCGATGCTTCGTCTGTGATTGTTGAGGCGATGATGTTGGACAAACCGGTGGTGACTTATTGCAACACCATGCCAGGAGCTCATTTGCTGAATGTCACTGAGACGGATGCTGTAGAAGGAGCTATTGAAAAGGCCATTTCCCGTCCGGCAGAACTGATGGAGCGGATGCGTGCTTATGTGCACAAGCATGAAGCCCATCTGGACGGTGAGTCCTCTTCACGGGTACTGGATGCCGTAAACAACTACATCTGGTATTTTCAAGGTAAGACCAGAACCAAGCCCTGGAATCTGGTGCGTAAGTTTAAATTGCGATGGCGGGTGGGCTATCCGTTGATGGCCACTTTGCGGTTATGGTAGGCGATAGATAATCTGTCGGCCTATTTTTTTGTTTTATAAAGTATGAAATCTGCATAAATTTTATGGATAATTCTCCTATGGTGAGTGTAATACTTCCCAATTATAATCATGTTGTTTATTTGAAAGAGAGGATTGAAAGCATCCTCAATCAAACCTATCAGAACTTTGAATTGATTCTGCTGGATGATTGTTCTGCGGACAATAGTTGTGATATTTTGAATGCCTATAAAGAACATCCAAAAGTTTCGGCATTAGTGTTGAATGAAAAGAATACAGGCAATACTTTTCTTCAATGGGATAGGGGCATTCGCCTTGCTAAAGGAAAGTATGTTTGGATTGCAGAAAGTGATGACACTGCCGATATTCATTTTTTGGAGGCAACAGTTGCCGCATTGGAGTTGAATCCAAGTGCAATAATGTGCCTTACTGGTTCCATTCTGATAGATGGACAGGGACAAAGGATGAAACGTAAGAGCCGTGACCGTTGGAAAGAAACCGGAGAAGTGAAAACATTCGATGGCAAAGAATATGTAAAACATAATCTGTTATATAGGAATTATGTGTATAATGCCAGTATGGTGCTTTTCAAGAGGGAGGTTTACGATAAACTAGATAAGTCCTTTCAGCAACTTCGCTGTGCGGGTGATTGGCAGTTCTGGGTAGAAGTGGCACAGGAGGGGAAAGTTGTAGAGGTACGCCGGAAATTGAATTACTTCCGGCAACATACCAATAAAGTAACCAGCAGGTCTAAATATACAGGGGAAGGAATGTTCAATACGATAGATGTGATGTCGTATATGTTTTCTTGTACAGACGTTGGCTGGTATAGAAAATGCTTGGTGAGGGGAGAGTGTTATAGACTTATAGCGAAACTACCGGTTTCACCGGACATCCGTGCCCGTCTGTATGTTGAGGCAAGAGGGAAAATGGGGGTTCTGCCAGTACATTACTATCTGGAACGTATAAATAGGATATTAGCATTTGTGATTCCTTTTCTTCCTACTCATAGAAAAGATAAATTCAAATAAAGGTACATTATATAAAAGAGGATATAAGAATGCTGTCAATTATCATTTGCTCTATTTCACCGGAACGATTGCAAGAAATCAGCCAAAATATACATGCTACTATTGGAGTGGAACATGAGATTATCGCTATAGATAATCGGGAGAAGTGCTGGTCTATAGCTCGCGCTTATAATGAAGGTGCTCGGCAGGCTCGCTATCCTTATTTGTTTTTCGTCCATGAAGATGTGAAATTCCATTCGCAGGATTGGGGGACGGTTGTTGCTGAGAAGTTGGCGGAACCGAGTTGTGGAGTAATAGGTTTTGCAGGAACTAAAATAATGTTCGACTGCTATTCGGGATGGATGCAGCATCGTCGTTTTGCTTGTACTTCTTATTTACAAAAAAAAGGAAATGTGACGGCATTCACTGGGTTCAATGTGGTACAAGGAGAGTGGTTTGCGGAAGTTGTAGCAGTGGACGGTTTCGGAATGTTTGTCCGAAAAGAGGTATGGAAGGCATATCCTTTCGATGAAAAGATGCTGACTGGATTTCATTGCTATGATGTTGATTTCTCTTTACAGATAGCTGTAAGCAAACGATATAGGAATTATGTTTGTTGCTCACCGGAAGTTCAAGTGGAACATCTCTCGGAAGGTAATTATAATCGCAACTGGTGCCAAGATACGGTCAGGATGTATAATCGGAAATGGAATGTTATTTTGCCGATAAAGATAGATGACCTTTGTCTTACTAAAAGGGAGATGGAAAGATATAGAGAAAAGAGCTTTAATCGTTTCTTGCAAAAATCTTTTAAAGTTGATTTCCCTGAGAAGAAAGAAGTTTTGATGGCTTTTTTGTCTTATCCTTTTTCTTTAGAACATTTGTTGCATTGTATTTCGGGAGTATATAGATATTTAGTAGGGAAAGATTCTTAACTTTGTAAATTGATTATTGTCATCTGCTAAATAATTTAGATAAAATATAAACATATTGTATGGACGCATTAAATGAAAAGGGTATGGTGTCTGTTATTGTACCTTGTTATAATCAAGCCATTTATTTGCCCGAAGCCTTGAACTCTTTATTGGCTCAGACTTATCAGTGCTGGGAAGCGATAGTTGTGAATGACGGTTCGCCTGATGAAACAGAAAAAGTGGCATTGGAGTATACGCGGAAAGACTCAAGAATTAAATATGTATTCAAGGAAAACGGAGGATTGTCTTCTGCGAGAAATAAAGGTATAGAATTGGCTCAGGGAGAATTTATATTGCCGTTGGATGCAGATGACATTATACATCCGGAGTATATGGAAAAGGCGATGGAGGCATTCGAGGACAATCCATTCCTGAAACTGGTATTTTGTCGAGGAGTTTTTTTCGGAGTAAAAAATAAGGTTTGGAATTTGCGTTATGAAGGGTATGAGGAGTTGCTTCAGAGAAATCATATTTTTTGTTCTGCTTTTTTTAGGCGCAGTGATTGCATGGCCATTGGCGGCTATGATGAGAATATGCGGAAAGGACACGAGGATTGGGAGTTCTTTATCAGGTTGTTAGATGAAAATAGTCTTGTGTATCAGATACCCTCTCCACTCTTTTATTACCGTGTCAAGGAGCAATCTATGATAACTGCGGCAAAGCAGGCCGATGTATTTAATGAAACGGAGTTTTATATCTATTCAAAACACAGAACCCTTTATGCTTCCTTTTTTGGAGGCAGTGCATTGCACATCATTCGCGAACTGCTTTATCTGCGCAAGAAGCGCGAGGCGCATAGAAATAAATGGTATAGAAGATTTTTCCGTCAATATATAAAAGGACTTTTTCACAAATGAAACTATCTGTCATAACTATCAACTATAACAATGCTGAAGGACTGGCCAAGACAATGGACAGTGTTTTCAGACAGCGCTTTTCTGACTTTGAATATATTGTCATAGATGGTGGCAGCACTGATGGCAGTAAGGACTTGATTGTGAACAATCAGGATAAAATTGCTTATTGGTGCTCTGAAAAAGATTCGGGCATATATAATGCCATGAATAAAGGCATCCGGGAGGCATCTGGAGAGTATTTACTTTTTGTGAATTCGGGTGATTTTCTTCATGACTTTGCTGTATTGGAGGACATTCATCCTTTTTTGTCGGGCGAAGACATTGTTTACGGGGATTTGCTTTTTGTACACGGCGATGGAAAGGAGGATTTGTTTGTATACCCGGATGTCTTGAGCTTTGAATATTTTTTGGAACGCTCTTTGGGACATCCTGCTGCTTTTATAAAGAGAGCATTATTTGAGGGGTGCCTTTATACGGAGACGCTTAAGATTGTTTCTGATTGGGAATTCTTTGTGAAGAAGATAGTGCTTGAAAGCTGTTCTTATAGACATGTCGAGAGGGTGATAAGTATCTTTAATATGCAAGGCATCAGTTCTGTCTCTTTAAGTCTTTGTGAGGAGGAAAAGAAATATATCCTGCAGGGAATATTTCCTCCCATGATACTCGACTCTTTGCAGTTGGCTGCTTGCCTGAAAAAGCAGCCTTTGTTTGAACTTTTCCGTGAGATGAGCAAGACACACCGTTTCCAGAAGAGGGTAAAGCCTGTCCTGACCTTCTTGCTGAAATTGAACAACGCTTTCTCTATGCGGAAATGAATGGTCAGAAGACTGCTTTTGCTACTTTCCGGTAGACAAGTTCGGTTTGGCGGGTTGCCTTTTCCCAAGAGTAAAGTTTAATCCTTTCTTTGCCGGCAAGTATAAGTCTGGTGCGTTCAGCTTCGTCGTATATCACACTTTTGATAGCTTCTGCCATCGAAGAAACAGAGAATGGGTCGAAATATGCCGCTGCATTTTCGGCAATTTCAGGAAAGCAAGAGGCTTGGCTCAAGGCTACGGGGCAGTTGCAAGTGTAGGCTTCTAAAATAGGGATGCCGAAACCTTCATAATAAGATGGATATACAAATAGCAGAGCACGGTTGTATAATTCTTTCAGATGCTGGTCGTTGACCGAAATTCGCAGTGTATGCGAAGCGATGCCTATACGTGATATTAATTCTGATTCAGCCTTTGAAAACGGTTTGCCTGCACATATTAGATGTAGATGTGCATCTGTTTGATGAATTATACTGAAAGCTTCTGCTAATCGTTGGAAATTTTTGTAGGATGTCCGGTCACCAACAAACAAAATGTATCTTTGGGGAAGATGTAGATTAGGCTTGCTTATAGTGGATTGTAGACTACAACCGTGGTAGATAACGTCTATTTTTTGAGGGGATATGCCTAATGTTTCTATGATATCTTTCTTGGTATGTTCGCTAATGGCTATAATGTGATTGGCTTTTGTGATAATTTCTTTCTTCTGTTGAATAATGGATATGGAGTCTTGAAACAAGTCTGGATATTTTTCATAGGTCATGTCGTGTACGGTTATCACAAAAGGATTATTGCCTATTTGCTTAAGAAAAAGGGGATTGTAATATGTCGGATGATAGACAAATGGAGCGTGTTTCTGCATCAGCTTTAAGATTAGTTTGGCGTTGCTTTGATACAGTTTCTGTTGATGATACTTAAAGAACAAATGGGGGATGTAGATACCGTGCCTCTTGATTTTACTATTCAATAGATAATGATTTTCTGTATAGCGTACTGCAATATCATAATTAAACTGTAAATTGGACATGATTTCACAGAAATAGCGAGAAATGCCGCCGAATTTCTGCTGGTCGAAAATTTGTGAATCATATACTATAAAGGGCTGCTCCATGCTTGTCTATATATTGTAATACGATGCAAAGGTAAAGGAAAGTTTTGAAGTTCTGTGATTGAAATGATTTTTATATCTTTTATATTGTGTATTTTTGTGCCCTTCAAAGTTATAGTGTATGGATAAAAAAGATATTGTAGTAGTAGTGCCTATTTATTTACCTGCTCTATCAGAGATGGAAGCGGTGTCGCTGAAACAGTGCTTGGATATTTTGTCTGATTACTCCATAGTGATTATTAAGCCTGAAAATCTGGATATTTCCAATATACAATCTCAATTTTTACTCCCTAAGGTAATATCTTTCCCAGACAGATGTTTCCAAGGTATTGAAGCTTATAATCGTTTAATGCTTGACGTGGCTTTTTATAAAACTTTTTCGAGCTATACTTATATGCTTGTTTATCAATTGGATGCTTATGCGTTTAAAGACGAATTGTTCTTTTGGGCTTCACTGGGGTATGATTATATTGGTGCGCCGTGGATGCCGCACCAAAGAAAATATTGGAGGTTTCCTACTCGTTTCGTCTGGTTTGTCCAGCGTTGCTTCTGGAGTATTTTCTATCCTAAGAATCTGCGCAGAATGAAGTATTGTTGGTTTCATGTTGGTAATGGTGGCTTTTCTTTAAGGAAAATCAGTAAGATGATAGCAGTTACAGAGCATTACAAAGCTATAATTGATAAGTGCATGGCAGACAGTAATTCTTTTTTCCCCGAAGATGTCTTTTTGCTTTTGAATACTCATGATAAAGAAGTTCATTTGAAACGTCCTTCTTACAAATTGGCTATGAAATTTGCAATTGAGCAAATTCCGGCATGGTCATATAGGGCAAATGGATGCCAGCTCCCTTTCGGCTGCCATAATTGGACGCATCCTGAGATGCTCCCTTTTTGGTCTCAATTCATAAAGCTCGGTTAAGGAGCATGACCGCATGATTTCTTCCGGTGTGGTTTGCTCTTTCCTTGGACCTTGTTTGGTGCTTGGTTTGAAAACAGTATGAATAAAGTAGTATTATTAACTATACGTGAATTCGATATAGCTGTACTATCGGCCATCACAGCCATCAGCTTCGTTCAAAACCTCTTTTGATTCATATCGAATTCACGTTAATATAGTGTTTCTGTTATGTCTTGGAGAATGGTTAGGGTTTGATTATATATCCGTCAATTCCGAAATATTGTTCACCCCATTTAGCTTTGGCATACTCTACGGTCGCATAGCTGTTGGTGTACCAAGTGTCTTTTGTGTGTGTGCTCTTGAGATGATGCAGTGGTACAGTATTGGGTTGCTCGTCAGCATATACATATCCATCTATTCCATAATACTGTTCATTCCATTTCTTTTTAGCATATTCAACATCAGCGTAACTGAAAGCATACCACGTGTCTTTGGTATGTATGCTTTTCAGGCGATGCATTGGTTTTGTATTGGGTGCAGGTTCTACTAATACAAATCCTAAAAAGTCAGTTAAATAATCACCGCTTACTTGATTTATATAGTTTACGTCATCTTGTGAAAAAACCCACCAGTTGTCTTTTGTGTGTGGACTTTTTATTTGAAACATTGGTTTTACCTCTATAATCGGACGAATTTTGCTTTTGATGTATTTTTCTGCAGCGTCTTTAATTTGCTGTTTTTTTATAGGGTCTTTGATGAATTCGTATATGGGGTATGTCTTATTGAAATTAATTTCTGTCAATACACAATGCGTTTTGTCAACAGACTGCTGCCATCCGCTAAGATTGAATGTGTGGTTGGTTGCTCCGTCGGATGTTATTGTGATTGTATGACCATCGTGCTGGCCGCCATACATGTTGACGTTGCATGACCAGTTACTATTTCTCCTTTGGTATTGTTCTACTTCGGTTGTAGTAGAACTTCCGGAGAAGGAGAGGTTAACCGTTTTAATGGCACCAGTGATGCCTCCTTTGGCAATTTTGGTTTTAGACTCTACTTTTAGATTGTCGGTGATAGTTGACTTATAGAATATAGAAAGGCGTCCACCTACATTGAAGTCGATAAGAATATGTGTTCCGAATTCTTCAATAATGGCATCAGGAGAGGCTGTAGAAAGTCTGCTCTTAAAGTATGGAGTGAGGTAGTCGGCCAAAACTGTGGGGTCAGCATAAAGTTGGTAGCGTTCTAATTGCTTGATTTGGTCGACCCGAATGTAGGTCTCTTTGGTCGTAATGGAAGTCTTATTGCTTGATTCTTTGTCAAAAGAGACATTTGCTGAAAGGCTATAGGGTACTTCCTTATTGGAGGTGTCTGTGCTGGTTGCCCCATCTTTTTTAGGATTGATTTTTGCAGCAACCGAACCACTAAAATTCGTTTTATTGATGATGTCTTTTACATAGTTCATGTAGTCTTCTCCAGCATAAAAGTTGTCTTTGATTTCACCTACATATTCCACTTTGTATAATTGGGGATTTTTCGCATAGAAACCTGCAATATCTAATACTTCGTTTTTTATGGATTGTCTGGCAAGATATTCTCCGGTTATATCATAACCGTAGCCTAATACTTGATATTGACCATCTCCCATTGACTTCGTTGTTGGCATTTGTTGGTCTTCTTGAACAAACTGCTCGTCAAAAGTGTTGGTGCAGCTAATGGCGAATATTCCCATTGTAATGATGGGAATAAAAAGAAAATGTTTTTTCTTCATAATTCTGGAAATTAATTTAGTTTGCCTTTTGAAAGGACTGGTTTAACGCGTATTCAGTCCTTTCAATCGGTTCGTTTTATAAATTGGTGATATATATCACTTCCTTGTCAGTTGGATGTTTCTATAGCGTGAAGCTGCCATATAGGAATGCTTCATCGGACTCTATTTGAATGGAGTAGTTGCCGCATGATTCTTCATCTAGGTTGATGCTGATATTTGTTGGAGCATCGTATGTTTCTGAATAGACAGTTTCACCGGTTGATTCATTGATGAGGAGGATGGTGACGGTGGGTAATACCTCGTTGAAGTCGACACATACCGTATTATTATATAGGTAGGCGTTGGCGGTTTGAATGATACTACGAGATATAGGGGTATCTCCTTTACTAGTCGGATTTTTTCTTTTTGCTTGGATTAGGGCGATTTCTGTAAAAGGATTGTTCTTTTTTTGTGCGTATGTCACAATATTGCTTAAAAAGAATGTCGCAATTAAGATAGACAATAGATTCTTCATCATTATACACTTTTTTGATTATTGATGCCGCAAAGGTCGGTTTAATACGGCAGGATAAGTGTATAATATTGTATAATTTCGGTGTATAATGGCGTATAATATTGTATAATTGTTGTACTTGCTAATGATTGTTATGATTGGCAAGATGATTGGAGATTCTTTTTTAAAGCTTCCTTAAGAGATATCTCTTTGTGTGCAAATCCCATTTTGTTTTCTAATATGCGGTCTGCCTTTTTGTAAATAGTATCCCGTTCGCAGCTCAATATATGGCAAAAATGGCTTATCGGGAGGTTTGTCAGGTACAGACAACATAAGTAGATTTCGTCTTCTGTCAGGTGATATTTTGATTGTAGTTCCCGGGCAATATTATTCCAACATTTGTTGGTTTCTGCAATTAGTTGTAGCCAGTCACCTTGATGCATTATTTCTGATTCTGCCTTTTCTTTATGAGAGCGGATGATTAGAGTCATCTTGTTGTATACCTCAGATTGTTCGAATAGAACAAGTCCTGCCTTATGCAGCATTTCTTTTTCGGTTTGGTTATTGGGCTTTTGTTTTCTTTTCTTATAGGATAGGATGATTACAGCTACAATGAGGGTTAATATGATTATTGATATACCTATGATACGATAATGGGTGTGTTTGCTGATTATGTTTTGCTTGTTGCTTGGCATCCCTTGTTCTGCGCAGACAATGGCATCGGGCTGTCTGGACTTCTGCATGCTGTCCAAATAGGCAGAGTAGTTGCGTTCCATCTCTAAGGAAGTAGCTAAGTCTCCTTGCTCTTTGGCTATGTCTGCCAGATACATGTAAGCCCCGGCTTTGGTGGCATAGTCTGTTGTGAAAAGGGATTTTTGTAGGTAGTGGCGGGCAGAATCATATTGCAATATTAGGTAATATGCGCTTCCAAGTAGTTCGAAAGCTTTGTAGCATGTTGTGCGGTCTTTCTGTACGCCAAGATTCTGTTTGGCGAATTCTATAGCTTTCTCTCCGTTTTCCATCCAGTTGTATAGTTGGCATAGTGAGGAGAACACATTTTCTTTTAATTGTATGTTGGACTGTTTTTGGACGATAGCGAGTGCCTTCAACATCATTTTTTCGGCTTCGGGATAGAATTCTTCTCCTTTTTCCATACAGATGACTCCTCGTCGTGACAGAACTTCTGCTTGAAGAACAGAGTCCTTTAGCTGAATACCTATTTGTTGTGCCAATTGATAGCTGGAATCGGCTTGTGTATTTAGGTTTTGTGAATAGTATAGATAACCTATATTCAGGTAGATAAGACTTAATAGACGTCTTTCTCCTGCTTTTTCAGCCAAGGGCTCTGCTATGAGGTATTGAGTCATAGATTCTGTTCTTCTCTGTGAATCCCGGTAGACGCAGCCGGAATAGTAATGGGCCCTTGCCCGCTTTTCTATGTCGTTTGTGCCGTTGTAGTAGGTCAGGGCCGATTGTATCAGGGAATCATTGGTTTGGATAATGTAGTTCTTATCTCTTGCTTCTGTCATTAATAGGCCATAATAAGCACTGTCAGCTTGGGTCTGCAGGCTGTTTGTCGGGAATGCTTCGAGCATAGATAGGGCAGTGTCCGGTTGCTGAACGATGAGCGAGTCAATTGCAATCAGGTACTTATTATAGTTCACTCGGGTATTGCAAGCAATGGACAGAAGTACGATTAGGACAGATAGGGTTGTGATAATAGCTTTTCTCATGTGGTGAACAAAGTTCTCAGTTAAGTCGGGTGCAAAGGTACATCTTTTTCATTATTTACTCATATAATTGCTTGGGCATATTGAAGTTTGAAGAAAATTGTGTGGAAGTTAGGAGTAAAGATGGAAAATAAATGAGCCGGCTATTATTAAGATGACAATGTATGAGTGTACATGGTGCTGGAGAAGTATGCAAGGACACAAAAGAAAGTAGAGAATGTGGGCATTTAGGCAGAAATAACCTGAAACCCTTTTCCATTCCCTCGTTTTCTTGTATCTTTGCGACCTCATAATTCACTTAACTACAAGCAATGAAGGAATTCCTACAACTGATGCGGCGCTTTGTGTCGCCTTACAAGAGATATATCGGTTGGGCAATCGTGCTCAATGTGCTGTCCGCTATATTCAATGTCTTTTCATTCACACTGCTCATTCCTATTCTCAATATCCTTTTCAAGACAGGGGAGAACACCCAAGTGTATCACTTCATGGAGTGGGGAAGCGGTAGCTTGAAGGAAGTGGCGGTGAACAATTTCTATTATTACGTCACTCAGATGATTGAGACACACGGGCCACAGATGACATTGCTGTTCATGGGGCTCTTCCTTGCTTTCATGACCATGCTGAAGACCTCCTGCTATTTCGGCTCTTCTGCCATTATGATTCCCCTTCGTACGGGAGTGGTACGCGATATCCGCGTGATGGTCTATTCCAAAGTGATGCACTTGCCGCTCGGCTTTTTCTCTGAAGAAAGGAAAGGGGACATCATTGCACGTATGAGCGGTGACGTAGGCGAAATTGAGAACTCCATTACCAGTTCACTGGATATGCTGCTCAAGAATCCGATCTTGATTCTGCTTTATTTTTCCACTCTGATTGTAACCAGCTGGCAGCTGACTCTGTTTACTGTCCTGGTATTGCCGGGTATGGGCTGGCTGATGGGAAAAGTCGGCAAGAAACTGAAGCGTAAGTCGTTGGAAGCCCAAGGAAAATGGAGTGATACCATGTCGCAATTGGAAGAGACGCTTGGCGGACTGCGTATAATCAAGGCTTTTATAGCAGAAGACAAGATGGTGGACCGTTTTAAGCAATGCAGCGACGAGCTGCGTGATGCAACCAACAAGGTAGCCATCCGTCAGTCGTTGGCACATCCGATGAGTGAATTCCTCGGTACGCTGCTCATTGTATTGGTACTGTGGTTCGGTGGTCTGCTTATTCTGGGCGACGGCACTTCCATGGAAGCATCAACGTTCATCTTCTATATGGTGATTCTGTACAGTATCATCAATCCGTTGAAAGACTTTGCAAAGGCAGGATACAACATTCCAAAGGGTCTGGCATCCATGGAACGTGTGGACAAAATACTGAAAGCCGAGAATCCCATTAAGGAACCGGTAAACCCGTTGCCGCTGCACGGGATGAATGACCGGATTGAATTTAAGGACCTCTCCTTCAGTTACGACGGCAAGCGCGAAGTGTTGAAGCACGTCAATCTGATGGTGCCCAAAGGACAAACCATTGCACTTGTCGGTCAGTCCGGCTCCGGCAAGTCTACATTGGTGGATTTGCTGCCGCGCTATCACGATGTGCAGTTGGGTGAGATTACAATTGACGGTGTGAATATTAAGAATTTTCGCATCCACGACCTGCGTGCGTTGATAGGAAACGTGAACCAAGAGGCCATTCTGTTCAATGACACCTTCTTCAACAACATTGCCTTCGGTGTGGAAAATGCAACTATGGAGCAGGTGGTCGAAGCGGCAAAGATTGCCAATGCCCACGACTTCATCATGGAGACCGAACTCGGTTATCAGACCAACATTGGCGACCGTGGCGGCAAGCTTTCCGGCGGACAGCGCCAGCGTATCAGTATTGCCCGTGCCATCTTGAAGAATCCGCCTATCCTGATACTCGATGAGGCCACTTCAGCACTCGATACCGAAAGCGAACGACTGGTGCAGGAGGCTCTGGAACGGCTAATGAAGACCCGTACCACGATTGCCATCGCCCACCGCCTTTCCACCATCAAGAATGCGGATGAGATTTGTGTACTCTATGAAGGTGAAATCGTGGAACGTGGTAAGCACGAGGAACTTCTCGAGAAGAACGGCTATTATAAGAGACTGAATGATATGCAGTCTCTCTCATAGCAATAAAATTCTGCGTACTTTGCTTCCACCCGCTTGTGCTAGGCTGTTATGACTAAATAGGAAGTTAATTTCCTGCAAACAGCCTATTAATTCTTCTTTCTCTTCTATATTTCTTACGCAGAATCTATGATGCAGGTGGGTGTTGACGGCTGCCGGCAGAGTGTTTCACGGCTGTTAGGCGATGATGAATAAAGAGTGTTCTTTTACCTTTTACGCTTTTTTAATATCTGCTTGCTTCCATTCTATCACTAATTATCCTATTTTTGCAAAGAACACATACATAAACATTGCAAATATCATGAAAAAATTATATCCAACGTCTACGACGACAGCTACTATGACTATCAGTCCAAGTACTCTTAATCATGTAATTCAATTGACCCCGATAATACTATAACTGTAAATATTTAATATTCGCCTACCATGAAAATAAAAGTTGGTTTGATAGGGTTCGGTAGAATGGGGCAAATGTATTGGGAGGAAATGCAAAAAAGCGGTCGATGGGACATCGCATATATCTGCGATACCGATCCGGACTCCCGAGAATTGGCAAGAAACCTTTCCCCTTCATCCAGAATCATATCTGATGAACAAGAAATCTTTGACGACCAGAGTGTAGAAGCTGTTGGTCTTTTTGCATTGGCAAATTCCAGAAAAGAACAAATAGAGAAAGCTGTCCGAAGCCATAAGCACATCCTGACGGAGAAACCCATTGCCGATACCATTGACAAGGAATGGGAAATTGTGGACCTGATTGAAAAGTATGACCGCATTGCTGCTGTCAACCTTTATCTGCGCAACTCCTGGTATCACCAGGCTATGAAGCAGTTTATCGATGAAGGCGAAATTGGCGAACTGGCCATCTTGCGCATCTGCCACATGACTCCGGGATTGGCGCCGGGCGAGGGACACGAATATGAGGGTCCCGCCTACCACGACTGCGGCATGCACTACATAGACATTGCCCGCTGGTATGCCGACAGTGAATACAAGACCTGGCATGCGCAAGGCATGCGGATGTGGGACTATAAGGACCCTTGGTGGGTACAGTGCCACGGTACGTTCGAGAACGGCATCGCCTTCGATGTCACACAAGGATTCGTCTACGGACAACTCTCCAGAAACCAGACTCATAATGCATATACGGACATTATCGGTACAAAAGGTATCGTGCGCATGACGCATGATTTCCGGACTGCCGTGGTGGAGCTTCACGGCGTGAACCGTACGCTTCGCCTGGAGAAGCCCTTTGGCGGGAAGAACCTGGATAAGCTATGCAATATTATGGCCGACTCCATCGAGAGCGGGAAACGTGATCCGAGATTGCCGCAGATGCGAGACTCGGCCATTGCTTCCCAATACGGATGGACCTTCCTGGAGGATGCGCGCCGTCACGACCTGCCCGGCATAGGCGACTTGCAGACGCTGGCGGAAATCAGGGAGCGCCGGAGGCATATGAAGGAAGGTTACGGACTGCTCCGTCCGAAGAAGACGGTAGTCTGATGCCTATTGTAATAAGAAGTGTTTTAAAACTTAATTATATTAACCGATTTTAAAATCTAAAGAACCATGTCGAAATTTACAAGAAGAGAGTTTCTTAAGACCGGAGGTTTAGCTTTGGCGGGTCTTACCATTGCTCCAAGCAGCATTTTGGGTAAGAGTCACGGACACGTACCTCCCAGTGACCGTTTGAACATTGCTGCCGTAGGTATCGGTGGTATGGGACACACTAACATTAATCATGTGAAGGCTACGGAAAATATCGTGGCGCTGTGTGACGTAGACTGGCGCTACGCGAAAGGTGTGTTCGATGAGCTTCCCAATGCGAAGAAGTATTGGGATTATCGTAAGATGTACGATGAGATGGGCAAGGACATCGATGCCGTTATCATCGCTACGGCCGACCATACACATGCCATCATCACTGCTGATGCCATGACGATGGGCAAACATGTATATTGCCAGAAACCGTTGACGCACTCCGTATACGAGTCCCGTCTGCTTACTCGCCTGGCCGCTTCTACGGGAGTAGTTACTCAGATGGGTAACCAGGGTTCTTCGGACGAAGGTACCGACTTGGTGTGCGAGTGGATATGGAACGGCGAAATCGGTGACGTGACAAAGGTGGAATGTGCTACCGACCGTCCCATCTGGCCGCAAGGATTGAATGTTCCCGAGAAGGAAGACCGCATTCCCAAAACTCTGAACTGGGATTTGTTCACCGGTCCTGCCAAGATGAATCCGTATAACGAAATCTATCATCCCTGGAACTGGCGCGGATGGTGGGATTATGGTACGGGTGCTTTGGGCGATATGGCTTGTCACATCCTGCACCAGCCGTTCAGAGCTTTGAAGTTGTTGTATCCTACCAAGGTAGAAGGTTCGTCTACATTGTTGCTCAATGCCTGCGCTCCGCAAGCACAGCACGTGAAGCTGACTTTCCCCGCACGTGAAAATATGCCGAAGGTGGCTATGCCCGAAGTGGAAGTTCACTGGTATGATGGCGGCATGATGCCCGACCGTCCGAAAGGCTTCCCCGAAGGAAAGCAACTGATGCAGAGCGGTGGCGGTCTGACTATCTTCCACGGAACGAAGGATACGCTGATTTGCGGTTGCTACGGACAGAACCCGTGGTTACTTTCTGGTCGTGTGCCCAATGCACCGAAGGTTTGCCGCCGTGTGCCGAAGGCTATGAATGGCGGTCATGAGATGGACTGGGTACGTGCTTGTAAGGAAAGTCCTTCCAGCCGCGTAATGCCTAAGTCTGACTTCTCCGAAGCAGGACCGATGAACGAAATGGTGGCAATGGGTGTATTGGCTATCCGTCTGCAGGGCCTGAACAAGACACTGGAATGGGACGGAGCCAACATGCGCTTTACCAATATTGGCGACGACGAGACATTGCGTACAGTCATCAAGGACGGCTTCAAGATACACAACGGCCATCCAAGCTTCGACAAGACATGGACAGATCCGGTAAATGCCAAAGCTTTTGCAGAAGAGCTCATCAAGCATAACTACCGTGAAGGCTGGAAGTTGCCCGATATGCCCAGATAAACATTAAAAAGAGTATCGGAACCAGGTTCCGATGCTCATAAACGAATACTAATCATTTAATTTTTCAGATTATGAAGAAAATATATTATTCTTTGGCTTGTTGCCTTATCGGAGGTATGCTCGCCTCTTGCGGTGGCGGTGCAAAGAAATCGAACGCTACGGAGGAAGCTGCAGCTCCTACTACTACTGCGGTGTCTTATTCCAAGTCTCTGAAAGCGCCTGAAACGGACAGCTTGAACCTGCCGATTGATGCGGACGGTTATATCACTATCTTTGATGGAAAGAGCCTGGACGGATGGCGTGGATACGGTAAGGACAAAGTGCCTTCCAGATGGATTATTGAGGATGGTTGCCTCAAATTCTGTGGAACCGGTACCGGCGAAGGACAGACCGGTGAGGGCGGTGACTTGATTTTCGCCCATAAGTTCAAGAACTTTGAGCTGGAACTGGAATGGAAGATTTCCAAAGGTGGTAACTCCGGTATCTTCTATCTGGCTCAGGAAGTTACTTCAAAGGACAAGGACGGCAACGAAGTGTTGGAACCCATCTATATCTCTGCTCCCGAGTTCCAGGTGCTGGATAACGCCAATCATCCGGATGCCAAACTGGGTAAGGACAACAACCGTCAGGCTGCTTCCTTGTACGACATGATACCGGCTGTTCCGCAGAACGCCAAACCTTTCGGCGAATGGAACAAGGCAAAGATTATGGTATACAAAGGTACTGTAGTTCACGGACAGAACGATGAAAACGTACTGGAATATCACTTGTGGACTAAGCAATGGACTGAAATGTTGCAGGCAAGCAAGTTCAGCGAAGAGAAGTGGCCCTTGGCTTTCGAACTGTTGAACAACTGTGGCGGCGAAAACCACGAAGGCTTTATCGGTGTGCAGGATCATGGCGACGATGTTTGGTACCGCAACATCCGTGTAAAGGTTCTCGACTAATTCCTTCTAAAAAGATAGTACTATGAGAATCAAACATATGATGATTTTGTCGGCACTGTGCTTATCCATGATGGCCACAAGCTGCAGCAGCCACAGCACGGAAACGGCGCCGGAAACGACGAAAAAGGAAGTAGCCATCCAGCTCTATTCTGTAAGAGACTTGGTGAAGGACGGCAGTAACCTCGACCAGATTCTGAAGGATTTGGCTGATATGGGCTATACCAGTGTGGAGGCCGCCAACTACAATGACGGTAAGTTCTACGGCAAGACTCCCCAGGAGTTCAAACAGATGGTGGAAAAGAGCGGTATGACCGTGCTTTCTTCGCACACTACCCACGGGTTGTCGGACGAGGAACTGGCTTCGGGCGACTTTACGGAAGCCTTGAAATGGTGGGATCAGTGCATTGCTGCCCATAAGGAGGCCGGTATGGAGTATATCGTGACTCCGTATCTCTCCGTTCCCAAGACATTGAAAGACTTGCAGACCTACTGCGACTATTACAATGAAGTGGGCAAGCGCTGCCAGGCTGCCGGTTTGAAATACGGTTACCACAATCATGCCCATGAATTCCAGAAAGTGGAAGACAAGGAGCTGATGCTGGACTACATGCTGCAACACACCAATCCCGAATATGTATTCTTCCAGATGGACGTTTACTGGGTAGTGCGCGGCCAGAACAGCCCGGTGGATTACTTCAACAAGTATCCCGGACGCTTCACCATGCTCCATATCAAGGATCACCGCGAGATTGGGCAGAGTGGTATGGTAGGTTATGATGCTATCTTCAAGAATACGGATACTGCTGGCGTGCGCCACATCGTAGCTGAGATTGAGAAATACAGCTGCCCCGTAGAAGAGAGTGTGAAGCAGAGTCTTGACTACTTGCTTGATGCTCCTTTCGTGAAGGCATCGTATAGCAAATAAAACATGATGGCGGCTATTCATTCATAAGCTCGGCCGCATCATTTTCTTGACGCGGGCACAACCGGATGAAGAATCCGGGGTGCCCGCGTTTTTTTACTTCCTTCCGAAGTCGGCCGGAATTTCCCCCCATTGCTTTGTCTCCCATTTTAGGATGCGGGTGGTGTAGGTGTTTTCGCGCAACCACTTCTCCGCACGTTCTATCAGGCGGAAAAGCTCTTCGGTCTTGGCGTCGCGCGGCAGTTTGGTCTTGCATTTTTTCTGTTTTATCCAGTTGATGGCGTTCACGCTGTCACTGTAGATGGGCATGTCGAAACCTTTCTGTTTCAACAAGGCAAGTCCGTGGACAATGGCAAGGAACTCGCCGATATTGTTGGTTCCGTACATCGGCCCGAAGTGGAAGATTTCCTGACGGCTGGCGACGTGTACTCCCCGGTACTCCATGGCACCGGGGTTTCCGCTGCAAGCCGCGTCTACGGCAAGGCTGTTTTCCGCGACGGCGGTGGGGAGGGGAGCGTCGGTGCCGGGAGTAGTCTTGGCAGGAGAGGGAGCCGACCGTTTGATGTACGCGTACGGCGAAGAGGCAAAGGCTTTTTCCGCTTCCTCGCGTGATTCGAACGACTTGTATTTCGCTCCTTCGTAACCTTTGGTCTGTAGTTGGCAGTCTGTCCAGGAAGTGTAGATACCCGGGCTGACTCCCGCCCATACGACGTAATATTTTTCTTTCTTCATAACTGCGGACAAAGGTAAAAAAGAAAATCCGAACAACTTAACTCTTTCATTTGTTTCTTTGTATGGCGGATATAAAATAAAGAAGAGAAGACTCAATAAAAAAAGAAAGGACAAAAAATGAAGAGAACATTTGCAGAAGCCATGGCGCATCGCCGTAGTTATTACTCTATCGGCAGCGATTCGCCAGTACTGGATGAAGAAATAGTACACATTATTCGTGAAGCCGTAAAGAATGTGCCGTCAGCTTTCAATTCACAGTCTACAAGAATTGTATTGTTGCTGGGCGACGAACATAAAAAATTGTGGAACATCGTGAAGGAAACCCTGAAAGCACGCATCTCTGCCGAGGCTTTTGCCAAGACGGAAGCCAAGATTGACGGCTGTTTTGCCAGCGGACACGGTACTGTGCTCTATTTTGAAGATACTTCTGTAGTCAAGAAGCTGCAGGAAGCATTCCCTTCCTATAAGGATAATTTCCCCACTTGGTCACAGCACACCTCCGCTATGCACCAGTTTGCCATCTGGACTATGCTGGAAGATATGGGGTTGGGAGCCTCCCTGCAACATTATAACCCCTTGATTGACGACGAGGTACGTCGCACCTGGAACCTGCCCGACGACTGGATGATGATTGCACAGATGCCCTTCGGTACACCCACCGGTGAACCGGGAGAAAAGGAATTCGAAGATTTAAGCAAGCGTATCAAAATTTTTCTCTGATACAGAGGCGTTTTCAGCTTGGAATTGCTACCTTTGCAGGAAACCTGTAACTCGTAGCAGATATGATACGTATTTTCTTGACCGGCTACATGGGAGCCGGTAAAACTACTTTAGGAAAGGCTTTTGCCCGCGAAATGAATGTGCCGTTCATTGATTTGGACTGGTACATCGAAGAACGTTTTCACAAATCAATCCGTGAATTGTTCACCGAGCGGGGAGAAGCCTCTTTTCGTGAATTGGAGCGAAACATGCTGCATGAAGTAGGGGAATTTGAGGATGTCGTGGTCTCTACCGGTGGCGGTACTCCTTGTTTTTTTGACAATATGGAGTATATGAACGGTTGCGGGCAGACGGTGTTTCTGGATGTACACCCCGATATTCTGTTCCGCCGGCTCCGGGTGGCGAAGCAGCAACGCCCCATCCTGCAAGGCAAGACGGACGAAGATTTGCGCACCTTCATTGTGGAGGCGCTGGATAAGCGTGAGCCTTTCTACTCGCAGGCCCGTTATCGCTTTGATGCCGGTTATCTGGAAAGCCGCAGCCAGATTAGCGAATCCGTGCAACGGTTACGCCAACTTTTAGGACTTTAATCCCTTGTAAATGTGTATTTTTCAGTCCGAGGAGCTGGATATATTAGATTTATGTGTATTTTTGTCGCCCCCTTTATAAGACACACTATAGTGGGAAAATAGTAAATTGTAAATAGTCTAATAGTAAATGTACTGATGAGAAAATGGCGTATTGAAGATTCAGAAGAGCTGTACAACGTAACTGGTTGGGGCACTTCGTACTTTGGTATCAATGACAAAGGTCATGTTGTGGTGACACCGCGTAAGGATGGGGTTGCCGTCGATTTAAAAGAGTTGGTGGACGAGTTGCAGTTGCGCGATGTAGCGGCTCCGGTATTGGTGCGTTTTCCCGATATTCTGGACAACCGCATCGAGAAGGTGTCCTGCTGCTTCAGACAGGCAGCCGACGAGTACGGGTATAAAGGAGAGAACTTTATTATCTATCCCATTAAAGTGAATCAGATGCGTCCCGTGGTAGAAGAGATGATTAACCATGGGAAGAAGTTCAATCTGGGGCTGGAAGCGGGTTCAAAGCCGGAGTTGCATGCTGTGATAGGGGTCAATACAGACCCGGGTTCCCTCGTGGTTTGTAACGGATATAAGGACGAGAGCTTCATTGAACTGGCACTGTTGGCACAGAAAATGGGCAAACGCATTTTTCTTGTTGTAGAGAAACTTAATGAGTTGAATCTTATTGCCAAGATGGCGAAGCAATTGAAGGTGAAACCTAATATCGGCATTCGCATTAAATTGGCTTCCAGTGGAAGTGGCAAATGGGAAGAAAGCGGAGGAGATGCCAGCAAGTTCGGACTGACATCCAGTGAACTGCTCGAAGCGCTGGACTTCTTGGAGAAAAAAGATATGAAGGACTGTCTGAAGCTGATACATTTCCATATCGGCAGTCAGATAACCAAGATACGCCGCATCAAGAATGCTTTGCGTGAAGCTTCGCAATTCTTTGTGCAGCTGAACAAGATGGGCTTCAACATCGAATTCGTGGATACCGGTGGCGGTATGGGAGTGGATTATGACGGTACACGCTCTTCAAGTAGCGAAAGCTCCGTCAACTATTCCATCCAGGAATATGTCAACGATGTGGTGTCGACTTTCGTCGATGTTGCCGACAAACACGGGTTCCCTCATCCCAATATCATTACCGAAACGGGACGCAGCCTGACTGCCCATCACTCCGTGCTTATCTTCGAAGTGCTGGAAACGGCTTCCCTGCCCGAAATGGAGGACGACTGGGAACCGGGAGAGGATGCTCACGAACTGGTGAAGGAACTGTATGACATCTGGGATAATCTGAGCCAGCGCAGTATGCTGGAACCTTGGCACGATGCGCAGCAGATACGCGAAGAGGCACTCGACCTTTTCAGCCATGGCATCGTCGACCTGAATACGCGTGCACAAATAGAGAAACTCTACTGGAGTATCTGCCGCGAAATCAACTCCATTGCCAGCGGCATGAAGCACTGCCCCGAGGAATTCCGCAAGTTGAGCAAGCTGCTTGCCGACAAGTATTTCTGTAACTTCTCGCTGTTCCAGTCATTGCCCGATTCCTGGGCCATCGACCAGATGTTCCCCATCATGCCCATACAACGGCTGGATGAAAGACCCGACCGCGAGGCTACCTTGCAGGATATGACTTGCGACTCGGACGGCAAAATTGCCAATTTCGTCAGCTCGCGTGCCGATACGACCACCCTGCCGCTGCACTCGTTGCGCGACAAGGAACACTACTATCTGGCGGTTTTTCTGGTCGGAGCTTATCAAGAGATTCTGGGAGATATGCACAATCTGTTTGGTGATACGAATGCCGTGCATGTGTCTGTCAATTCCAAAGGCTACACCATCGACCAACTGATTGACGGCGAGACGGTGGCTGAGGTGTTGGACTACGTGCAATATAATCCTAAAAAACTGGTACGTACGCTGGAAACTTGGGTGACGCAGTCCGTCAAGGAAGGGCGTATCTCTGTGGAAGAAGGGAAGGAATTCTTGTCTAATTACCGTTCCGGACTGTACGGATATACTTATTTGGAATAAAATGGAGAAACTGACTGTAATAAAGGTGGGTGGCAAGATTGTAGAAGAGGAAGCCACCCTCTATAAGTTATTGGATGACTTTGCAGCCATCGAAGGCTACAAGGTCTTGGTACACGGAGGCGGACGCTCGGCCACGAAGCTCGCTGCCCAACTGGGTATTGAAAGTAAAATGGTGAATGGCCGCCGCATCACTGATGCCGAAACGCTGAAGGTGGTGACCATGGTGTATGGCGGACTGGTGAATAAGAATATCGTTGCCGGCTTGCAGGCGCGTGGTGTCAATGCACTGGGCTTGACGGGAGCCGATATGGATGTAATCCGTTCGGTAAAGCGTCCCGTGAAGGAGGTGGATTATGGGTTTGTGGGCGATGTGAAGCAGGTGAATGATGCTTTCTTGGCAGACCTCATTCATAAGGGTGTGGTTCCCGTGATGGCTCCGTTGACACACGATGGAGACGGGCACATGCTGAATACGAATGCCGACACTATTGCCGGAGAGACCGCCAAGGCTTTGGCAGGTTTGTTCGATGTAACTTTGGTGTTCTGCTTTGAAAAGAAGGGTGTGCTGCGCAGCGAAGACGATGATGACAGCGTGATTCCACAGATAACGCCGGAGGAATTTAAGCAATATGTAGCCGATGGAGTGATTCAAGGTGGCATGATTCCAAAATTGGAGAACTCTTTCGAGGCGTTGAATGCGGGTGTGTCCGAAGTCGTAATCACTTTAGCATCAGCCATCAACGGGAACAGTGGAACCCGTATCCGAAAATAATTCAAAAAAAAACGGCAATAGGCTGTAACTTTCTGAATACTTAACCGTCAATTTATTAGAGATGCAAGAACTCAGCTTTCGTAATGACATTCTCCCGCTGAAGGATAAGCTCTTTCGGTTAGCCCTGAGAATTACGTTCGATAGGGCAGAGGCAGAGGATGTTGTGCAGGAAACGCTGATAAGGGTTTGGAACAAGCGTGACGAGTGGTCGCAATTCGGTTCTATTGAGGCCTATTGCTTGACTGTGGCAAGAAATCTGGCGATAGACCGTAGCGAGCGAAAAGACTCCCGTACCGTGGAGCTGCTCCCCGAAATGGAGCAGGTCTCCGATGCATCGAGCCCTTACGAAAAGCTGGTGAACAAGGAACGGATGGCGTTGATACACCGGCTGATGAACAGACTTCCCGAAAAGCAGCGGCTGATTATGCAGCTTAGGGATGTGGAAGGTAAAAGCTATAAAGAAATAGCAGCAGTCCTGAACTTGACCGAGGAGCAGGTAAAAGTGAACCTCTTCAGGGCGCGGCAAAAAGTGAAACAAACGTTTATTGATATAGAAGGTTATGGACTCTAAATATATAGAACAACTCTTGGAGCGCTACTGGCAGTGCGAAACTTCTTTGGAAGATGAGGCTGAATTGCGTGCTTTCTTTAGCGGAAGCGATGTGCCCAAGCACTTGCTTCGCTACAAGGATTTGTTCGTATATCAGCAGCTTCAGCAGGAAGTGCATCTGGGTGAGGATTTTGATGCCCGGGTGCTTGCCGAAGTGGAAGTTCCGGTGGTCAAGGCAAAGCGCCTGACACTGGCCGCACGCTTCATGCCGCTGTTCAAAGCCGCCGCAGTAGTGGCAGTGGTTCTTTCGCTGGGAAATGTGATGCAGCATTCATTCTTTTCGGATGTAGAGGAAGTAGCCGCAACCGATACTATCGGTAAACAGATTTCCGCACCGTCGGTAGCTCTTTCGGGAGATGTGCCCGTGTCTCATGAGAAGCAGGTGATGGACAGCCTGCGCCGGGTGAACAAGGAGCTGGAAATCAAGGAATAGATATTTTCATTTGCTTTTAAAATAACATTTTCATTTGCTTTAAACATAATAATAGTTAGTGTGCTTTATTAAAACAACTTGAGGCTGTGAAGTTTCAATTCTCTCAAAATCTTATAAAAACTAACTAAAATAGAAGGGACGCCGCGTGATGCAGCGTCCCTTTGTTGTTCTTGCCTGTGGGTTACAAGGCTTTTTATTTAAGGGAGTTATTATTTACAGTATATATAGTTTGGAGTCTGCCGTTTTTTTTCTCAACTTTACTCACTGCAAATATATACAATGGAGAAGATGAGAAACATACTATACATCTGTATTATGCTTTTAGGCATTATGTGCTTTGTAGGCTGTAATGACTGTCATGGCAACAAAAAACTTTTGGCGCAGACCGACTCTTTGTTGCAGAGCCGTCCGGACAGTGCGCTGAAGTTGCTTAATTCCATAGAAAAGGATGTCGGGTTTTCAGAAGCGGAGTGGATGCAGTTCGTTTGGAACTGTGCGCAGGCCCGCTACCGTATGGGTATGTCATTGGCGGAAGATTCGCTGCTTCCTGAAGCGATACACTACTATCGTGAGCGGAAAGACTCTTCCCGTATGCTTGATGGCTACCTGCTTGAAGCCTCCTATTATAAATGGATGAAGCAGGAGGAACGCATGGATGAAGCGATTGAGAATGGCTTGGACTATGCCATAGCCCGGAAAGACACCTTCTGGCTTCTTCTTTTTTATCGGGGAAAGGCAGAGATAGCTTATCTGAGAAATGACCACTCCCAGGCGATAGAGTTGATGGAAAAGATATTGCAATATGCTGATAAGCTATCTGTCCGGGAACATTGCTCCATACTCTATGACCTGGGACTCAATATGGCGCTTGCCAACCACCCTTCTTCTTCGGATTACCTGGAACAGAGTATTGACATGGCATTGGCGGCAGCCGATACAGCTTCGGCCTGTCACTATCTGAGGAATTATGCCGCTTTTCTTGCCAACAGCCATGAATATACCAAGTCCAATGAACTGCTTCACCGGGTTAGACGGCTGATGCCTATGACCGACAACTATCCCATTCTGCAGGTAATCTTTGCTGAAAACTTCCTGAACCTTCATCAGTTGGATTCTGCCCGTTACTATTGGGAGCAGGCGTGGAACAATGAATTGAAGCAGGAAGAAAAGAGAGCCGAGGGCTTTTCTGTACGCAGTGCGCTGGCACAGTTGAAAACAATTCTGGACTATACTTCCGGGGCACCTTTGGACATTGTCACTTTCGGTAGGTTTGCTGATTCTGTCAGGAATGAGATGAGGGACCAGAATAGCGTGATAGAGCAACAGCTGGTGACCAGGAACAAGCTTCAACAGTTGAACTATGAGTTGATAATCAAACGGCAGAAGACACGGATGTATTCGATGCTGGTTGTTGTTGTGTTTGTCGGGGTACTTGTTTCCCTTACCTTTTATATCCGTAACAGACGGAAGCGCCTTGCCGAAGCCGAGGAACGTATTGATGCACTGACCCGCCTGCTGGAAGATGCCCAGAAGGTATCGGACAATCAGGAAGAGAATAGCGGTGCTTTCTTCAAGAAGCTGCTTCTTCAGCAGCTGGGTATCATACGGCTTGTTGCCAATACGCCTACCTCACAGAACCAGGCGTTGCTGAAACTTATTTCGGGCATCGGCAATAAGGAGATTCCGGTGGAAGGACTTCTTGCCTGGGCAGACCTTTATCCGGTAATTGATAAACTATACGATGGCTTTTATTCCCGCATGATGGAAAAGTTCGGACAGGTATTGTCTGATAAGGAAGTGCAGATATGCTGTCTGCTCTGTGCCGGTTTCTCCACGAAAGAAATCGGTGTGGTCACCCAACAGACAAGTGCAACCATCTACGTGCGTAAGACTTCCATCCGAAAGAAGATAAATGCAGGCGAAAAACAGGATATTGTGGAGTGCATAAGAGGCATTTAGACCGGAAGAGGCCGGATTAAGACTTTTATAATATGTCATTGTTGATAATCAGTGCTTTATGTGCTAAGTATTAAGACTTTTAATAGTGCGATTTAGTAGGAGTTAAGAGACTTCTTGCCTTAACTTTGCATCAAATCAAAAAACAGAAAGTCTTATGAAAAGTACATTCAGAACAATGGCAATCGCAGCGTGTTTCGCACTTGTATCTCTTACTTCATGTTACTTCCCCGGAAGCGACCAGTATAAAATAAAGTCGGCAACTAAGGAATATGTTAAGTCGCAGTTAGGCGAAGGTGAGAAATTCCGTTACGGATACCTGGAGCGTAAATGTGGTCGTAACGTAGACGGCAAATTTTGCAAGTATGCCGAAGTGCACTATGAGGTAATAAGCGCGTCGGGCGAAACTTCAGAGAAAATGCTCTTTCTGCTGATGTCGGAACATTGCGATTCCGTATTGGATATCTCGGAGGAGAGAGACAAGGAGTGGACCAATAAAGAAACTCTTTCGTCAGAAGAGATAAAGGCAATCATCGAGTCAGCTTTAAAAGACAAACTCTAAACACCGGCATTTATGAAAAAGATTCTTGTTATAGCTATCGTATGCCTGTTGGGTAGCTTTGCCGCAGCGGCACAAACAGTGAAAGTAAACGGTACAATTGTAGATGAACAGAACCGTCCGGTGGAATTTGTCAATGTAGCCCTGATTTCCTTGCCCGACTCTTCATTCGTTACGGAAAGCACCACTGATGGCAAAGGTAAATTTGCTTTGAGAGCCACTGCCGGTTCGGATTTCCTGTTAAGACTCTCTTATATCGGTTACGTCGGCGAACAGATTGTCATCAGGACTCCCCAAGGCACTGTGCAGATGGGAGACATTATCTTGAAAGAACAGTCGGTAGCACTGGACGAGGTGGTAATATCGGGCAGCAATATCACGCAGAAGGTAGACCGCATGGTTGTAGTACCCACCGCTACTGCCATGAAGAATTCCTATAATCCCTACGACCTGATGCTGAACCTTGCCATTCCGCACTTGAAGGTGGATGCTCTTGGTAAAGGCCTGGAAGCCAATGGCGGCAGCGTACAGACACGTATCAACGGTATTGTGGCTACCTCCACCGAAGTGGCAGCCCTCCTGCCCAAGGAGATTGTAAGAATAGAATTCATCGAAAATCCGGGAGAGCGCTATGGCGACAGCAGCCTGGGCGCTGTGGTGGACATCATTGTCCGCCGCCGCGAAACGGGTGGACTGGTCAATATACAAGCCACTAATGCTCCCCACATGTTGTTTAGCGAGGACAATGTGGTGGCAAAGTTCAATCATAACAAGTCACAATGGGGATTGTTCTATAACTTGTCTGCCCGTAACTTCAAAAAAACATATACGGATATAGACGAGACATATGTGTTGGAAAATAAGACGATACATCGTGTGCAGGAGGGGCTTCACGACCAAAACAAGCACTTTACCCACAATATCGACCTCTCTTACAATCTGACGGAGCAGGATAAGTACGTATTCAACGTCGTGTTCCGCAACAGTGTCTATGATGCCCCTTGCCTGAACCAGTCGAACAAGTTGTATGATGCTGCGGATGCCGATAACTATATCTTCTCCAGACTGAAGAACAAGCAGTCCAGCTACACTCCTTCGCTCGACCTTTATTACCAGCGTACATTACCGAAGAATCAGATGCTTACGATGAGCGTGACCGGTACGCTGATGCACACCGACAATAATAGGCTCTACCACGAATATACGCCTCAAGCCGAAGACCTGGCGATGATTGAAACAGATGTGACGGGGAATAAGCGTTCCATTATCGGTGAAGCCATCTACGACAAGCGTTTCAAGTTCCTCGTATTCAGCGCCGGATTGCGCCACTACCAGATGTATGCCAGGAACGAGTATGCAGGCTCTTCACCCGTCGTATCGGAAATGAACCAGGCAAAGACAGCGGCGTTTGCCGAGGTGCAGGGTAATATCAGGAAAGTGAGCTATGGTGTGAGTGCCGGACTGACCCGCTCTTATTTCAAGGAAGGAGGGGAGGAACATACCTACTATACCTTTACTCCCACTGTCCGTCTGAACTTCTCTCCGCACAAGAACGGCAACATCAACTATCGGTTCAATGTCGAACCCAAGATTCCTTCGCTCAGTGCATTGACCAATGTGGAGCAGGCGATAGATACCATCCAGATAGTACGCGGTAACCCGGCATTGGAGACTTACAGCGTTTTCAACAATACGTTGAACTATTCCTATATGAAGAAGAAGTTCGTCTTCATGCTGAATGTGACACATGGCTATCACAAGAATATCATCATGGAGAGTGTGTTTGCCGAGGGAGACAAGTTGGTTTCGATGAACGAGAACCAGCGTTCTGCACAGTTTCTGCGCTTTGGCCCTTCTTTCACATTCCGCGGACTGAACATTGGTAGTCTGAAGAATTTCCTGACGCTGAGTATAGATGGTGGATTTACACGTTACTGGTCTAACGGCAATACCTATACCCATACGTATAATGATTTCTATTACAACCTGGGTGCCGTGTTCAATTATAAGCAGTTCTCTCTGTTGGGACAATTCAGTAAAAGGGCGAACGAGCTGATGGGCGAAACGATTTATAAGGGTGAAAACCAGGCTGCTGTTTTAGCCACTTATACCCACAAGCGGCTGCAATTAGGAGCAGGGATGATGTTCCCGTTCACCAACAACTACAAGACGGGCAAGGAACGGGTGAGCAAAGTGGCGCCCTATACCTCGTGGAGTCATGCGAAAGAAATAGGACAGATGGCGGTTATCAAGCTGAGTTATAACTTCGAGTTTGGTAAGCGTTACAAATCATCCGGCAGACGCATCAATAACAGCGACAATGAATCGGGCATTCTGAATATAGATAAATGACAACTGTTCCCGTGCTTCGGAGGTGTGGGGTGATAAAAGAACGAAGGGCTTCCTCGCGGGAGTCCTTCGTTCTTTTTGCAGGTAATTATTTGAGAGAGAATTTAGTTTAGGTTTATAGTCATCAATCTGAGAATCTATGTTTTCTATGTTAGAGTTTATACAGTCCTTTCTTGGGATAGTCCAGTTCCGGATTACCCTTGTAGCCTACACTGCCGCTTCCGCTGGTGCGTACTTTCAGGAAATCTGTGGCATGGCACTTGATGTCGCCTGAACCGGCAACACTGGCAGATGCTTTCTTGGCAACGAAATCGGAAGCAAGCAAATCACCCGAACCTGCCACGCTGTATTCAGCTTCTTGGGTACTGCCGCTCAGGATGGCGGTACCCGAACCGGCAACGGATGCTCTGGTGAAGTTGGCGGTTACGTTATTCAGCTTCATGTCACCTGAACCTGCAACGGATACTTGGAGGTCATTGCAAGTGATGTTGCTGCTATTGATGTCTCCCG
The DNA here is from genome assembly GCF_003603395.1 of Bacteroides sp. AM44-19. NCBI lineage: Bacteria > Pseudomonadati > Bacteroidota > Bacteroidia > Bacteroidales > Bacteroidaceae > Bacteroides > Bacteroides sp. AM44-19. Next base: position 56,070 of record NZ_QTNB01000004.1, on the reverse strand, counting down.
AGCCTGCGATGGAAATATCGAGGTCTGTGCAGGAGATGTTGTTTCCACTGATGTCACCCGAACCAGCCACAGAGATTTTGATGTCATCCGTCTTCAGTCCGTTTTTCAGTTCCACGTCTCCCGAACCTGCCACGGCAATGCCGTTCAGCTTTTCTGCGGACACACGTACTTCCAGTTTATTATAGGATACGCTGACGTTCTTCTTGAAGCCGATGTAGAGGGTATTGTCCTTGACACGGATATCCAGTAAGTCTACAATGTTGTCCGAGGTGTATACTTCCACTGTCGGTTTGCCGGACTTCTGCGTGTAGGTCACGTCGGGGCTGCCGGCTACACTCAGCTTGGTGAAGTTGTCCACTTTTATGTCTTTGGTTACATAATTCTTGCTTGCCTTGACCGTCTTGCTGCCGAAGCCTCCGGAACGGTATGTGTGTTGTTGTGAACAAGCGGTTGTACTGAATGCCAATAAGGCGATTGCGATAAATGTTGTTAGAGCTTTCATATTCTTTTGTTTTTTGTGATTCAGTATTTATTAGTTAGACGTGATCTGCCTTGAAAAAGTTGCATATAAAAATGCTTTTTTCAAAGGACGCTCGGTCATCATACTTTAATCAATTATTGTGCCATAAGTGTAAAATGTTGATTATTAAAGGATAGTCGCTTTTGTGTAGTGTTCATTATCGGACACTCCGTCCGCTTTTGTCAGGTATTTGCTTGCGTTTTTGGACGATTCTTTGTTCATTTGCAAAGCCTCTTCCCGCCCCTTTCCTATGGGAGAGGCTTTGATTTATGACAGTAAACCGCATTATAGAAGATAAAGAGCTTGGTCCTTTGTTTGTCCGGGTCAATGCCCGGGCACGGCGCCTCACTTTCCGTACAAAGGAGGACGGAATTTACGTGACTGTGCCTCCCCGGACTTCCCTTGCCGAGATAGAGAATGCCATCGAGCAGCTTCGTCCGCGTCTGAAGGCTGCCATACAGAAGCAGGTCAGAAAGCTGATTGATTTGGATTACCGCATTGATACGGAGTTCTTTAAACTGACATTGGTCAGCGGACAACGGGAACGGTTCTTGTCCCGTTCGGAATTGGAGGAAATGCAGATAATCTGTCCTCCTGATGCCGATTTCTCGGATGAGAAGCTGCAGGCTTGGCTGCGCAATGTAATTGAGGAAGCTTTACGGCGAAATGCGAAAATTGTTCTTCCGCCCCGTCTGTATATGCTTTCCATGCAGCACAACCTTCCTTACAAGAGTGTGAAGATAAATTCCAGCAGCGGGCGTTGGGGAAGCTGTTCGGCACAAGGCAATATCAACCTTTCCTATTATCTGGTACTTCTTCCCAAGCATCTGATAGACTACGTGCTACTGCACGAACTGGCACATACCCGCGAGATGAATCACGGGGAGCGTTTCTGGGATTTGCTCGACCGGATGACTGATGGAAAGGCACAAGCATTGAGAGCGGAGCTTCGGAAATATCAAACGAAAATAAATGGTTAGAGATTAGTATGGACGGTAAGTAGTTCCTTGTTTTACAGACAGTGATACTGCAAAACTACTGCATACCTCTTGCACTGTCACTGCAGTGTCACTGCAGGAGTTGTGTAATGTCTTTGCAGTAGCACTGCAAAAGTTATGTGATGTCTTTGTAGTGGCTGTTGGTAAGCCAGGAAAAAGCTTGTTGACTCCGAAATATGAGAGCAAAATGCTTCACAACTTTTTATCCCTAATTTTTTGCCAGCTGCTTCACCTCTTCCCCTTCCTTCTCGAACCGGTATTCGCCCCCTTTTTCGCTTAGCTCAAATAAGGAAAGCTTTTCAGTTGCATTGTTTACAATCATGAGTGCGTTTTGCTCGGCAAAGCGTTTCACTTCGATGGTGAAAGGTTCTTCTGCAATGGTGCGGTTCACCAGCAGGCTGTCGTTGATGAATATGGAAGTGGAATCTCCGGCAAATCCTTTCGTCAGTGTGATGGTGTATGTCTCGATGAAGTTGCGTTCTCCTTCTTTCCGTTGTTGCAGCCTCATGCTCATGTAGACAAAGATGACAACTACAAAAATCACGGCGAAAGCAAGGATGCCGTTGCCTATCATAAACTGCTTGTTGGTATTCAGTCGGTGTGCCATGGATAAAAAGTTTTTTTAAGAATGGTACAAATGTAATGAATAAATTTGAACCGACTGGTTTTTTACTTGCTGTATTCGCTCGGCGTCGCCCCGAATTGTTTCTTGAAGCTGGTCGAGAAATGGGACAGTGTACTGAATCCCGTCATGTCCGCTATCTCTGAGATGGTATATTTCCCTTCCTTTATCAATTTGGCGGCACGGTTCAGCTTGTAGGTCTTGAAGAATACGCTGGGGTTCTCACCCGTCAGCCCCTTTACCTTGTAATAGAATTTGGTGCGGGAGATTTTCAGCAGCTCGGTCATGCGCGCCACGTCCAGTTCCGGATTGGAGAGTTCGTTTTCCATCAGGTGGTAAAGTTCGGTCATGAAGGTGTTGTCTTGCGGGGAGAGCACGTTCTCCTCAATCTCATCCGTTTGGGTGGAACGGCTCAGGAGACTGCGCACTTTCTCACGGTTCTTCAGCTGGGATTTGATAAGCGCCAGCAGGTAGTTGGGCTCGAAAGGTTTCGTTACGTAGGCATCTGCACCGGTATTCAGACCTTCCACCTGGTTCTCTACAGTAGCTTTGGCTGTTACCAGTATCACGGGGATGTGGCATAGTTGCAAGTCTTCCTTTATCTGTCGGCAGAGGTCGTAACCGTTTCTTCCGGGCATCACTACATCGCTCAGTACGAGGTCGGGAGCTTCTTCGCTCATGGCTTTGAAGGCGCTGTCGGCATCGAAGCGGCAGACAACGTTGTAGACGGGAGAAAGCAGGGCCTTCAGGTAGTGGGCCACTTCCGTATCATCGTCTACCACCAGCAGGGTTTGCTTTTGTTGCCGGATGCTCTCTGTGTTTTCCAGTTGATACTGTTCTTCCGTTTGTATCGGAAACGCCTTGTTCTGTTCTTCTTCGGGGAGGGTACATTCTTCGGGGGTATAGGAGAGGTCATTCACCGGCAGCAGCAGGGTGAAGACGGCTCCGCTTCCTTCGGTACGGTTACCGGCTTTCAGGTAGCCGTGATGCAGCAGCGCCAGGCTGCGGGCGTAGTACAAGCCGATACCGGTTCCCCAGTTATAGGTACCTTTGGATTGATTGTCCAGTTGGTAATAGCGTTCGAATACTTTCTCCAACTGTTCCTCGGGGATTCCGTGGCCACTGTCTGCCACGGCAACTTTGACGTACTGTGTGTCGATGTCTTTGTCCGTCAGCGTAAAGAGGCGTGCAGCCTCTTCGCGGGTAATGACGTCGAAGCACAGTTCCACTTTTCCGCCGTTCGGAGTGAACTTCAAGGCGTTTGAAAGCAGGTTTCCTACAATCTTGTCCAGCTTGTCCACGTCCAGCCACATGAGGAAAGTATCCTCCAGGCCATAAGTGTTCAGTGCGATGCCTTTTTCGTTGGCGTTGATGCGGAAAATGTCTACAAAACGTTGCAGTTGCGAGATGATGTCGGTCCGTTTCACCCGCAGTTTTAGGGTGTCATTCTCCAGCTTGTTGAAGTCCATCAGCTGGTTCACCAGACGGAGCATGCGCCCCACACTGCGTTGTACAATGTAGAGTAGCTGCTTGTTCTCTCCCTCTATCTTGGGGCTTTCGCAAAGTTGTGTCACCGGACCCGAAATCATGGTGAGTGGGGTGCGGAACTCGTGCGAGATGTTGGCAAAGAAACTCATGTTCATACGGTTCACCCGTTGTTCCTGGTCCTTCTCCAGTTTGGCGCGTCGGGCGGTTTCTTTTTCCTGCTTAATGCGTAGCCAGGCACGGATGAAGATACCGATGATGGCGGCGGCAATGAGCAGATAGGTGCACCATGCCCACCACGTTTGCCAAGGGGCGGGCTTTACGATGACGCGTATGGAATTCTCCCTTTCTACAATGCTCTTGTCGTTATTGGTTATTTTAACTTTGAAGGTGTAGGTACCGGCAGGCAGATTGGCATAGTAGGCCTCGCGGTTGTTGCGGGCATCAATCCAATATTTGTCGAAACCGTCCATCTTGTAATAATAATGTACGCGTTCGTATTCGCAGTAGTCCAGTGCGGCAAAGGAGATGCTGAAACCATTCTGATTGTGGTCCAGGCAGATGTCCGGTCGGTAGGAGAGGTGCTTGTCTATACTTTCGCTGTCTTGTGGGCGTGCCAACCGGTTGTGTATCTTCAAATCTTCGAAGAGCAGTGGAATTTCCCGTTTGGTACTTACGTCCATAGGGTTGAAGAAAGTCAGTCCGTGCGTACCGCCAAAAACCAGTGTTCCGTCGGGCAAGCGGCAGGAAGAACGGTCGTAAAACTGATTGCCGCCTATGCCGTCGGCGGCATAGTAGTTGGTAAATTTCCCTACGGTGCGGTCATATTTGCCCAGCCCGTATTGTGTGCCTGCCCATATATTGCCTTGTGCATCTTCCTCAATGCAAGAGATGTCCCGGCAGGGTGTACCCTCTATGGTCTCGATTTTTCCGGTGGCGGCAGAATAGTGCAGTAGTCCGTTGCTGACGGTCCCAATCCATACATCTCCACGACTGTCTTCGAAGATGTCGGTAGGGATGAATACTGAACGTTGGATACAAGCTTGCCAGTCGGTGTTCTCGAATGGTACTTCAGCGCTTTCCCAATTGTCGGGATTGATTTGCATGACTGGGTTCATGAAGGCAGTGGTCCACATCTTTCCGTTGTTGCGTGGAAGGAGTCCGGGTATGAAGGTTCCCGTCCAGGAAAATACTTTTGTTTGGACAAATTCTTTTTCTTTACGCTTTTTGGCATAAAGTTTAGGGCTGTATGTACCCACCCAAATTGTTCCACAACGATCTTGTGCAAACGACAGTGGTAGGAAGATGTCATGAATAGACTCTGTCTTCAGTATGCCGTTTTTATAGCTGCATTTCATCACCTTGCTCGCATAGAGGGCCGCCAGCCAGATGTAGCCCTCGTCATCTACGAATACGCGTGTGATGTCCGGTTTGTCGGTAGCGCTTTTTCCCGGAAGTCTAGCCGAGTCCACTTCTTTCACTTCGTGGCTGTCCATGTTGTAAACGTACAGCCCGTCTATCATGGTGGCCATCCAGAGATTTCGCTCCTTGTCCACTGCCACGGACAGCACTGACTTTCGGTTCAGGTATGAGCTGAGATGATTATTGGTGTTGAAACGTTCTTTATAGTTGTAACGCACGACATAGCCTTGGTCTACAGAGCCTATCCACAGGTTTTTCTGTGAGTCGGTAAACATGGTGCTTATCTTGAAGTGAGGCACTTCGAAGGGAAAACCGTTTTCGCTCTGATGTATCACGTATCCTTCCACGTAGTTGTAGAGAAACATTCCTTGTTGGTCGGTATTCAGCAGCAGGCTGTTGCTGCCGTAAGGGTGGATGTAGTTGACGTTGGCATGCAGCAGCAACGGATGGCTCCGAAGGGCTTGGGGTGTTTCCTTGAATTTGTGCGTATGTGTGTCGAACAATGTTATCTGGCGGTTTCCCGCCAGCCATAGGATTCCGTTGGTGTGCATGAAGAAGTGGGTGGGAAAAATGCCTTGCATTGGAATGGAGTCTTCCAGCGCTAGTGTGGAGGAGTTGTAGCGGCGCAGAGACAGTGGGGTCACTGCCCACAGTTTGTTGCTCTGGTCTATGAAGCAGCGGTTGTTGAAGGTATAGTTTGGGTCAAATATCTTGATGGGTACGTCAAATTTGTGTGTTTGTGGATTATATACGGCAAGGTTGTGCATCATGTTCAGAAAAATCTTTCCGTCTTTGTTCTCGAGTATTTGGATGCCGTTTTTATTGGGGAAGTCCAGTGGGATATTTTGGAAATTATCTTTGTCTGTGTATAGGCTGGTTCCATTTACGGTGACTACCCACAACCGGCCTTGTGAATCACGGAAGAGGTCGTTGATTTGATTATCAGGTATATCCAGCGAGTCATCCGTACAGTAATACTGATGATATTCGTGTACATTATATTTGTTTACCCCTCGTGAAGTTCCTATCCAAATGTGTCCTTGTGCATCTTCGGCAAAGGCGGTGACCTTCTGATTGGAGAGGTCATTGGTGATGACGGGGCTTTCGATGCTGCCTTCCGGTGCGGGCTTTGTGTCCGACGGGTTGCATGCGGTGATTAAACACAATAGAAGTAAGTATTTAATGTATTTCATAATATATAGTGTAGACTAAAAGCATTGGCATGTCATCCATTTGTTTTGTTCAACGAATCTCTGCATTACGATGCGAAAATACTCATAAAAATTGAGAGAGAGACTGCCGGAGAGCATGTTTTGAACAAATCTGCAAACATTTGAACATTGGAGAAAGCTGTTTTGAACATCGGGGAAAGCCGTTTGGATAACGTAGAAAATCCTTCTGGGGAGAATGTGCTAATATTGCAATCATAAAAACATAAAACTAATACATAATATGAAAAAGCAATTCTTGTCAGTGTTAGCATTCTCCGCCATCCTACTTTCCTCGTGCGGAGGGACAGCTAAAATAGAGAAAGCATCTGCTTGTGGGCAGAAGGGGGAGATAACGGCTTCCTCTACGGTTGCTGTTGCCGAAACCGAATCGGGCAAAGTAGCCGGATATGTGGAGAACGGTATCTATATATATAAAGGTATCCCGTATGCCAAAGCCGAACGTTTTATGCCGCCTGTAGCAGTTGACAAATGGGAAGGTGTCCGTAGCAGTCGTGCCTACGGCCCTACTTGTCCGCAAGGCAAGCGTATGGGATGGTACAGCGACGAGCAGGCGTTTGCCTTCAACTGGGATGACGGTTATCCCGATGAGAACTGTTTGCGAGTGAATATCTGGACTCCGGGACTGAAAGACGGGAAGAAACGCCCCGTCATGGTGTGGCTGCATGGTGGAGGTTATTCCGCCGGCAGTGGTCAGGAGCTTCCCTCGTATGACGGAACAAATCTGGCAAAGAAAGGGGATGCAGTGGTTGTGACGCTGAATCATCGTCTCAACGTCCTGGGTTTTCTCGACCTTTCCGCCTATGGCGATAAATATGCAAAATCGGGCAATGCCGGACTGCTTGATCTGGTGGCGGCACTGCAATGGGTGAATAAGAATATAGAATCCTTCGGTGGAGATGCTCGGAATGTTACCATTTTCGGTCAATCCGGTGGAGGAGGCAAGGTCTCTACGCTACTTGCCACGCCATCGGCGAGAGGCTTGTTCCATAAAGCCATTGTACAAAGCGGATCTATGCTTCGCACGATGGAGCAAAAGTATTCTCGTCGCATTGGCAGTGCCGTGATGGAAGAACTTGGTCTGAAGGCTTCGCAGATAGACGAACTCTGCAAGATGCCGTATGACAAGGTGCTTGCCGCCGGTGACAAGGCGATAGCCAAAGTGCGTGCAGAGGCAGAGAAGGAGGGGGTGTCTTCCTTCATTTTTGGCTGGGCGCCTACGGTGGACGGCGATGTACTGCCCGTACAGCCTTTCGACCCTCAAGCTCCAGCACAAAGCAAGGGCATTCCGGTAATGATTGGCACTACTCTGCACGAATTTACCATGAGTACTTATGTCCCCGCTTTTCGTACCATTACCAAAGAAAAAGCGGTGGAATTCCTGCAAAAGAAATACGGCGAACGTACGGACGAGTTCCTTACCGCTTTCGAGAAAGCCTACCCCGGCTATCAGCCTAAAGATTTGGTGGATGTGGACTTCGTGTTCCGTCCCGGTGCTGTGGAGCAGGCTAAACTGAAAGCTGCGCAGCAGGGTGCTCCGGTCTATATGTACATGTTCGCGTGGGAATCGCCCGTACTTGACGGCATGTTTCGCAGCACGCACTGCATGGACATTCCCTTTGCCTTCAACAATGTAGTGCGCCACGCTTCCATGACCGGGGGTGGCGCTGAAGCACAAGCTTTGGGCGAAAAGATGAGCAGCGCGTGGTTGAACTTTGCCCGTACGGGCAATCCCAATGCCGAAGGGTTACCCGAGTGGGAACCTTATACCGCAGAAAAGGGAGCAACGATGATTTTCAATAACGATTGCCAAGTGAAGTATAACCATGACAAGGAACTGCTGGAGGTAGTGATGGCATTTCCTACACGTGGGTTCTGACACTTTCTTAAGAAACCTTTTATTATTAACATAAATCTAATTTAATCAAATGAAACAAAATCTGAAGCAAACAGCTCGGAAGAGACTTGCAGCTATGGCACTCTTCCTATTGATCTGTCTTCCTTTCAGTCTGGCACAAGCCCAGACTATAAAGGTGAACGGTAGGGTTACTGACGACCTGAATGAACCGATGATTGGCGTGAGTATCTTTGAGAAAGGCACTACCAACGGTGTCATTACGGATATGGACGGCAACTACTCTTTGTCTGTGAAAGAAGGAGCGACGATTGTCTATTCCTACATCGGCTACCTGACACAAGAAAAGAAAGCAGTGGCAGGAGTAATGAATGTGATATTGAAAGAAGACACTAAAACGCTGGATGAAGTGGTGGTGGTAGGTTATGGCGTGCAGAAGAAAAGTTCACTGACCGGTGCCGTATCTTCGGTAAAATCAGAAGATATGGAAGCACGTACCATTACCCGTGCTGAGCAGGCATTGCAGGGTAAAACTGCTGGTGTGCAAGTGCTCAGTGCATCTGCTAAACCGGGTGCTTCTCCACAGGTGCGTATCCGTGGAATAAGTTCTAACGGCTCTTGCGATCCGCTGTATGTAGTGGATGGACGTATTGCCAGCGATATTGGTGGTATTGACCCTAATGACATTGAGTCTATGGAAGTTTTGAAGGATGGTGCTTCTGCAGCTATCTATGGCGCTGCTGCCGGTAACGGTGTAGTATTGATTACTACAAAGAAAGGAAAAGGAAACGGTAAAATCACATACGATTTTCAATATACTTCACAGAGTTTGGGTAAAGTACCCGAAGTAATGAATGCTGCGCAGTATAAGGAATTCTTCTTGGAAAACAAGAAGCTTACCCAGAGTGCTTTTGATACCTATTGGGATGGAAAAACCGATACGGATTGGGTCGATGAGGCTTTTGAAAACAGTTCGATGGTACGTCATAATGTGACTTTCCAAGGTGGTAGCGACAGAGGTTCTTTCTATCTGTCATTGTCCCACCTTGATAACGACGGTATGATTGTCGGCAATGCCGATACTTATGAACGACTCACGGGAATGGTAAATGCCAGCTGGAAAATCAAACCTTGGCTGGAGGTAGGTACCAATAATCAGATTGAGCACTACAAAACTCAGTCCGTAGCCGAGGGCAATGAGTATGGTAGCATGATGCTTTCTGTATTACAATTAGACCCTCTGACCAAGCCTCTTTATCCTATTGATGACTTGCCGTTGAATATGGCTACCATCTATAAGGATCATAAGAATATGTTGGGCGATGGAAACGGCAACCTTTATGGTGTATCAGCTTTCACTGGCAATGCCGAAGCTATCAATCCTTTTGCCATGCGTGACAACTCTTATACCAAGAACAGAGGCTTTAATATCAATGGTTCTACTTATTTGAATTTTATGCCTATCAAGGGGCTTACCGTTACTTCTCGTCTTTCTTATCGTTTGGCTTCAACTTCCTCTTATGGCGTGGGGCAATCTTATTACTATACTGACAAGGCTAAACGTGATTGGGTGGAGGTTTCGGCTTCGGATTATAGCCCAACCTATTATCAGTGGGAGAACTTTTTGAACTACACCCGTTCTTTTGGCAAACACAACGCAACATTGATGTTGGGAACTTCTTATAGTCAGAGCCGTTCTTATGGCGTTAGCGGAAGTAAGAAGGGATATAATGAAGATACTACAGATATGTGGGGAAATGTGATTAACAGAGTTTCGCATTTGGGTTTCTTGCAGAATGATCCTAATTTCTTCTACTTTGCCTATGCTACATCTGATGCTGTAAAGGATGTAAGTGGTGGTGAGCCTACCTATACTCGTAAATTATCTTACTTCGGACGTTTGAATTATGACTATGCCGGAAAGTACATGGCTCAGTTCTCACTGCGTGCCGATGCTGCTGACCTCTCTGTGTTGCCAAAGAACAAACGTTGGGGCTATTTCCCGGCAGTTTCTTTGGGTTGGGTTCTTTCGGAGGAAAATTTTATGAAAGGAACTGAAGACTGGCTGTCACAATTAAAGCTCCGTGCCAGTTGGGGACAGAATGGTTCTACTGCATCATTGGGCGGTTATAAATGGAATGTATCAATTGGTGCTACCGGGCATTTGGCTGTAGGTGATAATAATAATTTCTCTTACATCAATGGTTATGCTCCCTCTGCTACCGGTAATGACGGACTTAAATGGGAAACTTCTGAACAAACCAATATAGGTATTGATGCCCGTTTCTTGAATAGCCGTTTGACTGTTACAGCCGATTATTTCCATAAAAAGACAAAAGACCTGATTGTTTCGGGCATTAAGGCTTCAACTGTAGTAGGTAACAGTTTCTCGCCAGTTAATGCCGGTAATATTACGAACAAGGGGTTTGAATTGGAACTGGGATGGCAAGATCGTATTGGTGACTTTGCTTATGGTGTCCGTGCCAACGTTGCTACATTGAAGAATAAAGTGACCAAGATGCATGAGTCTTTATCAAGTATTGATGGGGCTACTTATGTGACTTATGGAGCCATTACCCGTTTTGAGGTAGGTAAGCCCGCGTGGTATTTTTATGGTTATGATTTCATGGGTGTGGATTCAAAAACCGGTGAGCCAATCTTTAGAGATATTGATGGTGTAGAAGGTATTACGGATAATGATAAGACAGAAATTGGTAAGGGAATTGCCGACTATACTTATGGTATTACCTTGAATGCAGCTTGGAAGGGATTTGATTTTATCTTGTTTGGTACGGGTTCTCAAGGTAACGATGTGTTCTGTGGCTTGAACCGTGTGGATTACAATTTGAATCAGCTGACTTATTTTACAAAAAACCGTTGGACAGAAAGCAATCGCAATGGGAAGACTCCTGCATCAGGCGCTACAGATTATACCAAGTATCTGACTTCTTCCGGTTGTGTATTTGACGGTTCTTATTTTAAAATTAAACAGATTCAGTTAGGTTATTCTTTCCCGAAGCAACTGATTAAGAAGGTAGCAATTGAAAATCTACGTATATATGGCTCACTTGAGGACTTCTTTACTTTTACAGACTATCCTGGTTTTGACCCTGAAGTTACCGGTGTCGGAAATTCATTAGGTGTGGATAAAGGTAGTTATCCTAATTCAAAGAAGGTTGTTCTTGGTTTGAGTGTGACATTCTGATTTTTATGAACTTATTAAAATGAAAAACATATGAAATTAAGATATTCTTTAATGCTCGGAGCGCTCCTTATATTGGCTGGCACTTCGTGTGAAGACAAATTGGATATACCTCAAAAAGGTGTATTGGACTTTTCCACTTATTATAAAACTGACGAACAAGCTCAAGCAGCAGCTGATGCGCTTTATATACAACTCAAGGGTACATACTATAACTATACGATGATGAAGAATGCCCTTTCGGACGATGTTTGGGCAGGTGGTGGTGGTCGTAATGACAATGCAGAGCTGGAAGGCTGTAATGAATATTCATTTGGCTCAGACCAAAGTTTTATCGGAGGCGTATGGGAAAGCTACTATCAGCTTATTTATAAGGCGAATGTGATTCTGGGACGTGTTGAGCCTGATACTGATTTGAAGAAGAAGGCTTGTGCTGAAGCCAAGTTTTTCCGTGCTTTTGCTTATTTTGATTTAGTTTCTATGTGGGGTGATGTACCATTGGTAGACCATGAGCTTGATAAATCCGAATATCAGTTGGCTCGTTCGCCTAAGGCTGATATTTGGGCGTTGATAGAGCAGGACCTGACTGAAGCTATCAACTCAGGACTCTTGGAGGAAAAGAAGAGTGTAGATGATAAAACGACATGGCGTGTTACCAAGCAGTTGGCACAAGCTATATTGGGTAAAGCTTATTTATGGCAAGAAAAATTCCATGAAGCTGCTGTTGTCTTGAATGAAGTTAGAGCTAGCGGTAAGTATAAACTTTATGATGGAAATTATGAGGATATCTTGACCTACAAGGCTGAGTATAATTGTGAAAGTATGCTCGAAAGTAACCGTATTTTTGATGCAAGTAATTCCATGGATGAGTTCAGTTTCTTTGAGGTGATGAATCATTGGCGCACTGATAAGTTGGATATGTCTGGCTCTAACAATCAGTTTAATGGTACCGGATGGGGATTTATGGTTCCTCAGAAAAAGTTGTATGATGCATTTGTTCAGGAAGAGGGTGTAGATGGTTATCGGTTGAATCAGACAATGAAAACCTATGACCAAATTTCTCAATTGGGTGTCAAGGTTGCCAAAGGGCAGAGTTTGATTAATGAAGGTTATTTCATGTGGAAGCGTCGCTTCTCGAATGTAGAATCTCCTGCTGGGTTCTGGTGTTCATATAATAACTATCGTTGGATGCGTTATGCTGAAGTCTTGTTACTGGCAGCTGAAGCAAACCTGAAGGATGGCAATCAATCCGAAGCTGATGCTTGCTTGAATGAGGTGCGTCAGCGTGCAAGATTGGATGCAAAGACGGCTACCTTGGATGCCATTAAATTGGAAAAGAGACTGGAACTCTGTTCTGAATATACCCGTTATCAGGATATTATCCGTTGGAAAGATGCGGAGGCTTTGCTTAAGGATCAGGGTGAAAGAACACCTATCTTGTCAAATAAGGCAGGAAAAGATGAGCCGGATAATGTAGCGGTAGAATACATTCAGTATAACAAGGATAAAACGCGTTATGGTTTCAAGGAAAGACATTATTTGTTGCCTATTCCGGCAAAGGAAATCCGCTTGAATCCGAATATGGAACAAAATGCAGGTTGGTAAAGCGCATAAAGAATCAAAATCTAACTTCGTCATCTGATGCAGATAGACAAAATTAGATTTTTCTAACTGATTAATTGTTTGTAGAAGAAGTCCCCCGTGGAAATCATCTAATTGTACGGGGGCTTCTTTTGTGGCTTTTTAAATATAATATATATGAGAAGATTGTCAATTACTTTATTTTCACTCTGTCTGGCATCTGCCTTGACTGCACAGACGACCGGTTCGAATCAGTCAGTCAGACTGCGTGCCGATAATATCGACGAAGTAGTCAGTGCCATGACCTTCGAAGAGAAGGTACACCTCGTCATCGGTTGTGGGATGTCGATGGGAAGTGATACCAAGTTTCCCGGAACAGCGGGACGTACTTACGACATTCCCCGACTGGGTATCCCTTCCGCCTATCTTGCCGACGGACCGCACCGGTTGGCGATGGCTGCCAAGCGGGAATTCGACAGCCGTACTTATCATGCTACGGAATTTCCTTCCAGCACCACGGTGGCAGCAACTTTCAATCCGGATGCAGCCCACAAGGTGGGACGTACTTTGGGTACGGAGGTGAAGGATTATGGTTTGGATGTGTTGCTGGCACCGGGTGTCAACCTGATGCGAAATGTGCTCTGCGGACGTAACCATGAATATTATTCGGAAGATCCGGTGCTGACCGGCAAAATGGCTGCTGCTTATATCAACGGAATCCAGAGCCGGGGGACAGGTACCTGCCTGAAACACTTTGCCGTAAACAACCAGGAGACCAACCGCAATAACAACGACTCTCGCCTGACACAACGCCCCTTGCGCGAGCTGTATTTGAAGTGCTTTGAGATTGCTGTCAAAGAGTCTCAGCCCTGGAGCGTGATGACCGCCTACAATAAGGTGAACGGCAAATATACCTGCGAGGACCGTGAACTGACAGAAGACATCCTCCGCGACGAATGGGGATTCAAGGGACTGGTGATGTCCGACTGGAATGCCGGAAAAGATGCCGTGACCTCCATCGTAGCAGGAAACGATATGCTTCAACCGGGGCAGGACCGCCAGTATAAAGCTATTTTGAAAGCCGTAGAGAGTGGTACACTGGATTTGGCACTCCTCGACCGCAGCGTGAAGCGTGTGCTGGAGTTTGTGGTCAAGAGCCATACCTTTGCCGGCTACGAGTATCCCAATAAAACCGACTTGGAGGCTCATGCGCAAGTAGACCGTGAGATAGGTGCGGAAGGTATCGTGCTGCTGGATAACAAGCAGGCGCTACCCATGGCTGCCGGCATCAAAAAAGTGGCCCTTTATGGAACTACTTCCTATGACATGGTTCCTGCCGGCATGGGCTTTGGCAGTACGGGCATCGGTTATTACACGGTTTCTATGGTAGAAGGTTTGCGCAATGCGGGCTACACCGTGGACAAAGAATTGCTGAACCGCTACAAGAAGCATATGGCCGACGAGCAGAAACGGCTTTTTCCTCACGGAAAACCACCTTTCGCCTTTACTCCGCTGCCCCGTGCCGAGGAGTTCCTGCCCACTGCCGAGGAACTGGCTGCACAAGTGAAAGCCAACGACATTGCCGTGCTTACGCTGGGGCGTGTCAGTGGCGAGGGCTGTGACCGCCGTGTGGAAGATTTCCTTCTGAAGGAGAACGAATTGGCTCTGATTAAGCAGGTGTCTGCCGCTTATCATGCTGCAGGCAAGAAACTGGTGGTGGTTCTCAACATCTGCAGCCCGGTGGAAACTGCTTCTTGGAAGGGACTGGCAGATGCAGTGGTTTGTGCCTTCCAGCCGGGACAAGAGGTGGGCAATTGTATCACGGATATCCTGACCGGAGAGGTGAATCCTTCGGGCAAGTTACCCATGACGTTTGCCGTGAAATATGGCGATGCGCCGTCGGATGCTAACTTCCCTTTTGATTACGAGTTCAAGATGCCGTCGTTTGCTATGGGTACCGGCATGAACTTCAAGTCCGAAAAGAAAGAGGAGAAACCGAAGGAACCGGAGAAAAATGTGGATTTCACCAACTATGAAGAGGGAATCTATGTGGGTTATCGCTATTTCGACACTTTCGGTAAAGAGGTTTCCTATCCGTTCGGTCATGGTTTGAGCTATACTGCTTTTGACTATGCGGTAGAGAACGCCAAAATGGATGCCGACCGCTGTGAGTTGAAAGTGAGCGTGAAGAACATCGGCAAGGTGGCAGGGCGTGAAGCTGTACAACTCTATGTGAAAGCTCCGAATGGGGGACTTGACAAGCCTGCCAAGGAGTTGAAGGCCTTCGGCAAAACTGCCTTGCTCCAGCCGGGCGAGAGCCAGACACTGATTCTGACTTGGAACGTGATGGACATGGCTTCCTTTAATGAGAAAAACAGCTCTTGGGAGTTGGCTAAGGGTGAATATCAGTGGATGGTTGCCGCATCTTCGGCCGATGTGCGTTGCACAGCGGTACAGAGGGTGACAAAGGCACGCAAGCAGAAAGTGCATGATGCCATGCGGGCGCAAGTGCCTGTGGCTGTGTATCCGATGGTGAAGAGATGAGGGGGATATGCGTGAAAAAACTGATATATATCAATTAGTTTTAGAATGGAAAACGCTTATTTTGTAGTACATTTTTAAATCGATACCATGAAAAGATTGATACTCTCTCTCTTAGCCGTCTGCTTGCTGTGGATGGCAAATGCACAAAATCCTGCATGGGGACCGCAAAGCAAGGTAGTGACCGACAGCATCTACAGCCAGGTATTGAAAGCACACCGTGCCTACACCATCTATCTGCCGCAAAGCTATAGCAATGAAACGGATAGGAAATATCCTATCCTCTATTTGTTGCACGGCATGTCGGGGGTGAATACCAGTTGGTTTACAGACCAACGTGTGAAGGACGTGATGGACCAGTTGGTGGCATCGGGCGAGGCTTGCGAGATGATTATCGTCAGCCCCAATGCAGGAGGCAATCCGGCTACTTGCTGGAACGGCTACTTCAACATGCCGGGCTGGGCTTACGAAGATTTCTTCTATAAGGAGTTCCTTCCTTATATAGAGAAGACTTACCGGGTGAAAGGTGATAAGCGGCATCGTGCCATTGCCGGACTTTCTATGGGCGGAGGTGGAACGACGAGCTATGCACAACGCTATCCGGATATGTATTGTGCTGCCTATGCCATGAGTGCTTTGATGAACATCCCCGTCAGTGGTGAGGAGGTGGGAAAAGATCCCGACCCCACAAACAAGATGGCTGTGCTGACGCGTTCTGTGCAGGAACATAGTTGCATCAGGTATGTGGTTGAGGCAGATGATGCGCGTAAGGCACAGCTTCGTACAGTACAGTGGTTTGTGGATTGCGGAGATGATGACTTTCTGCTGGACCGTAATATAGAGTTTTTCCAAGCGATGCGTAATGCCGGTATCCCTTGCCAGTTCCGTGTGCGGGATGGCGGACATACCAGCGAATATTGGCATTCGGCACTTTATATGTGCCTGCCTTTTGTAAGTCGCAGCTTTGCTAAATAACAAAAAGCTAATTCATTTAATATAAGAAATTATGAAAAGATTATTAAGTTCGGCAGCGATGCTGCTGGTCTGCTGTGTCACCCTTTTTGCACAGCAAGCTCTTTGGGGAGGTGCGGCGGTTGTCTCTCCTGATATTCATGATGACAACACGGTTACTTTTCGCTTGAAAGCTCCTAAGGCTGTAAGGGTGCAGATTACTGGTGATTTTCTGCCTCCACAAACTATTAAGACTCCTCGTGGCGATTATGATGCACCGGGCATTGCCGATTTGACAGAGGGGAAGGATGGCGTTTGGGAATTTACTACTCCCGAACCATTGAAGCCGGAACTTTATGGATACTCCTTTATTGTGGATGGATTGAGAATGATGGACCCGAGCAATGTTTACATGATTCGGGATGTGGCTACCGTGACCAATGTATTTATCATCGGTGGTGACCGTGCCGATTTGTATAAAGTGAATAAGGTACCCCATGGAACGGTAAGTCGCATGTGGTACAATAGTCCTTCGCTGGGAATGGACCGCCGTCTGACGATTTACACTCCGGCTGGTTATGAAACCAGCGGCAAGCGTTATCCGGTATTTTATCTGCTTCATGGTGCAGGTGGTGATGAGGAAGCTTGGATTGCTCTTGGCCGTACTTCGCAGATATTGGATAATCTCATTGCACAAGGCAAGGCTAAACCTATGATTGTGGTGATGACTAACGGCAATGCTTGGCAAGATGCTGCTGCAGGTGAATCTCCCAAGGGTTTTGTTGCCCCCTCCATGCGTCCCGACGAAAGAGCGAAGGTGGCGGAAGGTGCTTTTGAACTCTCGTTTCCCGAAATTGTGAAGTTCGTGGAGAAGAATTTCCGCACTCTTGCCAATAAGAAGAACCGTGCTATTGCCGGGCTTTCTATGGGTAGTTTCCACTCTTGCAATATTTCCAAGTATTACCCGGACATGTTCGACTATGTAGGTCTTTTCTCCGGTGCAAGTACCGGAAACGATAAATCGACTTGTCCGGTCTATACCGACTTCGAAGGTAAGCTGAAGACTCAGTTTGCCAAGAAACCGGCTCTTTACTTCATCGCATGCGGCAAGACGGACTTTGTTTATAAAGGTGTGGCCGACTTTCGCAAGTTGCTTGACGACAATGGTTATAAGTACGAGTATCTTGAAACGGGCGAGGGACATATCTGGAGGAACTGGCGAATCTATCTGACGGAGTTCGCGCCGAAGTTGTTCAAATAAGAGGATTTGGTATAACTAATTTAATAACAAAATAACATACGTATCATGAAAAGAATTTCTATTTTATCAGCTCTGTTGCTGATGTGTGCGATGACTTTCGCGCAACAAGCTCTCTGGGGCGGTGCCCCCGTGGTATCACCTGAGATACACGACAACAATACAGTAACTTTCCGCTTGAAGGCGCCGAAAGCCGTAAAGGTGCAAGTAACCGGCGACTTCCTGCCTACGCAGAAAATCAAGACTCCTTTTGGTGAGTTTGATGGTCCGGGTGTGGCAGATTTGAAAGAGAACAAGGACGGTGTGTGGGAATTCACTACTCCCGAACCGCTGAAACCAGAACTCTACAGCTACACTTTCCTGGTAGACGGACTGAAGATTAACGACCCTGCCAACGTCTATATGATTCGCGACGTGGCAAGCGTGACGAACGTGTTCATCATCGGCGGTGACGAGCGCATCGACCTCTACAAGGTGAATAAGGTTCCCCACGGAACGGTATCTAAGGTATGGTACAACAGCCCCACGCTGGGTATGGACCGCCGCCTGACTGTCTATACGCCTGCCGGATATGAGACAAGCGGCAAGCGCTACCCCGTCTTCTACCTGCTGCACGGCATGGGTGGCGACGAGAACGCATGGAGCGAACTGGGACGTACGGCACAGATTCTGGATAACCTCATCGCCCAAGGCAAGGCCAAGCCGATGATTGTAGTGATGACCAACGGCAACGCCGCATTGGAAGCAGCTCCGGGTGAATCTTCACTGGGCTTTGCCGCTCCCAACATGAATCTGCCCAAGACGATGGAAGGCTCTTTCGAAACAGCTTTCCCCGACGTGGTGAAATTCATTGATAAGACTTACCGTACACAGGCCAACAAGAAGGGGCGTGCCATTGCTGGTCTCTCTATGGGAGGTTTCCACTCCATGCACATCTCCAAGCAATATCCGGACATGTTCGACTATGTAGGGCTGTTCTCGGCTGCCATCATGCCCAACAAAGATGTGAAGTCTCCGATTTATGACAACCTTGAAGCCAAACTGAAAACCCAGTTTGCCAAGAAACCGTCACTCTATTACATCGCTATCGGTAATAAAGACTTCTTGTTCCAGGCCAATAACGACTACCGCAAGATGTTGGACGAGAAGGGTTACAAATATGAATATTATGAAACCGGAGAAGGTCATATCTGGAAGAACTGGCGTATTTACCTGACAGAATTCGCACCGAAGATATTTAAATAAGATTATGAAGAAGAATATCATATCCATGGCAGCAGCAATGGCTGTTTTGTCAGCTTGCGGACCGGGTGTGCCGCAGCTTGGAAAGTCCTCTCTGGATGAGGTGATTGGCGCCATGACCTTGGAAGAAAAGGCTCATCTGGTAGTAGGTACTGGTATGGCAGGTTTCTCGGGTGACAGTGCCGTAATCGGTGCGACGAAAAAGCTGGTGCCGGGCGCGGCAGGAACCACCTACCCGATCGAGCGTCTCGGCATTCCCGCCGTGGTGCTGGCCGATGGTCCCGCCGGACTGCGTATCGACCCCAAGCGTGAGGGGGATTCGGCTACGTACTATTGTACTCATTTCCCTATCGGAACTTTGCTCGCCTCTACCTGGGACCAGGAACTGGTGGAAAGTGTAGGTCAATCCATCGGTAACGAAGTGCTGGAATACGGTGCGGACGTGCTGTTGGCTCCGGCGCTGAACATTCACCGTAACCCGCTTTGCGGACGTAACTTCGAGTATTATTCCGAAGACCCGTTGGTGTCGGGTAAGATTGCCGCCGCCTACGTACGTGGTGTGCAGAGCAACGGTGTGGGTACCAGTATCAAGCACTTTGCTGTGAACAACCAGGAAACCAACCGTATGGCTACGGATGCGCATGTATCTCCACGCGCTTTGCGCGAAATCTACTTGAAAGGGTTCGAGATTGCCGTGAAGGAATCCGCTCCTTGGACCGTGATGTCCTCATACAACTACCTGAACGGTGTCTACACTTCGGAAAACAAGGAGTTGCAGACAACGATGTTGCGCGACGAATGGGGCTTCAAGGGCATGGTGATGACCGACTGGTTTGGCGGCAAGGATGCCGTGGCACAGATGGTGGCAGGCAACGACATGTTGCAGCCCGGTCTGCCCAAGCAGTACGAAGCCATCGTGAAGGGTGTGCAGGACGGAGCGTTGGACGAAGCCATCCTCAATCAGAATGTGAAGCGTATTCTGGAGATGATTCTCCAGACTCCCCACTTCAAGGGATATAAATACTCCAACAAGCCTGATTTGAAGGCGCATGCTGCCGTAACCCGCCAGTCGGCAACGGAAGGCATGGTATTGCTGAAGAACGATAACGGTGCTCTGCCGCTGGCTGCCGACGTGAAGAACGTGGCACTCTTCGGTTGCACTTCCTATGACTTCATTGCCGGAGGTACAGGCTCGGGCAACGTGAACCGCGCTTATACCGTTTCGCTATTGGACGGCTTGAAGAATGCCGGCTATGTGGTGGATGAAGCGCTGAAGAATAGCTATGAAGCTTACCTGAAAGCAGAGAAAGAACGTCTGGCCAAAGATAAGAAAGAGTGGTTTATGCCCGACGAGCGTCCTGCTGAGATGGCTGTGTCCGCACAAGTTATCCGCGAGCAGGTTGCCAAGGCCGATGTGGCACTGGTGACGCTGGGACGTACCTCCGGTGAGTTTCTCGACCGTATGGTAGCCGACTTCAACCTCACCAAAGAGGAACAGAACATGTTGAAAGCTGTGTCCGATGCTTTCCACGCTGCCGGAAAGAAGGTAGTGGTAGTGCTCAATATCGGTGGTGTGATTGAAACCGCTTCTTGGAAATCTGCTCCCGATGCCATTCTTTGTGCATGGCAGGCAGGCCAGGAGGGAGGAAACAGTGTGGCTGACGTGCTGAGTGGCAAGGCTTCTCCTTCGGGCAAGCTGACAATGACTTTCCCGGTGAAGTTTGAAGATGCCGCTTCTTCCGACAACTTCCCGATAGACATGCGTGTGAGCACCGACCTCATGAACAAAGGCGGGAAGAAGAACGACGTGAAGAACGTGGACTATACCAATTACGAAGAGGACATTTACGTGGGTTACCGTTACTTCGACACCTTTGGCAAGCAGGTTTCCTATCCTTTCGGTTACGGTCTTTCCTATACCACTTTTGCTTACGACAAGGCTGCTGTCAAGGCAGACAACGGTGTCTATACCGTGTCTGTAGAAGTGAAGAACACCGGTAAGGTAGCAGGCAAGGAAGTGGTTCAGCTTTATGTATCCGCTCCCGATGTTGCTGCCAACAAGCCCGAAAAGGAACTGAAGGCTTTTGCCAAGACCAAGGAGCTGAAACCGGGCGAAGCGGTTGTGGTGACGCTGAAAGTGAATGCTGATGACCTGGCTTCCTACGATGAGGCTGCATCGGCATGGGTGGTAACTCCCGGAAACTACAAGTTCCTCGTCGGGGCTTCCTCACGCGACATCAAGGCTACGCTGGAGGCTGAAGTAGCTGCCGCAACGCAGAAGACGAACAACATCTTGAAACTTCAGGAACCGATGAGCCTCTTGAAGAGATGAGAGTAGGATTGTCTGAAAAGATAACAAATCATACCCTAAAAAACATCCTGTTGTACCCTTTGGTATGGCAGGATGTTCTTATCTTTGTGCCTCGTATAAACAGATAGTGCAACTATTATAAACCAATATCACAACCATGAATAAAAAGTTAATCTTATCTTTAGCCCTATCAGGGTTAGTGCTTACTGCTACGGCGCAGACCACTGTTGCGCCTGCCATTCCAAGAGACGAGAAAATAGAACAGCAGATTGAGACTTTGCTGAAGAAGATGACGCTTGACGAGAAAGTCGGTCAGATGTGCGAACTCACTATCGACCTCCTGCAGAAACGCGCCAATCCCTTTGCCGGCCTCGACCCGAAGAACATCACGGTGAAGGACCTGCAAAAAATCATCAAGAGATACAAGCTTGAAAAGGAATTCAAGCTGGGCAAGGAGATGCCTTCGCAGGATGTGATGATGAAGCTCTATATGCGTATCCAAGGCATTGAGAATGCCAAGGGCTTCCAGTTGGATGAGGCGATGCTCGACTCTGTCATCGGAAAATACAAAGTAGGCTCCATCTTGAACGTGCCCAACGGTGTGGCACAGAGCGTGGAGAAGTGGCAGGAAATCATCAAACGCATTCAGGAGAAATCCATGGAGGTGATGGGTATTCCTTGTGTGTACGGTGTAGACCAGATACACGGAACTACCTATACGCTGGGTGGTACTTTCTTCCCGCAAGGCGTCAATATGGGAGCTACCTTCAACCGTGAACTGACACGTGAAGGTGCACGCATCTCCGCTTATGAAACAAAGGCGGGAAGCATTCCCTGGACGTATGCCCCGGTGACCGACCTCGGGCGTGACCCGCGCTGGCCGCGTATGTGGGAAAACTATGGTGAAGACGCCTACGTCAATGCCGAAATGGGACGTGAAGCCGTTATCGGTTTCCAGGGAGAGAACCCCAACCTGATTGGCGGGAACAACGTTGCCGCTTGTATGAAGCATTATATGGGTTATGGTGTCCCCGTTTCCGGTAAGGACCGTACGCCGTCTTCCATCACCGAGCAGGATATGCGTGAGAAGCATTTTGCTCCTTATCTGGAAATGGTGAAGGCAGGTGCCCTCTCCGTGATGGTGAACTCCGCCATGAACAACGGCCTGCCTTTCCATGCCAACTATGAGCTGCTGACCAAGTGGCTGAAAGAAGACCTCAACTGGGACGGTATGATCGTGACCGACTGGGCGGACATCAACAACCTTTATAGCCGCGACCACATTGCCAAGGACAAGAAGGAAGCCATCAAGCTCGCCATCAATGCCGGTATCGACATGTCTATGGACCCGTACGACTGGAAGTTCTGTACACTCTTGAAGGAGCTGGTGGAAGAAGGTGAAGTTTCCATGAGCCGTATAGACGATGCTGTACGTCGTGTGCTGCGTTTGAAGTACCGTCTCAACCTATTTGAAAAGCCCTATTATGACTTGAAAGACTTCCCGTTGTTCGGTAGTGCGGAACATGCCGCTGCTGCATTGCAGGCTGCCGAAGAGTCTTTGGTACTCCTGAAGAATACAGACGGTATATTGCCGTTGGCAAAAGGCAAGAAACTGCTGGTTACCGGTCCGAATGCCAATTCCATGCGTTGCCTCAACGGTGGCTGGTCCTATTCATGGCAGGGCGACAAGGCCGACGAGCATGCAAGCCAATACAATACGATTCTTGAAGCCTTCACCAATAAATTCGGTGCGGACAATATCATTTACGAAGCCGGTGTCACTTATAAGCAAGGTGGCAACTGGTGGGAAGAAAACACTCCGGAGATAGAGAAAGCTGTAGCTGCCGCTGCCGGTGCCGACTACATCGTTGCCTGCATCGGTGAGAACTCTTACTGCGAGACTCCGGGTAACCTGACGAACCTCTTCCTCTCCCAGAACCAGCTCGATTTGGTGAAGGCTCTTGCCAAGACCGGGAAGCCCATCATTCTGGTGTTGAACGAAGGTCGTCCTCGCCTGATTGCTGACATCGAGCCTTTGGCTAAGGCTGTTGTCAATACTATGCTTCCGGGCAACTACGGCGGTGATGCGTTGGCAAACCTCATTGCCGGTGACGCCAACTTCAGCGGAAAGATGCCTTTCACTTATCCGAAGGAAATCAACTCTCTGATTACGTACGACTACAAACCGTGCGAACACATCGGCAAGCAGATGGAAGGTGCTTATAACTACGATGCGCAAGTGTCCGTACAGTGGGCGTTCGGTTATGGATTGAGCTATACCACTTTTGCATACAGCAACCTCAAGGTGGATAAGTCGGACTTTACCGCTGATGATGTGCTTACTTTCACCGTTGATGTGAAGAATACCGGCAACCGCATTGGTAAGGAAAGCGTGCTGCTCTTCAGCAGCGACCTCGTTGCCTCCCTTACTCCCGATACCCGCCGTCTTCGCGCTTTCGAAAAGGTGGAACTGAAACCGGGCGAGACAAAGACCGTGACACTGAAACTGAAAGGCTCCGACCTTGCTTTTGTAGGCTATGACGGCAAGTGGATTCTGGAGAAAGGTGACTTCCGCATCCAGACGGGTGACCAGACAGTGAACGTGGTTTGTACGGATACCAAGAAGTGGGAGACTCCGAATAAGTGATACGACAAGGTCTTTTAGACCTTTAGAACCATAGTAAAAGGGCCGATAGCATGAAACAAGCTATCGGCCTTTTATTTTTCCGCGTTGTCTTTCAACAGTATCTTCTTTCCGCTTGTACCTCCTTACTTCTTTTCTTGAAACAATAGAGATTGTATGCATGAGATGTACATCTCATGTTGTTTGAGATGTGCATCTCGTTGTGCTTGACATGTGCATCTCATGTAGTATGGAACGTGATAATTCATTTCATAAAGTATAAGCTTCTGTCTCATAAGATTATATGTTTTACCCCTTATCTTGAAGTGTTGAAAGGGCTTGTCTGTAATATAATTCCCGTTTGAACCGTTAAATCAATCTTTTTTTCTCTAATATTTTGTAGTCGAACAGATTATTTATATCTTTGCAACCGAAAATGGATGAAAGGTGGAGGGGCGATTAAGCTCCTCTTTTTTGTTCCTAATGGTTAATCTATGATAGAAAAGAAAACTGTTTGTCAGATTGTTGACGAGTGGCTGGCAGGAAAGGACTACTTCCTCGTGGAGGTGACAATCAGCCCGGATGACAAGATTTTGGTGGAAATAGACCACAAAGAAGGTGTTTGGATTGAGGACTGCGTAGAGCTGAGCCGCTACATCGAGTCCAAGTTGAACCGTGAGGATGAGGATTATGAGTTGGAAGTCGGTTCGGCCGGCATCGGACAGCCCTTCAAGGTACTGCAGCAGTACATTAACCACATCGGCAAGGAAGTGGAAGTGCTGACAAAGGACGGCCGCAAGCTCAGCGGCGTGTTGAAGGAAGCCGACGAACAGCATTTCGTCGTGACCATTCAGAAGAAAGTGAAAGAGGAAGGTGCCAAGCGTCCCAAGCTGGTGGACGAGGACTTGACCTTTACGTATGAAGAGATAAAATACACTAAATACTTAATCAGTTTTAAATAAGACTATGGCCAAAAAAGTAGAAACTGTCAGCTTGATAGATACATTTTCGGAATTTAAGGAACTGAAGAATATCGACAGAACCACGATGGTAAGCGTACTCGAGGAGTCGTTCCGTAGTGTGATTGCGAAAATGTTCGGTACCGATGAGAATTACGACGTAATTGTAAACCCGGACAAGGGTGATTTCGAAATATGGCGTAACCGTGAGGTAGTGGCAGACGAGGATTTGGAAAACCCGAACCTGCAGATTGCATTGTCCGAAGCACAAAAGATTGATGCTTCTTATGAGGTGGGCGAGGAAGTGACGGATGAAGTTATCTTCGCGAACTTTGGTCGCCGTGCCATCTTGAACTTGCGCCAGACGTTGGCCTCCAAGATATTGGAACTGGAGAAAGATAGTATTTACAACAAATACATTGATAAGGTGGGTACCATCATCAATGCGGAAGTCTACCAGATTTGGAAGAAAGAGATGCTGCTGCTCGATGATGAAGGCAACGAACTGTTGCTGCCCAAGACCGAACAGATACCGAGTGACTTCTACCGCAAGGGCGAGACCGCCCGCGCCGTAGTGGCACGTGTGGACAACAAGAATAATAATCCGAAGATTATCCTGAGCCGTACGTCGCCCGTCTTCCTGCAACGTCTGTTCGAAATGGAAGTACCCGAAATCAATGACGGACTGATTACCATCAAGAAGATTGCCCGCATCCCCGGCGAGCGTGCCAAGATTGCCGTTGAGAGCTACGATGACCGTATCGACCCGGTAGGTGCCTGCGTGGGTGTGAAGGGTAGCCGTATTCATGGTATTGTCCGCGAGCTTCGCAACGAGAATATCGACGTTATCAACTATACGTCCAATATCCAGTTGTTTATACAGCGTGCCTTGAGCCCTGCCAAAATTTCTTCCATCCGCTTGAACGAGGAAGAACGCAAGGCTGAAGTGTTCTTGAAACCCGAAGAGGTGTCGCTGGCTATCGGTAAAGGCGGTTTGAATATCAAGCTTGCCAGTATGTTGACTGAGTACACCATCGACGTGTTCCGTGAGTTGGATGAGGCCATAGAGGATGAAGACATCTACTTGGACGAATTCCGTGATGAAATAGACGGTTGGGTTATCGATGCCATCAAGGCTATCGGTATCGATACGGCTAAGGCTGTGTTGAACGCTCCCCGTGAGATGTTGATTGAGAAGACGGACCTCGAAGAAGAGACGGTGGACGAGGTATTGCGCATTTTGAAACAGGAGTTTGAAGAGGAGGAGCAGTAATGTGGTAATGTGGGTAATATGCTAATGTGCCAATGCAGATAGCATATCGGATGAAGTGCACACTCCTTTTTTCTCAGCCAATTAGCACATTAGCATATTGGCACATTAATTCATTAAATTAGTATGACGATAAGGTTAAACAAAGTAACAAGAGATTTAAATGTAGGGATTACGACGGCTGTCGAGTTCCTGCAAAAGAAGGGATTTACCGTTGAGGCAAATCCGAACACAAAAATTACGGATGAACAGTTCGAACTGCTCAAAAAGGAGTTTAGTACAGATAAGGACCTTAAGATAAAGTCGGAGCGTTTCAGCCAGGAACGTCAGAGCAAGGACCGCAACAAGGCGTCCGTGTCTATTGACGGCTATAGGGAAACGCAGGAGAAAGCGAAGCCCGAAGAGATTAAGACGGTTGTTCCGGAAGACGCACGTCCGAAGTTCAAGCCGGTAGGCAAGATTGATTTGGACAAACTGAACCGTAGACCTGCTCCTGCTCAGGAAAAAGAGAAAGAAGCGGAAAAAGCGGTAGAGGAGAAGAAGGTGGAGGAACCGGCAGTTGTAGAAACGCCGAAACCGGAACCTGCTCCTGCTCCCCAACCGGAACCACAGCCGCAACCGGAGGTACAGCCGGCATCTGAGTCCGAGCCGCAGCCCGTTTCGGAACCGCAGCCACAACCCGTTGTCAAGGAAGAGCCTGCTCCGGTTGTAGAGGCTCAACAAGAATCTAAAAAGGAAGAAATGATAGAAGCGCCTGCTCCCGTACCGGTGGCTGAAGAAGCACCGGTTGAAAAAGAGGGGAAAGAAGAAGGAGAAGAAATCTTCAAGATACATCAGCCTGAGTTTGTTTCGAAGATTAATGTCATCGGACAGATAGACTTGGCGGCTCTGAACCAATCCACACGCCCGAAGAAGAAATCGAAAGAGGAGAAACGCAAGGAGCGTGAAGAGAAGGAAAAGATTCGCCAGGATCAGAAGAAGCAGATGAAGGAAGCTATCATCAAGGAAATCCGCCGTGATGACAGCAAGTTGAAGGATACCGCTGCCGGCGATGCCAACGGCAAGAAGAAACGTGTCCGTATCAATAAGGAGAAAGTGGACATCAACAATGCTTCCAACTTCCAGCGTGGTGGCAACGACCGTGGACACGCAGGTGCCCAGCAAGGTCAGGGGGCCCGCCCGCAAGGTGGAAACCAGCCTGGTGGAAACAATGCCAATAATAACCGCAACCGCAATAAGGACCGCTTCAAGAAGCCGGTCATCAAGCAGGAGGTTAGCGAGGAAGATGTAGCAAAGCAGGTAAAGGAAACTTTGGCACGCCTCACTTCCAAAGGAAAGAACAAAGGTGCCAAGTATCGTAAGGAAAAACGTGACATGGCTTCCAGCCGTATGCAGGAATTGGAAGACATGGAAATGGCAGAAAGCAAGGTACTGAAGATTACGGAATTCGTGACGGCCAACGAGTTGGCAAGCATGATGGATGTTTCTGTTACTCAGGTCATCGCCACTTGTATGAGCATTGGCATGATGGTATCCATCAACCAGCGTCTGGATGCCGAGACCATCAACCTGGTGGCTGAGGAATTCGGCTTCAAGACAGAATATGTAAGTGCAGAAGTGGCGCAGGCCATCGTAGAGGAAGAGGATGATGAGGAAGATTTGGAACCTCGCGCTCCGATTGTAACGGTGATGGGTCACGTAGACCACGGTAAGACTTCATTGCTCGACTATATCCGTAAGGCGAATGTGATTGCCGGTGAAGCGGGTGGTATCACACAGCACATCGGTGCCTACCACGTGTCGCTGGACGACGGACGTAAGATTACATTCCTCGATACTCCGGGCCACGAGGCGTTTACCGCCATGCGTGCCCGTGGTGCCAAAGCTACGGATATTGCCATCATCATTGTGGCTGCTGACGACAACGTGATGCCGCAGACAAAGGAAGCCATCAACCATGCCATGGCTGCGGGTGTTCCTATTGTATTTGCAATCAATAAGATTGATAAACCGACTGCCAATCCCGACAAGATTAAGGAAGAGCTGGCTGCCATGAACTTCTTGGTGGAAGAGTGGGGCGGTAAGTATCAGTCGCAAGATATCTCTGCCAAAAAGGGTATCGGTGTACCCGAGTTGATGGAGAAAGTGCTGCTCGAAGCAGAAATGCTAGAGCTGAAAGCAAACCCGAACCGCCGTGCTACCGGTTCCATTATCGAGTCCTCATTGGATAAGGGTCGTGGCTATGTGGCTACGGTACTCGTTTCCAACGGTACCTTGAAAATGGGCGACATCGTGCTGGCGGGTACCAGCTACGGTAAGGTGAAGGCTATGTTCAATGAGCGTAACCAACGCATGCAGGAGGCTGGTCCTTCTACACCTGCCCTGATATTGGGCTTGAACGGTGCACCTGCTGCTGGCGACACGTTCCACGTAATCGAAACGGAGCAGGAAGCACGCGAGATCGCCAACAAACGCGAACAGTTGCAGCGTGAACAAGGTTTGCGTACGCAGAAGATGCTGACGCTCGACGAAGTGGGCCGCCGTCTGGCGCTGGGTGACTTCCATGAGCTGAACGTGATTGTGAAGGGTGACGTGGACGGTTCTGTGGAAGCGTTGAGCGACTCTTTAATCAAGCTGTCTACGGAGCAGGTGCAGGTAAACGTAATCCACAAGGGTGTCGGTCAGATTTCCGAATCGGATGTCTCGCTGGCTGCCGCTTCGGATGCGATTATCGTCGGTTTCCAGGTACGTCCTTCGGGTGCTGCCGCCAAGATGGCAGAGCAGGAGGGTGTGGATATCCGCAAGTACTCCGTCATCTACGATGCCATCGAAGAGGTGAAGGCTGCCATGGAAGGTATGCTGGCACCGACATTGAAGGAGCAGATAACGGCAACCATCGAGGTGCGCGAAGTGTTCAACATCACGAAGGTGGGACTGGTGGCAGGTGCCATGGTCAAGACCGGAAAGGTGAAACGCAGCGACAAGGCCCGCTTGATACGCGACGGTATCGTAATCTTTACGGGTGCCATCAATGCCCTGAAGCGCTTCAAGGACGACGTGAAGGAGGTAGGTACCAATTTCGAGTGCGGTATCAGCCTGACAAACTGCAACGACATCAAGGTGGGCGATATTATCGAATCTTACGAAGAAATAGAAGTGAAGCAAACATTATAATTGAATAATGTGCAAATATGCTAATGTGCCAATTGGCTGCGCGTACAGAAAATGCCGCAGGGCAATTGGCACATTTTGCATATTAGTTATTTGCTCATTGACCCATTAGCATATTGGCACATTAGCATATTGTCACATTGGTACATTAATTTTATGGCAATTATAGATATCATCATATTGGCTGCTTTCGGCTTGGGCGCAATCATCGGCTTCATGAAAGGTTTTGTGAAGCAATTGGCCTCTCTGCTGGGGCTGATTGTCGGTCTGCTGGCGGCAAAGGCTTTGTATGCCTCATTGGCAGTGAAGCTGTGCCCCACGTTGACAGACTCTATGACAGTGGCGCAAGTACTGGCATTTGTCCTCATCTGGCTGGCTGTTCCCTTGCTCTTCTCCCTGGTGGCTTCTCTGCTGACCCGGGCAATGGAGGCCGTCTCGCTGGGCTGGCTCAATCATTGGTTGGGGGCTGGTCTAGGAGCTTTGAAGTACCTCCTGCTGACGAGCCTGCTGATTGGTGTCATCGAATTTATAGACGGAGACAATACGCTGATTAGCAAAACAAAAAAGAAAGAATCAGTGTTATATTATCCTATGGAAGAGTTTGCCGGGATATTCTTTCCCGCGGCAAAGGCGGTTACGGAGCAGATTGTAAACGGAGACTTTGACTGATACCGTGAACCGTGATTTTGTAATTCATAATTTGTAATTATAGAAGTGATGCAACAAGAAGAACCCAATAAATATGTAAAGGAACTCACTCAGGAGAAGTATAAGTACGGTTTCACGACCGACGTGCATACAGACATCATTGAGCGCGGGCTGAATGAAGATGTAGTGCGGCTTATCTCTGAGAAGAAGGGAGAACCGGAATGGTTGCTGGAGTTCCGCCTGAAGGCATATCGCCACTGGCTGACATTGGAGATGCCTACATGGGCACATCTCCGCATTCCCGAAATAGATTATCAGGCCATATCCTACTATGCCGACCCTACGAAGAAGAAGGAAGGACCGAAAAGCATGGATGAGGTGGACCCTGAGTTGATAAAGACTTTCAATAAGCTGGGCATTCCGCTGGAAGAACAGATGGCGTTAAGCGGTATGGCTGTGGATGCCGTTATGGACTCGGTGTCTGTAAAGACTACCTTCAAGGAGACGCTGATGGAGAAAGGAATCATCTTCTGCTCGTTCAGCGAGGCTGTACGCGAGCATCCCGACTTGGTACAGAAATATCTCGGTTCGGTGGTGCCTTATCGTGACAACTTCTTTGCGGCACTGAACTCGGCGGTGTTCTCCGACGGTTCTTTTGTCTATATCCCGAAGGGGGTACGTTGTCCGATGGAGTTGTCCACCTATTTCCGCATCAATGCCCGCAATACGGGGCAGTTCGAAAGAACCTTGATTGTGGCGGATGATGATTCGTACGTTTCTTATCTGGAAGGGTGTACGGCTCCGATGCGTGACGAGAACCAGTTGCACGCGGCCATTGTGGAAATTGTGGTGCACGACCGTGCAGAAGTGAAATACAGCACCGTGCAGAACTGGTATCCCGGTGATGCCGAGGGCCGGGGTGGTGTCTATAACTTTGTGACGAAGCGTGGCCATTGTAAAGGGGTGGACAGTAAACTGTCTTGGACACAAG
This sequence comes from Bacteroides sp. AM44-19, assembly GCF_003603395.1. Classification (NCBI taxonomy): domain Bacteria; kingdom Pseudomonadati; phylum Bacteroidota; class Bacteroidia; order Bacteroidales; family Bacteroidaceae; genus Bacteroides; species Bacteroides sp. AM44-19. Next base: position 25,191 of record NZ_QTNB01000004.1, on the reverse strand, counting down.
TGGAAACAGGTTCGGCCATTACCTGGAAGTATCCGTCTTGCATCCTTTCCGGCGACAATTCGACAGCGGAGTTCTATAGTGTGGCAGTAACCAATAACCATCAGCAGGCAGACACGGGAACAAAGATGATTCATCTGGGCAAGAATACCCGGAGCACCATTGTGAGCAAAGGCATTTCTGCCGGAAAGAGCGAAAATTCTTACCGCGGCTTGGTGCGCGTGGCACAGAAAGCGGACAATGCTCGTAATTACAGCCAGTGCGACTCCTTGCTACTTGGTGACAAATGCGGCGCGCATACTTTCCCCTACATGGATATTCACAATGAAACGGCCATCGTGGAGCATGAGGCCACTACCAGCAAAATCAGTGAGGACCAGATATTCTACTGCAATCAGCGCGGTATTTCTACGGAAGATGCCGTGGGGCTGATTGTGAACGGTTATGCCAAAGAGGTTTTGAATAAACTTCCGATGGAGTTTGCCGTAGAAGCGCAGAAATTGCTTGCCATTTCGCTGGAAGGAAGCGTGGGGTGATTTATAAATAGTAAATTGTAAATAGTCAAATAGTAAATATAAAGATGTTAGAGATAAAAGACCTGCATGCCAGCATCAATGGCAAAGAAATATTGAAAGGCATCAACTTGACCATACGTGATGGAGAAGTACATGCACTGATGGGACAGAACGGTGCCGGTAAAAGTACGTTGAGTAATGTGTTGGTAGGCCATCCTGCTTACGAAGTGACGCGCGGCTCAATTACCTTTAATGGCAAGGACTTGCTTGCCATGAGCCCTGAAGACCGTGCGCATGAAGGAATTTTCCTTTCTTTCCAGACTCCGGTAGAGATTCCGGGTGTTTCGATGGTGAACTTCATGCGTGCAGCTGTGAATGAGCAACGCAAGTACCGCCATTTGCCTGCTTTGTCGGCCAGCGAGTTCCTGAAGCTGATGCGCGAGAAGCGCGCCATTGTGGAACTGGATAACAAGCTTGCCAACCGCAGCGTGAACGAAGGTTTCAGCGGCGGTGAAAAGAAGCGTAACGAGATATTCCAGATGGCGATGTTGGAACCGACTTTTGCTATTTTGGACGAGACGGATTCCGGATTGGATGTGGATGCTTTGCGTATTGTGGCCGACGGTTTCAACAAACTCAAGACTGCGGAAACCAGTGCTATGGTCATTACCCACTACCAGCGGTTGTTGGACTATATCAAACCCGATACGGTACATGTACTGCTGGGTGGACGTATCGTAAAGACCGGTGGACCGGAATTGGCGAAGGAGATTGAAACACGTGGCTTCGATTGGATAAGGAAAGAAGCAGGTGAATTATAAACTCATAATCTGAAAACATGAGTGTAGAGCAACAATACATAGACCTTTTCTCCCAAACGGAGGCGATGATATGCCGGCATAGTGCCGAGGTGCTGAATGCGCCGCGTGCCGCTGCTTTTGCTGACTTTGAGCGCTTGGGCTTTCCCACCCGTAAGGAGGAGAAATACAAATATACGGATATCAGCAAGTTCTTTGAGCCGGATTATGGCTTGAACTTGAACCGGTTGGAAATTCCGGTGAATCCTTATGAAGTGTTCAAGTGCGATGTTCCCAATATGAGCACTGCTCTTTATTTTGTGGTGAACGATGCTTTTTATGGCAGGGCTTTGCCCAAGTCCCATCTGCCTGAAGGGGTTATCTTCGGCAGCCTGAAGGAGGTGGCCGAGAAACATCCCGATTTGGTGAAGAAATATTATGGCAAGTTGGCTGATACGGCAAAGGATGGGGTGACGGCGTTCAACACCGCTTTTGCACAAGACGGTGTTCTGTTTTATGTTCCTAAGAACGTGGTGGTAGAGAAACCTGTTCAGCTGGTGAATATCCTGCGTGGTGACGTCAATTTTATGGTGAACCGCCGTGTGATGATTATTCTGGAGGAGGGCGCACAAGCCCGCTTGTTGGTGTGTGACCATGCGATGGACGGCGTGAACTTCCTGGCAACGCAGGTGATAGAAATCTTTGCCGGTGAGAATGCCATTTTCGATTTTTATGAACTCGAAGAGACACACACCAGTACGGTACGTATCAGCAATATGTATGTAAGGCAGGAAGCCAATAGCAATGTATTGCTGAATGGTATGACCTTGCACAACGGAACTACACGGAATACAACCCGTGTGACGCTTGCCGGTGAACATGCGGAGCTGAATCTGTGCGGTATGGCCATTGCAGACAAGAATCAGCATGTGGACAATCATACGACAATCGACCATGCCGTGCCCAACTGTACCAGCAATGAGCTTTATAAGTATGTCCTTGACGAGCAGGCTGTAGGTGCCTTTGCCGGTCTGGTTTTAGTGCGCCCTGACGCACAGCACACCAGTTCGCAACAGACCAACCGCAATCTTTGTGCCACCCGAGATGCACATATGTACACCCAGCCTCAGCTGGAGATTTATGCAGATGACGTGAAGTGCAGTCACGGCGCTACGGTGGGGCAGCTCGATGAAAGCGCTCTCTTCTATATGCGGCAGCGTGGTATCCCGGTGCGCGAGGCGCGCCTGCTGCTGATGTTCGCTTTTGTCAACGAAGTTATCGACACCATCCGTTTGGATGCTTTGAAAGACCGTCTGCATCTGCTGGTAGAGAAGCGTTTCCGGGGGGAACTGAACAAATGCCAGGGGTGCGCCATCTGCAAGTGATAGCTTATAATTTCGATTCATTATGAACAACGATATAAATAAGAGTAGTATCTTGGCTCCCCTCCCTATGGGAGAGGGGCTGGGGGAGAGGCTTCGAGCTGATTTCCCTATCCTTTCCCGTGAGGTATATGGCAAGCCGTTGGTCTATCTGGACAACGGCGCGACTACGCAGAAACCTCGCCAGGTAGTAAATGCCATTACGGACGAATATTATTCGGTGAATGCCAATGTGCATCGCGGAGTGCACTTCCTGTCGCAGCAGGCTACAGAGCTGCACGAGGCCTCGCGTGAGACGGTGAGACGTTTCATCAATGCTCGCAGCACGAATGAGATTGTCTTCACCCGTGGTACGACGGAGAGTATCAACCTGCTTGTCTCCAGCTTTGGTGAGGAATTTATGCAGGAGGGGGATGAGGTGATTCTTTCTGTGATGGAACACCATAGCAACATTGTTCCCTGGCAGCTGCTTGCCGCCAAGCGTGGAATTACCATCAAGGTGATTCCGATGAATGACAAGGGCGAACTCTTATTGGACGAATATAGGCAGTTGTTCTCCGAACGTACCAGGATTGTCAGTGTGGCGCATGTTTCCAATGTGCTGGGTACGGTCAATCCCGTCAAGGAGATGATTGCTTTTGCCCATGAGCAGGGTGTTCCGGTGCTTGTGGACGGTGCCCAGTCCATTCCCCACATGCCGGTAGATGTGCAGGATCTGGATGCCGATTTCTTCGTTTTCTCCGCGCACAAGGTGTATGGTCCTACGGGGGTAGGGGTGCTTTATGGTAAAGAGGGGTGGCTGGATAGGATACCTCCCTATCAGGGCGGTGGAGAGATGATTCAGCATGTATCTTTTGAAAAGACTACCTTCAATGAATTGCCCTTCAAGTTTGAAGCCGGTACGCCGGATTATATCGGTACTACCGGACTTGCCAAAGCTTTGGACTACGTTTCGCTGGTTGGGATGGACAAGATTGCCGCCTATGAACACGAATTGACCCAGTATGCCATGCAACGGCTGAAAGAGATTCCCGGTATGCGTATCTTCGGCGAGGCAGAAGACAAGGGTAGTGTCATATCGTTTCTGGTAGGTGATATCCATCATTTTGATATGGGTACATTGCTCGACCGTCTTGGCATTGCCGTACGCACGGGACATCACTGTGCCCAACCATTGATGCAGCGTCTTGGCATCGAAGGAACAGTGCGTGCATCTTTCGGGCTTTACAATACCCGGGAGGAGATAGATGTGCTGGTGGCAGGTATAGTTCGTGTCAGCCGGATGTTCTGACCAAAGCAAAGCTTTGCAACCTTTCTTTCATTCCTTGCGTCTAATATGTCAACAACTAAAAAAATGAATTATGTTAGTAACAACAACCCCGACTATTGAGGGTGGACGTATCACCCGCTATTATGGCATCGTTTCCGGTGAAACGATTATCGGTGCCAATGTATTCCGCGATTTCTTTGCCAGCATCCGCGACGTGGTGGGTGGGCGAAGTGGCTCTTATGAAGAAGTGCTGCGCGAAGCTAAAGATATAGCCTTGCGCGAGATGCAAGAACATGCCCGTGCTATGGGTGCCAATGCCGTGATTGGTGTAGACTTGGACTATGAAACGGTAGGAGGCAGTGGCAGCATGTTGATGGTTACGGCATGCGGTACGGCTGTAACGGTGGAATAAGTTCGCTCTACTATATTACAACATAGGAAGATATAAGAAATGGCAACCCTGTGAATGGTTGCCATTTTCTTTATAAGGAGTATCTTTTATCGGTTATTTGTACCAATCCTTATAATCTGTTCCATTGGAATTGACCCAATCCATAAAATGTTCAAAGCTCTTGTCTATCGGCTGGGTTTCAGGAGTATTGAAGTTTGTGGCTCCACTTAGATGAATGGCAAAAGGATAGTTGCCATTGGCTACATAATAGCTTGTCGGTACAGAGGACAAATCCTCTTCGGTATGGAATAGAGCCATGTCTGCCTTTTCAGTAGGAGGATAGTTGACCAAATGCACTTCGATGCGTGATTCTTTCAATTCGTCATGTACCATGATGAATGGATTATAAGGGGGAATTCCAAGCGTTTCGTGTGATAGTGGAGTCTTGAAGGTGTTCTTTATCTTATATGTAGCGGTTTTTGTATTTCTCTCTGTTACATCGAGCGCACTTAGAAATACATTGACGGTAGCTTTGGAAAGGTCTGTATCCAGTCCTTGTCCGTTGAAACTTGTGGGGGCTTCCAATATTTCAGTTGACATATTGCTGCGTTCTGTATTCAGTTGGTAAGCGAAACCATTTTTGAAAGTGGCACCGGACCAAAGCAACTCATAGGTGTCTTCTGTAGAAAGGGCCTGATTGGCATCATTGAAGTTCAATACGGACTGGTATTTTACAATAACATCATTCAAGTCATAGTCACCCTTTCTGGGCCAATTATCTTCGAAAGCGATGATTCCTTTGTATTCCAGACTGTATTTCTTATCCTCGTTGCCACCGTCAGGTTTGATATCAGGAATATCCGGATTGATGATGGCTTCGATGGGGTTGGACCATACGTTGAATTGTATATCATTATAGTCTTGGTCTGTCCAATCTTCAAAGGACAATACGACAAAATCATCGATGCGGAATGCGGCTGTATGTGTACGGCCGTCCCCATTCAGCTTTGTAGTAGAGTAGAAAGGCTTATTGTTTCCGCCATAGAAGCTGTCATTCAATAGGAACCATCCGATTTTTACTCCATTGGGAAATACGGTGCCTTGGTCCACTCCGTCGGGGTCTATGTAATGAAGCTTTACACTTTCACCGCCTTGTAGTCCGGAAGCCTTTTTATTATAATAATTATCCATCAGAGTGTTTGGAAAAACAATGCATTTGGGGGCTTTTTTAATTTCACTTAAAGATGCGTCTGCCCTATAGCAATAATAGCCAAAGGCGCTCGCTGCACCGCTGGTTCCTCCAATTATCCGGATGGATACTTCCGCATTGCGCCCTTCCGGATCATTGATTTCAAAATCTATGGCTTGTCGGTATTGCTTAGGGCATGTGCCTCCTTCCTTCAAGGTCGTATTGATGATTGTCAATACATCACCGGGAATTGTGATTTTGTTGTCTGTGTCTAAATAATGAGGATATCCTTTGGAGCTCCATGTTCCTAATACATGGTATCCTTTGGGTGCCTGCCATCCCTCCGCCCGTGTTTGCGGATTATCATCGGTGGAATCCCATTTGATGTCGGCAGTAATGGCATCTCCTGCAATAACTGTTTTGAAGAGGGTGGGGACCCCTATATAAGAAGTATAGATATATGCTTCGTCCCCATGGTCCGAATTGATGATTTCCTTGCCGCTATATGCACCGTTACCGTCTGTCATGCGTCTGATGACCGGTTCCAGGTCTGTGCGTTTTATAATCTGGCCATCTTTGTCAATCGTGAACGGGTCTTCAAGATAGATTTCAAAAAGTACTTTATAGCCTTCGGGGACATCATACTTTACGTTTACTTGGATGGAAGATGTCGTAGAAAAATCAAAAGAGTTGGGAGTCTTCTCATCGTCTTTTCCATTATCGGGATTGTAGACGTCATGTTCGCATCCTATGGATAGGAATGCCAGCATAATGCTGCATAATGTCAAAGCCAGCATCTTGCATGTCAGGTTAGAATAGATTGGTTTCATAATGCCTTTGTTTTTAGCTTGTTTACTTGTTGCAAAGGTACTATAAAAGTTGTAATATATATCTATATGTGCTCTGTTCTTCTCATTAAATACAAAAAATAGGTAAAAAAGGGTACTGCTTGTTGTTTTATTCGCCAGTATAAATACATGCTTGCTTGGATTTCTTTTCTTTTTCATTTGCTTATTTCGTTTCAAATCAATATTTTTAGGCTTTCGTTCAACCTTTTAATACGAATAAATGCTATGGACCAAATCCTATTCTGGCTGGTTCCAGCCGCTTCTATTATGGCACTTTGTTTTGCCTGGTATTTCCATCGTCAGATGATGAAAGAGAGTGAGGGTACGCCTCAGATGATTAAGATTGCCGCTGCTGTGCGCAAAGGTGCTATGTCTTACCTTCGCCAACAATACAAGATTGTGGGCTGGGTATTTCTGGGGCTGGTTATCCTTTTCTCCATTATGGCATACGGTTTCGGAGTGCAGAACTCCTGGGTGCCGATTGCTTTCCTTACCGGAGGATTCTTTTCCGGACTTTCCGGCTTTTTGGGTATGAAGACGGCCACCTACGCATCGGCTCGCACTGCCAATGCGGCACGCACATCGCTGAATGCCGGACTACGCGTGGCTTTCCGTAGCGGTGCGGTGATGGGACTGGTAGTGGTTGGCCTTGGCTTGCTTGATATATCTTTCTGGTATCTGTTGCTGAATGCTGTAATTCCGGAAGATGTAATGACTCCCACCCATAAACTCTGCATCATTACCACTACCATGCTGACTTTCGGTATGGGCGCTTCCACGCAGGCATTGTTTGCACGCGTAGGTGGCGGTATCTATACAAAAGCTGCCGATGTAGGTGCCGACCTTGTGGGAAAGGTGGAAGCCGGTATTCCCGAAGACGACCCGCGTAATCCTGCCACGATTGCGGATAATGTAGGCGACAATGTAGGCGACGTGGCAGGTATGGGGGCTGATTTGTACGAAAGTTATTGCGGTTCTATCCTTGCTACGGCTGCCCTCGGTGCTGCGGCTTTTATCCACTCGGGTGATACGCTGATGCAGTTCAAGGCCGTAATCGCTCCGATGCTGATTGCAGCCGTCGGAATATTGCTTTCCATTATCGGTATCTTCTCCGTGCGTACCAAAGAGAATGCGAAGATGAAGGACTTGCTGAACTCACTGGCTTTCGGTACTAATCTCAGCTCTATTTTGATAGTTGTCGCCACTTTCTTTATCCTGTGGTTGCTGAAGTTGGACAACTGGCTGTGGATTTCCTGCTCCGTGATAGTGGGTTTGATAGTAGGTATCATCATCGGGCGGTCTACGGAGTACTATACTTCCCAATCCTACCGTCCTACCCAAAAGCTGAGTGAAAGCGGAAAGACCGGTCCGGCGACAGTCATAATTTCCGGTATAGGCTTGGGAATGCTTTCTACGGCTATTCCGGTGATTGCCGTGGTGATAGGTATCATTGCTTCTTATCTCTTTGCTTCGGGCTTCGACTTCTCTAATGTGGGTCTGGGGCTCTATGGTATTGGCATTGCCGCAGTAGGTATGCTTTCTACATTGGGCATCACGCTTGCTACAGATGCTTACGGACCGATAGCTGACAACGCGGGTGGCAATGCGGAAATGTCCGGTCTGGGTGAAGAGGTGCGTAAGCGTACCGATGCGCTTGACTCCTTGGGCAATACTACAGCCGCTACGGGCAAAGGCTTTGCCATCGGTTCCGCCGCTTTGACGGGATTGGCTTTGCTGGCCTCTTATGTCGAGGAAATCCGTATCGGGCTGACCCGCCTCGGGACTACCGAACTGTCGCTTCCTCATGGCGATGCCGTGGCTCTTCAAGATGCCACTTTCTTCGACTTTATGCATCACTACGATGTGACGCTGATGAATCCGAAAGTTCTTTCCGGTATGTTTCTGGGCTCGATGATGGCATTTCTTTTCTGTGGATTGACGATGAATGCGGTAGGGCGTGCAGCGGCCCATATGGTAGACGAAGTGCGCCGCCAGTTCCGCGAAATCAAGGGAATCCTTACGGGAGAAACGGAGCCTGATTATGAGCGTTGTGTGGCAATCTCGACGAAAGGGGCGCAACGCGAGATGGTGATTCCGTCACTGATAGCTATCATTGCTCCGATTGCGACGGGACTTATTTTCGGTGTTCCCGGTGTGCTCGGCCTGCTGATTGGCGGATTGAGCAGTGGTTTCGTGCTTGCCATCTTCATGGCAAATGCCGGTGGTGCATGGGATAATGCCAAAAAGTATGTGGAAGAAGGCAACTTTGGCGGCAAAGGCAGTGAAGTCCACAAGGCTACAGTCGTGGGTGACACCGTAGGAGACCCGTTCAAGGACACATCCGGTCCGAGCTTGAATATCCTAATCAAGCTGATGAGCATGGTAGCCATTGTGATGGCAGGGCTTACGGTTGCGTGGAGTCTGTTCTAGAAAGAGTTTTTCCCCGTATCCCACCAAAGGCGGGTGGCGCCGTTATCTGCGCCACCCAGTTTTTCCGTGAGGGTGGCGTATTGTGCCGGGTCGGCAGTGGCGGCGTCCGTCGAGAACGGAAGGCGGCGGATCATGATATCCGTATCAATCACTTTTCCGGTGTTGTTTTGGACCTTGAAAAGTTTGGGGTATCCGGTACGGCGTTGCTCAGCCCATGCCTCATAACTTTCGGGCCAGCATGCCAGCCACTTCTGGGTAATAATCTTTTCGAGTTTCGTCTCTATGTCTGCATCTTCTTCCCATTTGGGGGATATGGTAATCAAGGCTTTCATGTCCTTGCCTACCTTGCCGCCCGAGACTACATCTTTATAATCGGCAGGGGTTTTGTCGCTTTCCAGATATTCGGAGGCACCAGCACAGTCCCACTGTGTAAATGAAGTACTTACCCCGTATTCATAGCATGTGCGGGGATTCTCTTTGGTATAGCCACGGAGGGCTGCTTCGGCCCTGAGCAGCCAGACTTCTGCCGCACTCATCAATACGGCTCCGGTCTTTTCGCCGATGGTACTTGTGTTGAGGGAAGAGCAAAAACTGTAAATGTTGGCGTCACCGTCTTTCATGGGTAACCCGATGGGAATGCCTAACAACTGTTTTTGATAACCTTCGAGAAGGGCGGTGTTATACCATTTCTTGCCACGCGGGTCCTCATAACCGTTGACAATGGATTCCATCGAGGCATTCATGTAGACTTCACCCCAACCGGCAACGGCACACAAAGGATTGATATAGTTCTTGCCCATTACAGCGATGGTTTCCCTTGCACCTTCCAGTACACCTTGATTGTCATTCAGTGCTTTGGTTGCTTGGTCTTTGGCAAGTGTTGCATCCACATTGGAGATGCGCATGGCAAGGCGCAAACGTAGTGAGTTGGCAAACTTTAACCACTCCTTCAAGGTCTTGCCGTTGGTCAGCATATCATACTCTTTGAATTTGTTGTTGTCACCGCCCTCGTCCAGGTATTCCCTTATCAATTGCTGCCCTTCGTCCAGGTCTGCAAAGAAGCGTGTATAGGCTTCTTGCAGTCCGTAAACCCGGGGTGTCTCACCCAGTTGATGGTAGACCAGCGGACCGTATGTATCGGCAATGCGGTGCATCAGTTCCACTTTCAAAATTTCGGTAATGCCGAGGTAGCCTTTCAAGTTGTCATTGCCATAAAAGTTCTTTTCTGCCTTCTGCACCTCCGTGTAGACATATCCGTAAGTACATTGCCATGCGGCATTGGTCCAGCCTGAGTTCAGGTTGTAGCAGGCGTTGGATTTCATGAATTTAGGAATAGGGTCCATGAAGTAGCCGGAGAACATGTCATGGTTCAGGGATTGTGTCATCTGCCATACCCAATTTAAGCCTACAGAACCTATATTGAAGTAGATGCCCGACTGTATGGGTTCGAATGGAGCAGTCAGGTTCTGGAAATCTATTTCCTTTTTGTCGTCCGAGAAACCTCCCTTGATTTCGTTGTCGTTCTCAAAACCGCCGGTGCAAGCTGCAAGCAGCAATATGCTATGGCAGAAAAGGAATATGATGCACTTGTTTTTCATAAGGTATTCATTTTAAAAGGTTAATCTTAGGTTAAAGCCGATATTCCGGGTAGTAGGCATGCCAAACACGTCTACTCCTTGATTGTTGTTGCCTACGGACATTACTGCATCGGGGTCGAACGGTGCTTCCTTCTTTAAGAAACACAAGTTGCGCGCTGCCAATGATACGTCGATTCCCTTTATGAATCTACTGTTTTCCAGTATCGTTTTCGGGAAAGAATAGCTCAGTGATACTTCACGGAGTCTGATGCAGGTTGCGTCGTACATATAATATTCGGAGATGGCATTTCTGCCGCCTACTGCGCTGTAAAATGCTCTCGGGTCGTTGAACTTCTGTCCCTGGTATTCTACATATCCCCGGGTGCGGGCATCTTCGGTGACTTTGGTCACGCCGTTGGCATCCAACTCAGACTGTGTCAGTGACATGACTTCGCCGCCAAAGCGGAAATCTATCAGGAAATAGAGCTCCAGGTTCTTGTAGGTAAGTGTGTTGCTCCATCCCATCGTGAAGTCAGGATTGGCATTCCCAAGCAAATCCTTATTTCCGGTATTTCCTAAAGGCCTTTTGCTGGTTTCATCAACCATGATGCTGCCATCCTCGTTACGGCAGAAAGCATTTCCATAAATATCCCCCAGGCTGCCTCCTTCTTTGACGCGCATCTGATAGCCTGCGTTGAAACCTTCTTCGTAGTAGGAAAATTCCGGATAGTCAGGATGCAGGGTCACTACTTTGTTCTTGTTGGCGGACATGTTGATGAGACTCTTCCACGAAAAGTTTCTGTATAGTAGCGGAGTGGCGTCTACCGTCAGTTCAAAACCCTGGTTACGTATTTTTCCGGCATTGACATACCGGTATTTATAGGTGGAGCCCGTAGGATTGTCCATTCTCAACAACTGGTTCTTGGTATTGGTCTGATACCAAGTGAAGTCTATTCCGAAGCGGTGATGGAAGAAGCGCCATTCTGTACCGAATTCGATGGAGCTGCTGATTTCCGGTTTCAGGTCACCGCGCTGTTCTACGGTATTTACATTGATACTGCCGCCTACCATGATGATGTCTACCGGATTGGTGATTCCTATCGGGAGGTCATTACCGACTTCCGCCCATGAAGCGCGCACTTTTGCAAAACTTATCCATTTGGGCAGGGAGCAGGTTTTGTTAAGAATCCAGGTAGCTCCTATGGAGGGATAGAAGAATCCGGTATTCTTGCTGTCTGTGTGGGCTAATGTGGATGACCAGTCGTTACGTGCGGTAATGTCCAAGTATAGTAGTCCTTTCCAGCCCCACTGCATGGTGGCAAATACTGATTGGAGCGTGCGTTTGCTGTCGATGCTCTGATTTACGGCTGCTTTGGAGTCCATCACTACATTGGGGACGGTAAATACATTCGGTTTGTAGAGGGAAGCAAGCCTTGAGTCTATCGTCAGTGAATTGACTTTACTCATGTTGATGCTGGCTCCCAGTGCCGTATTGAGGGAAAAGTCATCAAATTCCTTGTTGAACAAGACCATTGCGTCACCGTAGACTTGGATTTCCTGGCTGTCCGACCAGATGTAACGTCCGTTTTCCTTGTCCTCGTATTTGCCGGCGATGTTGGGAGCTGTAGTGGCATACATCTTATTGTCGAATTTATCACTGATATAATCCACATTACCCCGTACCTGCAGGCTGAAGTAGTCCGTAATGTGCAGATTGGCTTTGGCCGATGCCACAGCGCGATAACGCTTGTAGCCACTGAGCACGCGGTTTTTCAGCCAGTAGGGATTCTGTCCCCATTCACTGACGGTACCATCTCCATTCTTTTCAATCCAGTTTTGTGTCATCATATTGCGGTCGGCATTCCACGTTTCAAAGTTTTCTCTGTAAGTGCTCATGTCTACGCCACGTGGGAAACTGTACAAGCTGACCAGCGGATTCAGATAATAGCCGCCGGTAGCAGGGGAGTTCTTGACGGTTTGGGTCATTAGTGTTGCAATGCCGTCCAGTTTCAGCTTGTTGTTGAAGAGGCTGGCCGTTTCGTGTAGGTTCAGGTTATTCTTCTGTAGTTTGTTATTGTCCACAATTCCTTTAGCCGTGGTGTTGGCGTATGAGAAATAAGTTTGTACCTTTTCATTTCCGGTAGTGATAGCCAGCGAATTGAAAGTGGTGATGCCATTGCTGAAGAACTCGCCTATGTTGTCATAGTCCGTTACATTGCCTTTTGTACCCCAGCTTGCCGTACCGCCATCTTCGTTCCGGCCGTATGTATTTTGGAATTCGGGGGTACTGATGGCGTGACTTACGGTCAGGTTGGAGGAGAATGTAACGCGCTGCAGTCCGGCCTTTCCCTTTTTAGTGGTGATCAGAATGACGCCATTAGCTGCCTGCGAACCATAAAGCGCGGCGGCAGAAGAACCTTTCAGGATGTTGATGCTTTCTATGTCGTCCGGATTCAAGTTGGAAATCCCGTCACCGGCATCACGGTTCAATCCATCGTAGTTACCGCCGATTACGGTGGAGGTGGATTCTGTTGAGCTGTTCAGCATAGGAACACCGTCAATTACGTACAAGGGCTGGTTGTTGCCGCTGGCAAATGCAGAGCGTGCACCGCGAATGACGACTTTGGCAGAACCTCCTAAATTGGCGGTTTTATTGATTTGTACTCCGGCCGTCTTTCCTGCCAGTGTATTAATCATGTTCGGCTCTTTGGCACGGGTCAGCTCATTGCTGCTTATCTGTTGGGTAGAATAGGTCAATGAGGACATTTTCTTCTGGATACCCATGGCGGTTACCACTACTTGCTCCAGGGCGAGGTTCTTTTCTTCCATCCGGATGTGGAGATTATTTCTACCGTTCAGGGCAATGGTTTGCGGCTCATAACTGATGTAGGATACGACAATAGTGGCATAAGGAGGGATATTCATACTAAATTCTCCTTCGGTATTGGTGATAACACCATTGGCGGTCCCTTTTTCAAGAATGTTGGCACCGATAATCGGTTCGCCTTTGGAGTCCGTCACCTTTCCTCTTACAATAGCCATTTCCTGCAGAGTGTCTGTCTTATCCTCAGCACTCCTGCTGTTTTTGGTTAAAACGATGTTTTTGCCTTCCATCACATACTTGATGTCTGTCCCTTTGAACATTTGGTCAAGTACTTCGGAAACAGTTTGGTTGCTTGCATTGATGTCGACGGTACGGCGTACATCGACGTTCTGTTTGTTATATACAAATAAGTATTCTGTTTGCGATTCAATTTGCTCGAGAACTTGCCCTACCCTCAGCCGGGCATTTTGAATGCTGACCCTGGCATTCTGAGAGTAGCAGTTCCCGCTGTACACCTGAAATATAACAAGCAGGAGAAGGAATAATGTGATTTTCATAGGTTTGCAATAATTGCTTAAAATCTAATTTTTTTAGATAAAAAAGCCTCATCAACAAAATTTTTCTCATATCTTTGTCACTGTGTTAAGTTAATAAATTGATTAAGGTCGATTTTTGACTGTTTCGGATCGGAAAGTATGGGGGTACTTTCCGATCTTTTTTTCTTACTCATATATAACAATTGAATCCTTTTCTTCGTTGATGCGGAACTTGAAAGGATGGTCTTTCGAGATGGTCCGCAGTATATGTTCGATGCCGTCCTGCTCTCTGAACTTGCCGGTAAAGCTGCCGTAGTTCAGCAGTTGAGGACTGGCAACGGTTATCTTTACATTATAGTATTTCTCCAGTCTACCGAGGATACCGCTGAATGGAGCGTCGTCAAAACAGTATAGTCCCTCTTTCCAGCGTAGATATTCATAGGAAGGAAGGACGGCCTTTCTACATTTTCCGTTTTCATTGAGAAATACCTCGTCTTTCTGCAACCTGGTGATTATCTGGCTGCTGTTGGCCGGATAGATATCGACGATACCTTCCACCAATGTGGTTCCGAACTCATGGCTCCCACTGTAGGCACAGACGTTGAAACTCGTTCCTACAACTTTTACCTTGTTCGTTTCTGTATGTACATAGAATGGGATATTCTTGTTTTTGGCTACTTCAAAGTAGGCCTCTCCGTCCAATTCCACATTTCGTTCGTTGCGTCCGAAGTTGGCGGCATATTTCATGGTGGACTTGGAGTTCAGCCATACGCGTGTTCCATCGGCGAGGGTAATTTGGGCCCGTTGTCCGGCAGGCACAGTGACTGTTTGCAACTGCACCTCCTTGTTATATAAAAAGTCGGAGGTGATGAAATAACCGGCAATGGCGACAATGGTGACGGCGGCTATACGGGCCGCCCAGCGGAGCATCGGCATGATGCGCACCGTTTTCTTTTCATTGTTTCCCTGCTTGTCCGAGAACAAAGAAATGTCGTATATCATGCGCTCTTTCAGGAAGATGTTCCGGTTTTCATCCGAGGCGTCTATCCAGTCGAGTATCATCTTTTCTTCTTCAACGGAAGTAATACCTTTGAAATATTTATATAATAGCTCTTGGTTCATTGTCAATAATTTATTTCTTTTCTAAAACGTGCTCTTTTTACCTTTTGTATATATAACCGGAAAGTGGGCGGTAACCCTATTCCGTAGAAGCATTTTTTAGGATATTAATATTATGAGTATGGTAACAAGATAATCTTTCAGTCTCAGCCGGAGAATCCGCAGCACTTTGGTGATGTGTGCCTCTACGGTTTTAAGTGATATGTCCAGACTATCGGCAATCTGCTTGTTTGCCAGGTTCTGGTATCGGCTCAACATGAATATCTTCCGGCTTTGCTCGGGCATTTCCTGTAAGGTCTTATTTACGATATGCTGTATTTCCGTGTTGAATATCTGGTCCGGTTCGCAGGCTTTCAAGGTGGAGATGCGTAAGTCCAGTTCGCGCAGGTTGTGGCTGCTGATGGTTTCTTCCGCTCGCAGACGCACCTGCTTGTGCTCGAGTACGTGCAGGGCTTTGTTCTTTATGATGGTCAGCAGCAGGGCATGCAGGTTACTGTTTTCTTCCCAGCGGTCTCGGTTTTCCCATAAGGCAATCATGGATTCCATCACAACGTCTTCCGCTTCTGCTTTATCCCTGAGATAAGAATAAGCAAAAGCCAAAAACTTTTCTTGGTTTTCCTGGAAAAAGCGTGAGAAAAGATTCATAGTATGTAGGCTCCTTAAACCGGACATTAATTGAGGTTCTTTATGGAATATAAGGCTTTACATAGCAAAAAAACATAATCTTTTTGGAATATGCAAGCATTATGCCTTGTTTTTTCAGAGCCATTTCTGGCAGTATTGACAAAAAGAAAGCCTGATGGGGTTCCACCAGGCTTTATATACTTAAAGAATAAGAGATTTCTTATTTCTTTTCCGGTCTTTCTTGTCTTTCCGGTCTCGGAAGCAATACTTTGCGTGACAGCTTAAATTTTCCGGTCTTCGGGTCGATGTCGAGAAGTTTTACGTCAATTTCATCACCTTCCTTGATACCGGCTTCTTCTACTGTTTCCAGACGTTTCCAGTCGATTTCGGAGATATGGAGCAAGCCGTCCTTACCCGGCAGGAATTCAACGAATGCACCGTAAGGCATAATGGAGCGTACCTTGCCTTTGTAGACTTCGCCTACTTCGGGGACAGCTACAATCCCTTTGATGATACGCATAGCATCATCGATGCTCTTCTTGTTGGTACCGGCGATTTCGATTCTACCGATGTTGTCCACTTCTTCAATAGTAATGGTAGCACCGGTTTCTTCCTGCATACCTTGGATAATCTTTCCACCAGGGCCGATGACAGCACCGATGAATTCCTTGGGAATGGTCATTGTCTCGATACGCGGAGCGTGAGGTTTCAGGTCTTCGCGAGGCTCGGCAATGCACTCGGTGATTTTGCCCAAGATATATTCGCGGCCTTCTTTAGCCTGCAGCAATGCCTTTTCGAGGATTTCGTATGACAGACCGTCCACTTTGATGTCCATCTGAGTGGCGGTGATACCGTCTTTTGTTCCGGTCACCTTGAAGTCCATGTCGCCCAAGTGGTCCTCATCACCGAGGATATCGGACAATACGGCATATTTGTCTTCGCCTGCATTCTTAATCAATCCCATGGCGATACCTGATACCGGTTTCTTGATTTTCACACCTGCATCCATCAATGCCAGAGTTCCGGCACATACGGTAGCCATGGAAGAAGAACCGTTTGATTCGAGGATATCGGATACCACGCGTACTACATACGGATAGTTTGCAGGAATCTGACCCTTCAATGCACGCCATGCCAGATGGCCGTGGCCGATTTCACGACGGCCTACACCGCGCTGTGCCTTGGCTTCGCCCGTAGAGAACGGAGGGAAGTTGTAGTGCAGAAGGAAACGTTCTTTTCCGTGTTCCAATACGTCGTCGATAATCTTCTCGTCCAACTTGGTGCCTAAAGTCACAGTAGACAAAGACTGTGTTTCGCCACGTGTAAAGATAGCGGAACCGTGAGGGCCGGGCAGGTAGCTGGTCTCACACCAGATAGGACGGATTTCGGTCGTCTTACGTCCGTCAAGGCGCTTGCCTTCGTCCAGAATGGAACGGCGCATCGCCTCTTTTTCCACATCGTGATAGTAACGGTCGATGAGGGCTGCCTTTTCTTCCAGTTCTTCTTCGGAGAACTGTGCCTTGAATTCTTCGCGGATGGCATCGAAAGCATCCATGCGTTCGTGCTTGTTCTTGTTTCCGGAAGCGGCAATGGCATAAGCCTTGTCGTAGCAAGCGTTGTGAACGGCCTTACGGAGTTCTTCGTCGTTCACTTCGTGGCAATATTCGCGTTTCACGGTAGAGCCTACTTCTTCTGCCAGTTCCATCTGTGCCTTGCACTGAATCTTAATGGCTTCGTGTGCGGCCTTCATCGCTTCCAGCAAGTCCTGCTCGGAAACCTCGTCCATTTCGCCTTCCACCATCATGATGTTTTCATAAGTGGCGCCCACCATCAAGTCCATATCGGCTTGTTCTAGTTGTTCGAAGGTAGGGTTGATGACGAATTGTCCGTTGATGCGTGCTACGCGTACTTCGGAAATAGGTCCGTTGAAGGGGATATCTGAAACTGCAAGTGCGGCAGAAGCTGCGAGTCCGGCCAGAGCGTCGGGCATATCTACGCCGTCTGCTGAGAAAAGAATGATGTTTACGTATACCTCTGCATGGAAATTATCAGGGAATAAGGGGCGGAGAGCACGGTCAACGAGGCGGCAAGTGAGGATTTCGTAGTCAGAAGCGCGTCCTTCGCGCTTTGTGAAACCGCCGGGGAAACGTCCGAATGCGGAGAATTTTTCTTTGTACTCTACCTGTAATGGCATGAAATCTGTTCCGGGAACTGCGTCCTTGGCGGCACAAACAGTAGCTAAAAGCATGGTGTTGCCCATACGAAGCATTACAGAACCGTCTGCCTGTTTTGCCAGCTTTCCCGTTTCGAGCGTGATGGTTCTGCCATCAGGAAGCTCGATCGTCTTAACAATTGGGTTAATCATAAAAAATGTTTTATATCTAATTTTCTTTCAAAATTCGTGCAAAGATACATAATTTATTCATGTAAAATGGTGGGAATGAGATAAAAAGTTTGTATTTAGTTGTTTTTTGCAGTTTTCTATATGGAAGAACGAGGGAAAATGCTTTGACTGAACTTGAAAAGAAGTATATTTGCAGGCACGTTTGCAAAACAAAACTGAAGATACGATATGAAGAAAATCTTTTTTATGGCACTTGCTGCAATAGCATTGGGTGCATGTAATTCCGAACCGAAATTCAAAGTAGAGGGTGAAGTGTCTGGTGCCGACGGCAAGATGCTTTATTTGGAAGCCTCGGCATTGGAAGGTATTGTTCCTTTGGATTCTGTAAAGCTGGAAGGGGATGGCTCTTTCCACTTCAAGCAGGTACGTCCGGTGTCTCCGGAATTTTACCGTCTGCGGGTAGACGACAAGGTTATTAATTTCTCGGTAGATTCGACGGAAACGGTTTTGGTAAAGGCACCTTATACCGATTTCGCCACTGCCTATACAGTGGAAGGTTCTCCGAATAGCTCGAAGATAAAGGACTTGACGCTGAAGCAGATGAAGCTTCAGGATAATGTGAATGCATTGCTGCAGTCGGTGCAGGCACATAAGATAGGTGCCGATGTTTTTGAGGACAGTCTTGCCTCTTTATTGAAGAACTATAAGGATGAAGTGAAAATCAGCTATATTTTTGCCGCTCCCAATACGGCTGCTGCCTATTTCGCCTTGTTCCAGAAGTTGAATAATTATTTGATTTTCGACCCTCTGAACAATAAGGAAGACATTAAGTGTTTTGCAGCCGTGGCAACCAGCCTGAACAATTATTATCCGGATGCCGACCGCTCCAAGAACCTCTACAATATTGTGATAAAGGGAATGAAGAATACCCGTACTCCGCAGCAGAAGGTGGTGGAAATCCCCGAAGAGGCAATTTCCGAAACCGGCATCATCGACATTAACCTGCGTGACATGAAGGGCAATACACGTAAGTTGAGCGAACTGAAGGGCAAGGCTGTTATTGTGGACTTCACTGTTTATCAGAGTGCCGTTTCTGCTACACATAATTATATGTTGCGCGACTTGTACGACAAGTATGCCGCCCAGGGATTGGAAATCTATCAGGTTTCTCTGGATGCAGACGAGCACTATTGGAAAACAACTGCCGACAATCTGCCTTGGATTTGTGTGCGCGACGGCAATGGAATTTATTCGTCTATAGCGGCTTCTTATAATGTGAAGAATGTGCCTTCTGTGTTCCTGGTCAACAAGAACAATGAGTTGAGTGCCCGTGGAGAGAGCATTAAAGACCTGGAGGCGGCAGTGAAAGCATTGCTGTAACATGTTATAAATAAGAAGTTTTCGTTTAAATATGTTACAAAGCAGCCTTTTATGCTTGACACGCATTGTATAAAAGGTTATCTTTGCAAAGGAAAATCGGAAAGAGGGTTCCAGCATGCTGACCATGTTGGAATTCTTTTTTGTTTATAGTACCATTAAAAACTAACATAACATTTAAGGAGGAAAAAGTATGGCTTATATGTCAGAAGACGGCTACAAGAAATTGATGGCCGAATTGAAACACCTGGAGACGGTGGAACGTCCCAAAATATCGGCTGCCATTGCCGAAGCGCGTGACAAAGGTGATTTGTCGGAAAATGCAGAGTATGACGCTGCCAAGGAAGCTCAAGGTATGCTTGAGATGAAAATTAACAACTTGAAGCTGACCATTGCCGACGCTAAGATTATTGATGAGTCGAAGTTGAAAACCGATTCTGTACAGATTCTCAATAAGGTAGAGCTTAAGAACGTGAAGAATGGCATGAAGATGGTTTATACTATCGTTTCCGAAAGTGAAGCCAATCTGAAGGAAGGAAAGATTTCCGTCAATACTCCGATTGCACAAGGTCTGCTTGGCAAGAAAGTAGGTGACATCGCAGAAATTAAAGTTCCGCAGGGCATGATTAACCTGGAAGTAGTGAACATATCCTTTTAAAGGAAGGCAGGTCCGCATACGGGCTTGCCTTATTTTATAATTTATAGCTATGGCAACAATATTCAGTAGAATTATCGCAGGTGAAATACCTTGCTACAAGGTGGCGGAGGATGACAGATTCTTTGCGTTCCTTGACATCAATCCGTTGGTAAAAGGTCATACATTGGTCATTCCCAAGCAGGAAGTGGATTATATCTTCGATTTGAACGATGAGGATTTGGCGGCGATGCATGTTTTCGCCAAGAGAGTGGCACTTGCCATCGGCAAGGCCTTTCCGTGTAGAAAGGTAGGAGAAGCGGTATTGGGGCTGGAAGTGCCTCATGCGCACATACATTTGATTCCTATGCAGAACGAAAAAGATATGCTTTTCTCCAATCCCAAACTGAAACTGACGGACGAAGAATTCAAGGCTGTGGCAGAAGCTATCCGTGCAGTGCTTTAATCGGTTTATTTTCCTCCCCTAAATAAACGGAAGCGGGAGTTGGACTTCATCCAGCTCCCGCTATTTTTTTGCCTTCGGCACCTATCCTTTAATTTTTAATTTAAATGTATTCCTCTCCCAGTTTTATCTGGGCATCATTCACATATTTGCGGATGGTATGTTCTTCATCTTTCTTGCAAATCAGTAATACATTGTCCGACTCGGCTATGAGATAACCTTCCAAACCGTCGATAACTGCAAGTTTGTTGTCGGGCAGCACCACGATATTGTCTTTGCTATTATAGATGAGGGATTTACATTTTAAGGCTACATTGCCTGCTTCATCTTTGGGAGACAAATCATACAAAGACCCCCAGGTTCCTAAATCAGACCAGCCGAAATCGCCTAATGACACATATACATTGTCTGCCTTTTCCATGATGCCGAAGTCTATGGAGACATTGGGGCAAGCAGGGAAGTTCTCATCAATGAATTGTTTCTCTTGGACTGTTCCATACACATCTTTGCCGGGGGCCAGTTTGGAAGTCAGCTCGGGCAGCAGGGCTTCGTTTGCCTTGATGATGGTATTTACGTTCCACATGAACAGACCAGAGTTCCAATAGAATTCTCCACTTTCCACGAATACTTTTGCCAGTTCCAGTTCGGGCTTTTCAGTGAAGGTTTTTACCTTGTAGAAATTATCACCGGCGGCTTCGGCTATTTGTATATAGCCATATCCGGTTTCCGGACGGTTGGGCTTGATGCCGAGTGTCAGCAGATTGTCCGATTGGGAAACGAAGTCCAGCCCTTTTTCGATAGCTGCCAGAAATTCGCCTTCCTTCAGGATTAAGTGGTCCGAAGGAGCTACCACTATATTGGCGTTCGGATTCAAGGCGCGGATATGATAGGAAGCCCACGCAATGCAGGGGGCTGTATTCCTGCGTGTCGGCTCCAGTAGAATCTGTTCGGGTTTAAGTTCGGGAAGCTGTTCTTTTACAAGGTCGGCATACAAGTCATTTGTTACGATAAGTATATTTTCCATGGGGATTACCTGCTTGAAGCGGTCGAAGGTTTGCTGCAGCAAGGAACGTCCTGTACCGAAGAAATCCAGAAACTGTTTTGGAAGTGTCTTGCGGCTGAATGGCCAGAAACGGCTGCCGATTCCTCCGCCCATAATTACACAGAAATTATCCTTATTGGTTACCATGCTATTGATTTTAAAAGTTTCTGCTAATGTACTGCATATTTTACAAACAAGGAATGATTCAAGCAGGTTTTATCGTTTTTTTCGCCTTTTTTTAGGAAAAGTATTGCAGGTTTAGAAAAAAGCTGTATCTTTGCACCGCATTTGAGAAGTCAAACATGCCCAGATGGCGGAATCGGTAGACGCGCTGGTCTCAAACACCAGTGGATTCACTTCCATCCCGGTTCGACCCCGGGTCTGGGTACAAAGATAAAAGCTAAGTGATTGATAGTTCGATACTTAGCTTTTTCTTTTTATCGGAGATGTTCCCAAATTGTTCCCAATCATCCTTATGTATCCCACCAAAGATGGGGCATTTACTTCATGCCATCTATTACTTTTAGTATAGAATCGGGCTTTTCTACCATTCGCAATACAGAATCCGAATCAAATCCCATATATTCTATATAGGTTCGTATTAACTCATAATGCTCTTTGGCATATTTTGTATCTATCGCACGTGTAGCGTTGAAGCAGATAGGTTCATGATGTGCTATTCTGTTACGAAATTCACGGATGGCAGTCAGTTGTTTGTAGATGTCTGTTTGCTTTAAACCATGCGCTTTGTTGGGGAATATTTGAAGAAGTGTTTTTCCTCCTATGCGGTAATTGCGTCTTGTAAACAGATAAGTCCAGAAGCCAAATGTAAAGGAAGCTACCATCTTATCGTTATTGTACACTCCCATATTGGTATAAGTGCGCTGTATGCGTACTATTTCGGAAGCTTCCTGTTCAAGTAATCCATTGGGTCTTGCTTGGTTGATTATCCAATTATCATCATTGAAATATTGTTTGTAGTGAGCGTTTATGGCATTGCGTAGCATTATCTCAAACATACCGATAACTCCATAAAAACGTTGGCTCAACTTGATGTTATATTGGTATAGGCGCAAGGTTTTGGCTTTTTCATTACCACTTGCTTGTGCGTATTTATTTAATCTTGCCGGGGATAGTACCTGCAAACATTCGTCATATTTCATTTGGTATAAGTTTAAAAACAAGACTTTTCTTGCAAAAATAGAAATTAATAGCTATATTTGCAAACGTAAGACCCTGTTGTCCCTGCTGAACAAGCAAACTTCAGGGTTATTGTTTTTTTTATGTGGGTTCTATTATACGTTTTTGATTTTAAAACAATTTGATTATAAGTTAATTAGATGTTTGTTTATGAGGATAGTAAATAATATTATTTTTATTGTCATTATACTAAGTGTGCTTGGTATGACAAGTTGCAACGAAGAAAAGCTAGAAGTTTTACCTTTTCATTTGGATAAAAAATCTTATGAGGTAATGTTAATGGGATGGAATGATATTCCTATTACAAACGGTAGTGGTATTCTGAGTGTTACTACTGAAGACAAAGAGATTGTTTCTGTATCATGTATTACTTTAGGAAATGATGGAGTTACTGCTGTACTCCGTATTACAGGACTTGAAAAGGGAAATATAAATCTGATAGTTAAGGATGATGTTACAAATGAAACGGAAAGAATATCTGTAAAGGTTACAGACAGCTATTTGGTTTATAGTGTAGATGAGAGTAAACACCCGTCTTTGCCTAATGGAACGATTATGTATTTGATAAATAATGAAGCTAAGGATTGTTATTTCTTTACATATAATTATATAAAGCATGAAGTATATAGCGATTTTATTACCAAGGGTTCTTATTCATTTTCAGTAGAAAAAAATAGTGATCCAAATCTATCGTATGAAACATTGCCATATTTAACATTAACGTATAAGACGGATGAGAATGATATTCTGACTGATGAAAATGTGCCTGCAAAGGAACATAAATTCAATTTAATAGGTTCTTCTGCATTGACTTATACCGCCATCAATAAGTTTTTGGGAGTTGATTGGGATGAGTTGGCAAAAACTCATAGTTTGCGTTCAGAAAGTATTGTTACCTTCATGAAAATGCAAGAGGATGGCACAAACTATTTGTTGCATGGAGAAATAACACAGTTTCCTCAAATACCTGAGGGGGTTTTGAAATAGGTGTCATTTTTTTGATATGATAATACAAACATAGGTGAGGTGTTGTTTTAGTTAGTAAGGTTTATGATATGGGCAATAAGCAGAGTTACTGCTTGTTCGTTCTGTACAATTAGGATATGCACATTTTCTGTTTCCTGTTATTATTTCTAATATAGTTGAACAAGAAGAAGATAGCATCGAAATGCTTAGACTAATTAATATATTTTTTATTTTTTGCCCATTGTGGTTGATTTATGTGCCTTAACTTTTTAAATGATTTGTAAATATAGGGAATTAAAGTGTAATTCATCATTGAATTACACTTTTTTGCTTATTGTTGGTTATAATTTGAATCCTCTATTTTTTCTTGGTTCTTCTGCTGATTGTCGCAAACCATGCCTTAATTTTTCCCATTGATCTTTGAACCATTCACCTATCGGCTGCCTGTTTATAGTTAGCACTAATTTATTTTCATCAACCGAACTCTTCTCTATCTTGAAAATATCGTTCTTGATTTCAAATCTTCGTTTATGTTCTTCGGAATAGATTTTTCCGCTGCACCTGATTGCTTCCCTTTTGTATAAAAGAGAATCAACCATCCCCTTGGTAAAGCCAATGACATAACATAATTTTTCCATTCTCAGCATTTCTTTGAGCAATGGGAACCAGCAGAATGCTTTTTCGAGAATGGTACTCAATCGTGAAATTTCCTTGTCTTTGGCTTCAAGTTCTTGATTATGTATTCCTTGAAGATTACGAATTTGTCTGCCATGCTGCTCCTGTATTTGTTGCATCTGAACTTTTAAGTCATCAATGCTTTTGTCACGCTTGGAAATTTCATAGCGTAAACTTTCGTTGGCGTGTTCCAAATCTTTTAATTTACCACTTCCGAAAAGAGAACCTACACCACTGGTTATGGCAGTGGCTACATCGGTAGCTGCACTTTTGAGTTTGTCCGTGCGTATCTCTGCTTTTACTTGTTTGAGTTCTTGTTCGGCAAGGCTTACCTGTTGCTCCTTGTGTCGTTTGGTTTCCTCTATACGTTGCAGTTCGGCTTTCTGTTTTTTTATGATGAAATCGTTTCGCTCCAAGTGCTCCTTACCAGTGACAGCTTTTGCCTGCCCACGTTCCATCAGAAGTATATTGGAAGCCAAGGTCTGCATGGTTGCCATATCCTCATCATTGAGCTTTCGGCTCTTTCCAGTTTCGTGGTTCATCCAGTCGAATACGATATGAGCATGATAGTTCGGCTTGAACCATCTGCCTTCAATTTGAAAGCTTTCTTTGTCTTCCGCTTCCGGCTGACCGTTCAGCCAATGCCCTTCGTCTTTGTGCAGGAAAATTTGTAGTGGAGTGATGCCCCAGCGCCTTTGACACTCTTCACCGAATTTGTGTACATCAGCCAGTGTGGTATCCGGTCTAATGAGCAATACTCCTTCACGGATGGGTGAACATCCCGCCACCTTGATAATTTTTCCATTCTTTCCCTTGCGTTCCCTTTCCTTTTCCTGCATGGCACGTCCGGTCTTTTCCTTGACCATTTGCTTGATATTGTCATAATGAGTTCGCAGTTCGGGAGTGCTGAAGTCGGGATTTATCCACTGTTCGTTGTTGGTGGAAAGTTCGGGAACGACATAGATTCTGGACTCCCCGATATTACGCATAT
>NZ_QTNB01000039.1:0-8495 GCF_003603395.1 Bacteroides sp. AM44-19 | reverse complement strand
ATTCCGTTACTTCGCAGGTAACGGAGGAATTTTCCGTGCAAACATAATTGTTTTTCTATAAATGAGCAAATAATAATGCTGTTTTTTTATAATTAATCGAAAAATCTGCATTTAAGCGCACTTTTTTGTTAATGGGATTGTTGTTCGCCCCAATTATTAGTGTATTTGCACGTATGTTCTGCATTATAAAGGGATTGTACTTATACATATTATTAATAAGAGAATGTATAATTTAAATTGAAGATGAAAGAGATTACCTTACAAGAAATGCTGTCAACTATTATTGGAGAGCTTCGAGAAAATGGAAGATGGGGAACAGCCCATATTTACCAATCTACATTGAATGTGTTTTCCGCATTCAATAACTATCGGGATTTGCATCTGCGCAAATTGAATCCAGCGGTTTTGAAACGTTTTGAAATGCACCTGCGTCAACGAGATTGCAGTTGGAACACCGTTTCTACCTATATGAAAGTCATTCGCTCGGCTTACAATCGAGCTGTAGATTTACGATGTGTCCGTTATACTCCTAGATTATTTGAACATGTGTATACAGGAACTAAAGCAGACAAGAAAAGAGCTTTGGAAGCTTCGGATATAGGAACTTTAGTTCGCGGGACAGAAATGGATTTGTCCAAAAGGATTCCTTCCTCAAACCTTCAAAAGGCCAAAATGCTATTTGTTTTTATGTTTATGATGCGTGGTCTCCCATTTGTCGATTTAGCTTTCTTGCACAAGAAAGACCTGCAAGGGAATGTATTGTCCTATCGTAGAAGAAAGACTGGTCGCACCTTACGGGTACTTCTATCCCCTGAAGCCTTACAGCTGGTACACATGGTATCCAATAAGGACGAGAACTCACCTTATTTATTCCCAATATTACGTAGCAAGGATGGTACAGAAGCGGCTTATAAAGAGTATCAATCAGCTTTGAGGCGTTTTAACTATCAGCTGTCAGCTTTAAAAACACATTTGAATATGAGTTCACATCTTAGTTCGTATTCGGCAAGACACACGTGGGCCACAATGGCATATTATTGTGAGATTCACCCTGGCATTATTTCCGAAGCGATGGGACATTCATCGATAAATGTTACTGAAACCTATCTCAAACCTTTCAACGACAAGAAGATTGATGAAGCAAACGAGAAGGTAATTTCTTTTGTAAAAAGCAATGGAATCTCGGCATAGTTTTTTTTATTTTTATTGATAAAGCAGCCTAGATGTGTCCATATTTATTCCTCCCGCAAGAAACATCTCTTGAAGGGAAGAGTCCTCTTGCTCATTTCTCAACAACTTCCCCTTAAGCCAAAACTCTACAAAATAACACTTTAAGTCTTTCTTTCCCTATAAATATTTTGATTTCCCTTTATCGTAACTTTACCTCTCGGTCATATTATCAGAATTCCACCTATAAGCCACTTTTCATCTTTCATCACTTAAAATGTTATAAACAATTATAGAGGCATTACAACTATATTAAACTTCTTTTCACATAATTGATTCAAGATGGTTCCCGTTACCTGCGAAGTAACGGAATTTTTTAACAAAAGCATTGTGGGAAAAGGAATGCCGGAAATGAGAAATTATTCACTTTTTATTTTTTAAATTTATAAATTTAAAGTTTTTCAATTATGAACAAAAAGTTTCTAAGTGTGACCCTGTTCAGTGCCTTGATGATAGGTGCGACAGGAACGTTCACGTCTTGTAAGGACTATGATGACGACATCAAGAACTTGCAGGAACAACTGGACAAGAAAGCTTCACTTGAAGAGCTGGCTGCAAAAGTTTCGACTTTGGAGACAGCTGTCAACGATGCTAAAACAGCTGCCAACGAAGCTAAGGACAAGGCTCAGGAAGCTTTGGACAAGGCCGGTTCGGCAGAAGGTGGTGTTTCTGATGACGACTTGAAAGCTCTGAAGAAAGAACTGCAAGACCAAATCGACAAGTTGGCTTCTTTGGACATCGTAAACCAAAAGATTGCGGCTCTGAAAGAAGAATTGAAAGGCGACTTCGTTACAGACGAGAAGCTGAAGGACTTGGCTGCTGAAATTGACAAGGTAAGTGCTGAGGTGATGTCCCTGATTGGTCATCGTCTGACCAGCCTGGCCGTAATCCCTACCAGCCACATCAACGGTATTGCCGCCATCACGCTGACTACCCTGCAATATACCCCGCAGAAGTATCAGGCTATGGCTAAGCATACGACTCAAGACCACACTACGACTCCGGTTTTGGACCACGTAAATGCTGCTGCTACAGCTAACTCCATTTCTACAGATTACAACGAGGCTTATTTCCATGTAAGCCCCAGCGTAGGTGTCCGTACTTCAGATATTGAATTGCCCTCATTTGATTGCATCACATCTGAAAATATTATGACCAAGGCTACCGGTGCTGATATTAAGACTAACAGCCCGATTCAACCAGTTAAGTACGACATCAATAAGGACGTGCTGACAGTAAAATTCAAAAAGACAGTCAAGGGTTCTATCGCTGCAACGACTGCCGGCGACAAGGAAAAGTTCTACATGGCATCTTTGAAAGCTCCTATCGCTGCTGAAAACTATACAGCTGCTGAAAAGAAAGCTTTTGACGAACAAGGTACTAAGGTGTATGTGAACTCTGAATATGTACGTCTGCACGAAGAGGTTAAGGTTCCGTATCTGGTTAATAGCAAAACTGACTTTAGCAAAACTATGACCGGTAAGTTTGCCGATGAAATCCAGAACGACGGCAAAGAAGACTTCTATGTACACTATCATGACTCTGTATGCGTATACGAATCTAAAGCCAACGAATATGTAGACTTTAAGCAACCTTATAACGAGCCGCTTGATTTGAAGAAATTGGTGAAGGTTTGTGTTACAGACGCTAAAGATGCTAAAACTAACCACGCTAACCATGCAAATCTGGCAAACTACAAGGATTATGGTCTGACATTCCGTTTCTACATCCCTACTGCTCCTTATAACACATTGGGTGGCGTAGATGGTAACACCAACAAGACAGACCAGCAGAAATTTGCCAAGCTGGATTCTCACGAAAACGGTATCATGTCTTCCAAGGTTTATACTGTCGAAGGTACTTCTGCAACAGCTGTAGGTCGTGAGCCTATCGTTCGCGTGGAACTGGTGGATACAGTAAACAATGCTTTGGTTGCCATGCGTTACCTGAAAGTGAAATGGGTGAAAGAAGCTGGCGAGAGAGAGTTGTCTCATGCTTTTGCTGATTCTATCTATTACTGCAGCAACTACACCGGTCGCATCGGTACTCAGGAAATGAATGAGGACATCTACGACAAGGCTAAAGAAGGTGGTATGACCAAGCAGGAATTCCACGCCGTTTATACTCAATTTGATGGTACAAAGGGTGCCGGCGAAGGTACGGCTTCTGTGATTGCCAACTCTGAAGCTGGTGTAGAATCTTACAACATCATCTGGACACTGACTCATGCAGACATCGTTAAGAAGTATCCGAACTGGAACAACCAGGAAAAGATGAGCTTCAGCAAGGTTTGCTACTACTCCGATCCTACAGGTGCATATCCTACATTGAAGATTACTTTGACACGTACTATCTACAAGCCGGTATTCAACCTCTGGGGTTACGATGGCCGCTACTGGAAGAACGACAATGAATGGTCCACATTCAATGTAAACCCGATTGTTTACAATACCGAGGAATCCAACCCGGCATGGTCTAACAATACAGAGAATAACCCGACATGTAACATCTACACAGACTTGCTGAACGGTTTCCTGAACGACCTCGGAGTTAAACCGACAACCGGTTTGGGCGGCGCAATCTGGTATGCCGATGCACTGCGTGCCGGTAAGAAGTTCTTCTATTCCGGACTGTATCCTTATGCTGCCAGCGGCCACCAGGGTGTGAAAGGTGGTGCTTATTCAGAGGAAGGTGCCCGCTTCGTGTTCGACAAAGAAAAACTGGAAGCTGCCAATTCTGCTTACAAGTACGAATATTTCAACGGTACAAGCGTTGTTGAAAAGACTGCGACTGTAAGTCCTGACGGAACAATCCTGTACATCGACGGCAAGAAAGCTGCTGAGATTGTGAACTACGCTCCCAACAAGCTGGATGCCAATGAAATCACTTACAACATCAAGTTGGAAGAAGTAAACCCGACTCACGCACCGCGTAGCGGCGACGCTCCGACAGAAGCTGCCAAGGCTCTCGTAGGCAAGTATGTCCCCATCAAGTTGGTTGCCGACGTATGCTACAAAGATGCCTGTGCTGCTGGTTCTCTGCTGGCTGCTGCCCACACTGCAACTATCAAGGAATATGATGCATTTATCATCGAACCGTTGACAGTAACTACAGGTGAAACTGAGAACTTTACTGATGCAACTGTAGGTGGTAGTACAATTGACGTTAAGGGTGCTTTCACTTATGTTTCTTGGAATGCTGACGAATCAGGCAAGAAGTATATTGTAGCCAATACTACCGGCTTGCAGAAAGCTTTGTGGGAATTCTACGAAGTAGTTCCGGGCGAATGGATGACAGACCAAATCAAGTCTAACTTGAAACTGGTTAACGGTAACTTGGTTCCGACTGATGGTGTAACAAACGGTCCTCTGCCTTCTAATACCAAGGTTGTTTACAACCAGGCAGATGAAACTCTGACTTACAACAACTACAGCGGTACTCCGGTTAACTGGGATTACAAATTGTTCATCCCTGTGAAGTTCGGTTACAAGTGGAAGACATTCACTTTGACATTCGAAGTTGATGTTAAGAAGAACTCTGGTACTCCTGCTCAAAGATAATCATCACTGCAGATAACTAATAAAAGAGAGTGTTTCCGGAAAAGAAGCACTCTCTTTTCTATAAAAACAAAAGAACAATGAGACGAACGATTTTGGCTATGTTGACAATAGCTTTCGGTTTTTTATATTCTTGTACCAATACTAACAGTACAGAGTCTACTCATTCTTTCGCCGGTACATTCATAACGGAAAATGGCGTGAGGTTTGAACTCCGTGCAGACTCAACCACCCTCATCACTTTCTCTGATTCAGTGAAGTATGAAGGTACATGGAAGTCTTGCAAGGCCGAAGACCACTTAGAGTATGCCAATATCGAATTTGGAGGTTATCAGGAATACTATTATTTAAAAGATGAAAAGCTTTACCGAAGTGAGCGCGAAATGCGCCACGATGCTTTGGGAACAAAAGTGAAATATCAGGAATAAACTGAAGAGTAAAACATTTGCATAGAAGAGGCTATCTCAAGTGCATTTTGAGACAGCCTCTTGCTTTTTTCAGCAATTCACCATTTAGACAGTTGTACGCAGCAAAAGTGACAAGAATTTATAAGAGTTTGAACAATACAACAAGCTATCTTCTTATGTACTCAGCAGAATCAAGCAAAGCTGGCCTAAAAATATAGTGTGACTCTCATGAGAGATTATATGCTTAGCCCAAAAGCCACTGAAAGAGTTATCACAGAGGCCGTTGAAGCAGCGAAGGACTGGCAGGCTTTAAGAGTAAAGCCTGAAATAGGTAGACAGGAAATGGATAGATTCATAAACTTATTCTAGTTAATTTATACCCGAAAAGATATAATCTCTTTCTCCTTTAATCTTTTTATACCCTTATGGGTGTAATAATGAAAATATATTCTATCTTTGTACCCCAAAGGGTATAAAAATGGAATATACGGAACAAACAACATTATCCAAATATGTAAAAGCGATGCGTAAGCAGTACAATCTGACCCAAGTGGAACTTTCGGAAAAGTCAGGAGTAGGCTTGCGCTTTGTCCGTGAATTGGAACAAGGCAAACAGACGCTGCGGTTGGACAAGGTAAACCAGCTACTGTCTTTGTTTGGCAGCGAAGTTGGCGCAGTACCTATAACTAAAACTGACGAATGATGAAGCAGGCATTGATAAATCTCCGAGGAATAAAAGCCGGTATCCTCACAGAGGATGAGGATGGCTATACCTTCCAGTACGATACGGAATTCCTGCAGTCGGATGTTGCAGAAGCTGTCAGTCTCACATTACCCTTGACAGAGAAAGCCTATCACGACAAAGTGCTGTTTCCTTTTTTCGACGGGCTGATACCCGAAGGATGGCTGCTTGACATTGCGGAAAAGAACTGGAAAATAGATGCACGTGACCGAATGTCACTGTTGCTGGCGTGCTGTAAAGACTGTATCGGTGCAGTGGGTATCGAACCTATAAATGAGGAGGATTAAAAATGGCAAAATGTCTGTATTGCTACAAAGAACTGAATGGAAATGAGAGGGATTTCCACAAGGCTTGCTCAAAAAAGATATTCGGGACACTAGAGGCGCCTATATTGCCTTATACGCACAATAATCTCAACGATTTGGCAAGGCAGGTAATTCGCAGTCAGACCACACTGACCGGAGTGCAGGCCAAATTATCATTGGATATCAACAAAGGAAGTAAAAACGAGCCTGGACGATTTACGATTGTAGGCTTATGGGGGCGCTATATTTTGAAGCCGCAAACCGAACGGTTCGGCAATCTTCCCGAATTAGAGGATCTGACAATGCATCTTGCGGAGATAGCCAAGATACGAGTTGTGCCGCATAGCCTCATCCGCTTTGAGGATGGTGAATTATGCTATATCACCCGGCGCATAGACCGCACGAATGAAGGAGGGAAATTGGCTATGGAAGACATGTGCCAACTTTCTGAAAAACTCACTGAACAAAAATACAAAGGTTCTTATGAACAGATTGCGAAGTTAGTGCTGAGATATTCATCCGCTCCCAAATTGGACCTGGTGAATTTCTGGGAGCAAGTCGTCTTTTCATGGATAACCGGTAATGCCGACATGCATTTGAAGAACTTCTCGCTTTATAGTCCCCAACAAGAGGTATATACGCTCACACCAGCATATGACATGCTGTCTACCGCATTGGTGATGCCTGAAGACACCGAAGAACTTGCACTTACACTAAACGGCAAAAAACGTAAATTAAAGAAGGCTGACTTTGTCATGTCCATGCGGGCGTCGGGATTGGACGAAAAAGTAATAGAAAACCTCTTCAAGAAACTCTTGAAAGTAGAAACCAAATGGATGGAGTTCATCAGTCTCTCTTTTCTACCGGAGGAGATGCAAATATCATATAAAGACATGATAAGCATAAAACTCAATATGCTGAAATGATACGAAACCCAACAAGGATTTCCTCTTTCTATCACCCTTCTCTCTTTACTTCAATCCACCTTCTGAAGAAAGGGTCATCCAGTTCATACCCCTCATTACGTATCACATATCCTTGTTGTCCAAGTCGCTTCAAACTACTGAAGGCAGTACTTGGAGAATCAATACCGACACCTTGTAGAAAAGGAAGACTGGACGGAGTCCCCATCTGCATAGTTAAGCCTATCAAGACTTTTTTATCTGTTTTATTGAAAGTGCTCCATAAACGTTCATAATCCATATCGTGTACATGAGTCAACTCCGTAATGGCAGTTTCCACCAAAGCATCACTATAACCGTTTTGTTTCCAGTTATTCCATGTCTGGTAAGCCAGTTGCTGGGTGTAATAGGGATGACAATTGGTGAACGACAGAATGCTGCGGCCTATCGTTTCAGCATCCATATCTTTACCTAAGAGAAGAAAGCCATTCTTGAGGAACTCATAGAAGTCATCTTGAGGAATCTTACCCAACTTCATCAAATATCCAAAATGATAGAAAGGAGATTTCTTTTTCTCAAAGATTTCCTGCATCATCGATTCCTGACTACCTAAGAAAATGTAGTTGGCATGATTGTAAGTCTGTAGAATAGACCTCAGTTTTTTATCCAGATTCTTGTCCAATGTACGTATTTCTTGGAATTCGTCCAGTACTACAATCGGTTTCTTGTGTGGATTCTTCATTCCCAATTTATCAATCAGTGTGAATACATCCTCCAACAGAATGAAACCATCCATTGACGGCTGAAATGAAACTTCTATACCATCCGTCATGGGATTGGTTGAAATGGTGGGAATAAAACGAAAATGAGTGATGAGATGCTTCAGACGTTCCATAGGATATTGTTGAAGCACAATCCGCAATAATCGTGCAGCAAAGTCAGCAGTGTCTGTTACCAACTGCAGGTTCAACTGAAAAACGGGACGTGACAATCCTTTCGTTACTTTTTGAACGAGGCTGGTCTTGCCGAAACGTCGTGGGCTAATAAGTATCAGGTGATTCTCACTTGCAAGTATCTCTCTTACTTTTTCTTGTTCCGCTACTCTATCCGTAAAGTATTCACCGTCTACAATCGTACCGAATTTAAATGGATTATTCATATTGCGACTTTTTTCAATGCGACTTTTTTCGCAAATATAAGAAATATATTTGAGTTCATTCTGAAAGACTGGCTAAAATGAAGAAATACATTATAAGCTTCTGTTTTGCTTCATTTTATTGTATATACTTGTAAGGCAAACCCTTTATAAATAAATTGGAAATGAATAGAAATGAAATTACCTTACAGGAGATGTT
>NZ_QTNB01000038.1:0-8546 GCF_003603395.1 Bacteroides sp. AM44-19 | reverse complement strand
CGCCCACTGTGCGCTTGCCCTGCCGACTGCAAACAGGCACAGGCAGATAATAAGTGTTATTCTTGTTCTCATGTTACTTTGGATTTTAGTGGATTTCATTATTTATTGCTCGCCTATCGGATGGTCCGGTTTCGGGTTCACACGCACGTAGTCCCCGTTCGGCGAGAAGGTCAGGATGTCCGTCGCCTCGTTGTAGGACACGTCGATGCGGAATCCGGTGTTCATGAACAGATTGCCGTTCTCCTCCTGCAAGAGATAGGTTTCCGGCTTCAGCTTGCGGCGGATGCCGCTCCGCTTGAATACCGTCACCTTATAGGCTTCGCCCTCCTTGTAGATAAGCACGTCGGGCTTGCCCTCCACACTCTCCCAGTTTCCGCAAAGCAGGTCGCGTCGGTTGTCCGTTATGTCGCAGGATTGCAGCACCATGACCGCCAGCCCGATTAAACACTTGCTGACTTGCAGCATTTTCGTTCTTGATATACTCATACGCATTTTCTTTTTTAGTTGATGAATCTGTTTCTATTTATTCCTTTTTTCTCCGCCTTTCGGCAAGCTGCCGGATGACGGCTTCAATGTCGCCGCCCAACTGTTCCGCCAGACGGTAAACCTCTACTTTTTCCGTTTCTTCGGTGGTGTACGCCAGATACTCTTCAGCACTAACTTCGGTGGCATAGACTGCCGACTGCGTGCCGCCCAGTCCTATCCACACTTCCTTGTAGAGCCTTGACGGGTTGTTCGCCATGTTGATGGAGAGTATCTGCGACTTCTCTTTCTCCGTCAGACCCAACAGGGACTGTATGGCATCAAACTTGTTCATGTACTTCCGCTGGTCAAGGAGTATCTTGCAGTCGGAGTTGTTGATGATGCTCTCCTTGACGACGGGCGAGGAAATGATGTCGTCCACCTCCTGCGTCACCACGATTGCCTCCCCGTAATACTTGCGCACGGTCTTGTACATATAGCGCAGGTACTCAGCCATGTTCGCCGAAGATAGAGCCTTCCAAGCCTCTTCCACTATCAACTGTTTCCTTACGCCTTTCAATCGGCGCATCTTGTTGATGAAGGCTTCCATGATGATGATGGTCACCACAGGGAAAAGCTCGCGATTTTCCTTTATACTGTCAATCTCGAAGACGATGAACCGCTTGCCGAGCAGGTCGATGTTCTCCGTGGAGTTGAGCAGGAAGTCGTAGCGTCCGTCCCGGTAATACTGCCGCATGGTGGTGAGCATATTGTCGATGTTGAAGTCGGACTTCTCCACCTTTATCTCACGTTCCGCCAGTTCGCGGCGGTAGTCGTCGCGCATATACTCGTAGAAGGTGTTGAACGAGGGGACGATGCTCCGGTCAGCCCTGATACGCTCGATATAGGCGTTCACCGCACTGCCCAGTTCGCCGCTCTCCGTCTTCGTCACTTTGTCGTCCTCCGACTTCCAGAGCGTCAGCAGCAATGTCTTGATGCTGTCCTTTTTCTCCACGTCGAACACGTAATCATCGGTGTAGAACGGGTTGAACGAAATCGGTTTCTCCTCCGTGTAGGTGAAGTACACGCCGTCCGCCCCGTTTGTCTTGCACCGGATCATCTCGCACAAGCCCTGATAGGAGTTTCCCGTGTCCACCAGCACCACGTGCGTACCCTGCTCGTAGTATTGCCTCACGAGGTGGTTCATAAAAAAGGATTTGCCGCTGCCCGAAGGACCCAACACGAACTTGTTGCGGTTGGTCGTGATACCCCGCTTCATCGGCAGGTCGCTGATGTCGAGGTGCAACGGTTTTCCCGTAAGCCTGTCCACCATCTTGATGCCGAAGGGCGAGAGCGAACTGCGGTAGTTGGTTTCCTCCGTGAAGAGGCACACCGCCTGCTCGATGAATGTATGGAAACTCTCTTCCGCCGGGAAGTCCGCCGCGTTGCCGGGCATCGCCGCCCAGTAGAGCGTCGGGCAGTCGATGGTATTGTGGTGCGGCACGCACTCCATGCTTGCCAGCTGGCTGCCCACATCGTTCTTGATATGCTTCAGTTCCTCCGCGTCATCGCTCCACGCCATGACGTTGAAGTGCGCCCGTACCGAGGTCAGCCCGTAGGAATGGGCTTCGTTCAGGTACTGGTCTATCCACTCGCGGTTGATGCTGTTGCTCCGGCTGTATCGGGATAGCGACTGCATATTCCTTGCGGACTTCTCGAACTTCTGCAAATTTTCCTCGCTGTTGTCGATAATCACATACTGGTTATAGATGTGGTTGCAGGAAAGCAGCAGCCCCACGGGGGAGGCGAAGGAGAGGCGACAGTCCGAGCGGTCGGTGGAGAGTTTCTCGTAGCGGATGTCGGTAGCCACCTTTCCTGGCATATCCTCCGCGTCGGAGAGGGTGTGCAGGCACAGGCGGTTGTCACCGATACGCATTTCTTTTGCCGAGAGGTCGATGTCCTGCAAGGTCGTGTCGCCTTCGGGCATGAGCGAGAAGTAACGCTCTATCAGCCCGGCGGACTTCTCCGTCCCGACAATCTCGTCGGTGGAGAGGCGGCGCAGCCTCACAAAGCCGCTGTCGTTCATGATGCGCTCGAACTGTTCGGCGGCCTCCATGAACTTCCCGGCGGTTTCCTTGTCCAGCTCCTTCGGGATGATATGTCCCCGGCACAGCGTACTGAAGTTGCTCTGCATACGGTTACGTTCTTTCGTCGTCTTGGTCAAGTAGAGATAGCAGGAGTGTTTCAGGTACGGACGCTCGTTGAAGTGGCGTTCAAAGGAACGGCTCAAGAAACTCATGTCGTCCTTCTGTAACTCCGGCATATATTTCTCCTTGATGAACCAATCCTGCTTATGCACGACGCAGAAGTACGGCAGCACCTTGATAGCCTTGCACCAGCAGCCGTGTATCGCCTCGTACTCTGCGCCCGTCACGGTGTAAAGCTCCGGCAGTTCCACCTCAAAAGCCACCGTGATGTCGGCGTCTTTGGAGATGATGCAGCCATGCTCCACCGCCAGCAGGGGGAACTTGTTTTCCAGTGTTGTCATTTTGGATGTATTTCTCATGTCGTTTCTTCCTTTCGTTGCCGTTTGAGTAATCGGGTGATCCGCCGTCGGTTGATAAGGTATCGGGGATGGCTCCTTGCCGCTCCCAATTTCATCAGCCCGTGTTCGCCGTACCGGGCGTTCAGCGCGAAGGTCTGCCATACGAGGACGGAAGACGATGCCGCGCCGAAGCCGATACATATCCACTGGTCGATGCCGACCATATAGAGGATGACGAACAGGACGAAGAGAGCCAGCAGACCTCCGCAGAAGATGAAGAGGTACTGAGCCTTCAAACCCTTGAACTCGACCGGACGGCCGATACCCTTGTTTATCGGGTATTCAGCCATACATTGTTTATTAAAGGAAGAATGAGCGCAGGATAGTGGCGGCGACAATCAAGAAGATACAAGCCCCGAACCACGAGGCGGCGGTCTTCGAGGTGTCCGGGTCTCCGGACGAGAATTTTCCGTACACTTTCACGCCACCGATAAGCCCGACTACCGCGCCGATGGCGTAGATTAATTTCGTGCCGGGGTCGAAATACGAACTCACCATAGAGGTGGCTTCGTTGATGCCAGCCAGACCGTTTCCCTGTGCGAAAGCGGAGGCGGTTGCGGCAATCATAAGTGCCGCAGCGATGATTAACTTTTGTCTGATGTTCTTGTTCATAAACTGTTCTTTTTTGTGCCGTCCAAAGGGTGGATAGTCCTTTTTCGGGCGGTTGATACTTGATTACTTTACTTTGGTTTTAGTGGTTGCCCGTTTGTTTCTACGGACTTGGGGCTGTCCGTTGCGGGTTGGCTGTACCTTGTACCGCCGTGCGCGTGGGTGTCGTCATTTTACGTTTTCATTTCCATTCTTTTTTAGTTGTTATACATAGTTTCGGAAGTCGAACTCCTCGATGTTGTCGGGAATCACGAACACCTTTTCCTTTTGTTGTGTCACGGTCATGTTCACCGTGTCCACGAAAACTGCCATCGCCTTTGCAATCCTCTCGCTCATTGCTTCATCGGTCAGGCGTTCCGTTATTCTTGTGAAAAGCTCTGTCCCGTCCAGTTCCGTCATGACCTTTCCGGCGTGTCGCATTTCCTCATCGGATGGTGATTCCTTCCGTATGGTGTGTACTGCCATGTCAATATCCTCGAAGCTACTTCCCGAAGCCTGCTTTTTGTCTGGTTCTTCATCCTCCGGTTCATCTTCTCCGTACTCCAGTTCCGAGGGCGGGATGCTCGTGAAGGTTTCATCGAGTTTGTCCTCCGGTACTTGTGTCGGGCGTGAGACGGTTTCCGTGTTTCCGTCGTCAAAAGTAGCCTCTTCCTCCGACAGCTCAATGCCTTTTTCCGAAGTGGCGGCTTCTTGCGTCGGTATGGCAGCGGTTGTCCGGGTCGATGCCATCTTGAAACGGCTCTTGCCAATGATGTCCGAGGTGTCTGCGTGAGGTATTTCCTTATCCTTTCCTTGCTCTGCCACCGTACTGTCCAATGACCGCCACAGCCCGGCAATATGTCTGAAGAAACGGATGAGCTTCATGTCCATGATGCGGTCATAGAACAGCAGAAACAGAAACCACACGTTGCAAGCAACCGATACGATTAAAAACGCCTTTGTCATAATCTTACTTTTTGGGCGTTTTCAATCTGTTCCATGTACTGCTGCCCGTATTGTCGGAAATGGTCGCGGAGGATGTTATCCACAAACTTGCCGATGCTCAAACCGTTTCCCATCCGACTGGTAACGATAGCGACTTTCTCATGAATTTCTCGGCTGATGTATATACATTGCCGCGTTTTGATTTCCGATGCTTGCAGGAAAGTCGAGAGCGGTTTGTCTCTGCCTTTATCCTTGCGGAAGTCAACGTCGGTATTTTCATGCCCGTAGTCGGTTACACACTTTGCTGCACGGACAGCGGTTCTTTCACTCTTTCCTGTTTGCAGATACTCAGCCTGACGGTTCTTATTTGTTCTTTTCATACTTCTTTGTTGTTTTTGAGTGTTTATAAATTATAGGATTCCATGTGCCGTTTGAACGATTCGGCTATCTCGTCTTGGAACAGCGTGAAATGGTGTGTCAGCACGTTGTCAAGAAATGCCGCGATAGTCACTTCGTTGCCTCCGATTACATGAAGCATCTTCTGTATGCGGTCGTGGTACTCCTTGCGGATATAGACCTGCTTGCCGAGCCTTGCCGTGATATTGGAACCGCATATGAATACTGTGTCATAATCCAATTTTTCCGGCTTGCTGTTCCTGCGCCTGCGTTCCGGCTCCTCTTTGGAGTGCGAGGCGGGTGGAGAAACGGCTTCTTGTATCGCTTCTTTCGGAGGTGGGACAGGAGCGTTCCCGTCCGTGCTTCTCGCTTCCGGCGGAATGCTTGTATCGTCCAGTCGAAATGAGTTGATTACGGCTTCGCTGTCGATGTCCTCGATTCTTGTTTTCTTTGCCATGCCGTTCAGTTTTTGATGATGCCGAGAATCTCATCGACGAGTTTGTCGAGGTTGCTGCCGCGTACCAGTATTTTGTCCGCCGGAAACGCCGTGGAGCGGAATACCGCCTTGCGTTCTGCCGCCGTCTCCTTGCGGAAGCGCTTACTGTCCGGTAGATGTGTTTCCAGAATGGGCAGGGCGAACTCGGCACAGACCTTGTCGTATGCCTTGTAAAGTTCAGTCTTTTCGCGTCCGTCCACCATGTTCCACACGAGGTAAATCCCTTTGATGCCGGACTTGCCCGTGCTTATCATCTGTTCGTTGATGACAGTGGCGAACTTGATGGAACTCTCCATCACCACACGGTCGGCGATGATGGGCGTGAAGATATAGTCCATTTGGGAAATGGTCTGCACCACATCGGCATTGTTGATTGTTCCCGGCAGGTCGAAGAACACGAAATCGAGGTCGGGCTGCGCTGCCACCAGATTTTCGGCGGTCTTTACCGCATCTTCCGCACGGCTGCATCTGATGGTGTACGGGTTCTTCTTCAGTCGTTTGAGCTGCTCATACGCCAGCACCTTGTAATGCCCGTCCTCCATGACGGCTTTCATGTCACGCTTGCGCATGTCATGGATACTGTACTGCGGGAAATCGCAGTCCACCACGGCTACGTTGTAGCCTTTCACATAGTGCAGATAGCTTGCTACAAGCACTGTCAGGGTTGTCTTACCCGCTCCACCTTTCTGCGTGGAGATTGCCACATAAGTTGCTTCTTTCATTTTTTTGATAATTTATTTGGTTATACATCTGTCCGGTGGCGGTAGCGTATTGTCATTAGTACGTACGCACGCACTCCCATTCATTTATTTATTCACTCCTTAATCCGGCTGTGCCTGCGGGTATTCATCGGTTTGTCCAACCGTCCATGCTTTTATCCGTCCGCACGGACGTGTGCTTGGAAAACTATCTGAATACATACACCTGTTTTCAACCGTTTGGATTGATGCCCGGATTGCTGTCCGAACATCCGGCGGAAGGAGTGTATTTTCAGTCCCACATCCGAATCACACTGCAAATAAACAAGGATATTTTGGAACTTGTATCACTTCTCCGGCAAGTGGCAGCACGTTGCGCCGGTTGGCACTGATTGTCCGGGTCAAGCCTCTGTCGGACATCGCCTTAAGGGCGTAACTTTGCACCCGAACGGCAGGGTACGCCGCAGGTAGCGCAGCCCGGAGTTTGAAAGGAATCATCCCCAATCCGTCCCCGACGGATTTTTATGTTCACCTGAACATAGCAAGATGTCTTTTCAGCCGCTCAAAATATTTTGAGCAGCCACGAAAAGCACTTGCCCTTGCAGGGGGCGGGCTTTCCCTCCGAAGTCGGGAAGCCTTTCAGAACTGCGGTGCTGTAATCCGAAGCGGCGGCTTATGCCGTCAATCCGCTAAATCCAAAGTAATATGAAAGAGAAAAGGAAAAGCAAATCAGGGAGAAATCCCAAACTTGATCCGGCGGTGTACCGGTACACCGTCCGTTTCAACGAGGAGGAACACAACCGTTTCCTCGCCATGTTCGGAAAATCGGGTGTCTATGCACGGTCTGTTTTCCTCAAAGCGCACTTCTTCGGGCAACCGTTCAAGGTGCTGAAGGTGGACAAGACGTTGGTGGACTATTACACCAAACTGTCGGATTTTCATGCACAATTCCGTGCCGTGGGTACGAATTACAACCAAGTCGTGAAGGAACTGAGGCTGCATTTTTCAGAGAAAAAGGCGATGGCGTTGCTCTACAAATTAGAGCAACACACCGTCGAACTCGTGAAACTGAGCCGCCGGATTGTGGAACTTTCAAGGGAAATGGAGGCAAAATGGTCGCAAAAATCAGTGTAGGAAGTTCGTTGTACGGCGCGATTGCCTACAACGGGGAGAAGATTAACGAGGCGCAGGGGCGGCTTCTCACCACCAACCGCATCTACAATGACGGTTCGGGAACGGTGGACATAGGCAAGGCGATGGAGGGTTTTCTCACCTTCCTGCCACCGCAGATGAAGATCGAGAAGCCGGTGGTGCATATCTCTCTCAACCCGCACCCGGAGGATGTGCTGACCGATATTGAGTTGCAGAATATCGCCCGCGAGTATCTGGAAAAACTCGGTTTCGGAAACCAGCCTTATCTTGTATTCAAGCACGAGGACATCGACCGCCACCACCTGCACATCGTGACGGTCAACGTGGACGAGAACGGGAAAAGGCTCAACCGGGATTTTCTCTACCGCCGCAGCGACCGTATCCGCAGGGAACTGGAACAGAAGTACGGATTGCATCCGGCAGAACGTAAAAATCAGAGATTGGATAATCCGTTGCGCAAGGTGGCCGCATCGGCAGGTGATGTGAAGAAGCAGGTAGGCAACACCGTGAAGGCTCTGAATGGGCAGTACCGTTTCCAGACGATGGGCGAATACCGTGCGCTCCTTTCCTTATATAATATGACGGTGGAGGAAGCGAGGGGCAACGTGCGCGGACGGGAGTATCACGGGCTGGTCTATTCCGTCACGGACGACAAGGGTAACAAGGTGGGCAACCCGTTCAAATCCTCGCTTTTCGGGAAGTCCGCAGGCTATGAAGCCGTACAGAAGAAGTTTGTCCGTTCCAAATCGGAAATCAAGGATAGGAAACTGGCAGACATGACGAAACGCACCGTCCTTTCCGTGCTGCAAGGCACTTATGACAAGGACAAATTTGTATCCCAACTCAAAGAGAAGGGCATCGACACCGTACTGCGCTACACAGAGGAAGGGCGCATCTATGGGGCTACCTTCATCGACCACCGCACGGGATGCGTGCTGAACGGTTCGCGCATGGGTAAGGAGCTTTCGGCGAATGCCTTGCAGGAACACTTCACCCTGCCATACGCCGGACAACCGCCGATACCGCTATCCATCCCTGTGGATGCTGCGGACAAGGCACACGGGCAGACCGCCTACGACAGTGAAGATATATCGGGCGGTATGGGCTTGCTCACTCCCGAAGGTCCGGCGGTAGATGCCGAGGAAGAGGCTTTCATCCGGGCGATGAAGCGCAAAAAGAAGAAAAAACGCAAGGGCTTGGGTAT
>NZ_QTNB01000037.1:0-9037 GCF_003603395.1 Bacteroides sp. AM44-19 | reverse complement strand
CTTCCGAAAACCCACCGTAGTAATACGGCAGGGCGTTGGATGCTTAGCCTACCGCTCAAAGCGGTACACGATGTTGTCAAGGGCGGCATCAAGGTGAAGAAGTCCATTGAGCTGGTGGCGGAAATATCCGAAATCTACGTGCGAAACTATCAGAACATGCTGGCAGACCCGAACTACACGCCGGATGAACTCACCGCCATTTCAGCCGGGTACGCAAAGCTGCTCTCCGAAAGTGCGGACGTGTTGCAGGACTTGAAGAATGTAGTGAACGTGACGGGCATGTCGCTGACGGATGCCGAAAGGCTGGCGGTAATCAACAACGCCTATAAAAGCCTGCTCAACTACCGCAACCTCGTGAACTACTACACCCGAAAGAACATATCCGTGTCCTACCTGCGGGCGAAGAAGAAGAACGACACCGACCGGGTGCTGGCTCTCTACGGCTCGGCGGATGAACGCTACTGGTAACATATAAATCGGTATGCCTATGTTATTAGCAGCGGTGGATTTTGACAACCTGCACCAAGTGTTGCGGGTGCTGTACGATGAAATGATGCCCTTGTGCAGCAACATGACGGGGGTAGCCAAAGGGATAGCCGGGCTGGGAGCTTTGTTCTATGTAGCCGCCAAAGTGTGGCAGTCGCTCGCACATGCCGAACCCATAGACGTGTACCCGCTCCTGCGTCCCTTTGCACTGGGGCTGTGCATCATGTTTTTTCCAACTTTCGTGCTGGGGACTATCAACACGGTATTGTCGCCAGTGGTGAAAGGGTGCAACCAGCTTATGGAAACGCAGACTTTCGACATGAACGAGTACCGGGCGCAGAAAGACCGACTGGAATATGAAGCCCTGATGCGAAGCCCCGAAACGGCTTACCTCGCATCGGACGAGGAATTTGACCGACAACTGGAAGAACTGGGCTGGTCACCCTCCGACATGGTGACTATGACGGGCATGTACATGGACAGGACGGCTTATAATATAAAGAAGTCCGTCCGGGACTGGTTCAGGGAGTTATTGGAAATGCTCTTTCAGGCGGCGGGGCTGATTATAGACACGCTGCGCACGTTCTTCCTAATCGTGTTAAGCATACTGGGTCCGCTGGCGTTTGCGATTTCCGTCTATGACGGTTTCCAAAGCACGCTGACCCGGTGGATTTCACGCTATATCTCCATTTACCTGTGGCTACCCGTGTCGGACTTGTTCAGCAGCGTGCTGGCACGCATACAAACCCTGATGCTCCAAAAAGACATCGGGCAGCTTTCAGACCCGGATTTCATCCCGGACGGGAGCAGCACCGTGTATATAATCTTTATGATTATCGGCATCGTGGGCTACTTCACCATTCCAACGGTGGCAAGCTGGATAGTGTCGGCTGGCGGTACGTCTGCCTATAACCGCAACGTGGCACGGGCTGGTTCAATCGCCGGGGCTGCGGTCGGTGCGGCAAGCGGGAAAGTAACCGGGAAACTACTCAAATAACCAACATCAATATTTAGTATATGGAATTTAAGTCATTAACGAACATCGAAACGAGTTTCCGGCAAATCCGGCTCTTTGCGCTGGTATTCATCTGCCTGTGCGCACTGGTGACGGGCTTCGCCGTGTGGAACTCGTACAGCTTCGCCGAAAAGCAACGGCAGAAGATATACGTCCTCGACAACGGCAAAAGCCTGATGCTGGCACTCTCGCAGGACATGGCACAGAACAGACCCGTGGAAGCCAAGTCGCACGTGCGGCGTTTCCACGAACTTTTCTTCACCTTATCACCCGAAAAGGGGGCTATCGAAAGCAACATCAAACGCTCGTTGTTTCTCGCCGACAAGACCGCTTTCAACTATTACAAGGACTTGGCGGAAAAGGGCTACTACAACCGGGTGATTTCCGGAAACGTCACGCAGACGGTGGAGATTGACAGCGTGAAGTGCGACTTCGACCAGTACCCCTACAAGGTGAACACCTATGCCCGCCAGTTGATTGTCCGGGAAAGCAGCCTGACGGTGCGAAGCCTTGTCACCTCGTGCCGCCTGCTTAACGCCACACGGAGCGACAACAACCCGCACGGCTTCATCATCGAAGCGTTCACCATTACCGAGAACAAGGATTTGCAAACCGTTAAGAGATAGCCTTATGGAAAGAAAACGAAACTACATCGGAAAGGTGCGGGACTGGGCGGACGACCGACTGCGCCGAATGTGCGGACGGATTACGCCGGGCAAAAGGCTGGCGGTTATCCTCGTGATGTTCTTCTTTTTCGGCGGCTTGTCTATCTACATCACCGTTTCATCAATCTACAATATCGGGAAACGGGACGGGCAAAGGCTGCAAATAGAACACATCAGACAACTGCCGTTGCACGGCAATGACACAAC
Organism: Bacteroides sp. AM44-19; assembly: GCF_003603395.1. Taxonomy (NCBI): domain Bacteria; kingdom Pseudomonadati; phylum Bacteroidota; class Bacteroidia; order Bacteroidales; family Bacteroidaceae; genus Bacteroides; species Bacteroides sp. AM44-19. The sequence goes on along the minus strand of NZ_QTNB01000037.1, from coordinate 6,664 downwards.
CAAAAGTATCAACCCGTTAAACAGACCGCAATATGGAAGAAGTACAGAAGAATGAGAACGGCACGACCGTACCGCAGGCGGACGGGAAGCCGAAAAAGGAAGATAAACCCAAACGGGAACTTACCCCGCAGCAGGTGCAGCAGCGCAGGAAAATGATAGTCTTCCCGCTGATGTTCCTTGCCTTTGCAGGGTGCATGTACCTGATATTCGCACCCTCCGGCAAAGAGGACGTGAATGTGGAAAGCGTGGGCGGCTTCAATGCCGACATACCCCTGCCCGCAGAGGACGGGATTATAGCCGACAAGCAAAAGGCTTACGAGCAGGCAATGATGAGCCGCAAACAGCAGGACAAGATACAGTCCTTGCAGGACTTCGGTTTCACGCTGGACGATGATACGGAAGAACCACAAGAGGAAATCAACCTGATGCCGGAAGAAGATCCGAAGCCACAAAGGGGCGGCGGTGCTTCTTCACGGGCGGCTTACCGGGACATCAACCGCCAGTTAAGCACGTTCTACGAAACGCCCCCTGTGGACGAGGAAAAAGAGGAATTGAAACGGCAGGTGGCGGAACTGACCGACCGACTGAAACAGCAGCAGAACGCCACGCCTACGGCTGACGACCAAATGGCACTCTTGGAAAAGTCCTACGAGCTGGCGGCAAAGTACATGAACGGGCAGGACGGACAAAGGGGACAGATTGCCCAAATACCGACAGCCGGGCAGAACGGCGGCGGTATCGGCACTCCGGCTATTCCGGTGCAGGCTATCCGGGAAACGACCGTTTCGAGATTGCAGCAGCCCATGAGCGATGCCGACTTCATCCGGGCTTACAGCCAGCCACGAAACTACGGCTTCAACACGGCGGTAGGCACGGGGTACGCTATGGGAAAGAACACGGTAGCCGCCTGCATACACCAAGACCAAACGCTGGTGGACGGGCAGGCGGTGAAACTCCGGTTGCTCGAACCCATGCAGGCGGGAAACATAGTCGTGCCGAAGAATACCCTTGTGGCGGGAACGGCAAAGGTGCAGGGCGAACGGCTCGACATACTGGTGTCCTCGATTGAGTACGCTGGCAACATCATCCCGGTGGAACTCGCCGTGTTCGACACGGACGGGCAAAAGGGGCTTTCCGTACCGTCCTCTATGGAGCAGGAAGCGTTCAACGAAGCTATGGCGAATATCGGAAGCGGGCTGGGTACAAGCATTTCCTTTGCCCAAAGTGCCGGGCAGCAGGTGGCTATGGACGTGACAAGGGGATTGCTGCAAGGAACGTCCGGCTACCTCGCCAAGAAGTTCCGAACCGTGAAAGTGAAGCTGAAAGCAGGCTATAAAGTCATGCTGTATGCCAAACAACAATAACCATTTTATCAACCGTTAAAATTTCAATTAGCAATGAAACAGATTTTTGGATTGTTCGCCCTCTTGCTGGGCGTGTGTGCGGCAAACGCACAAACCGCTGACACCGTGAAGTATGCGGCTGGCAACGACTTGTACCGGGGGATTACCCGGAAACTCCCGTACCGCCAAATGGTTACGCCCTACGGCGTGGAAGTGACCTTTGCCAAGACGGTGCATATCATCTTCCCCGCCGCCGTCCGCTATGTCGATTTGGGAAGCAACCACATCATAGCGGGCAAGGCGGACGGTGCGGAGAACGTAATCAGGGTGAAAGCCACGACAGAGGGCTTTCCGGGAGAAACGAACTTCTCCGTTATCTGCGAGGACGGCAGTTTCTTTTCGTTCAACGCCAAGTACGCCCGTGAACCGGAAATGCTCAATATCGAAATGAAAGACTTCTTGGAAAATGAAGATACGTCCGATTTCTCGCATACACGCATGAACATCTATTTCCGGGAATTAGGTAATGAAAGCCCGCTGCTGGTGAAGCTGATAATGCAGAGCATCTACAAGAACAATGACCGGAAAGTGCGCCATTTGGGTAGCAAGCGTTTCGGCATACAGTTCTTAATCAAGGGGATTTACACCTATAACGGGATGCTCTACGTACACACGCAGACAAAGAACAGTTCCAACGTGCCTTTCGATACCGACTTCATCAAGTTTAAGATAGTCGATAAGAAAGTACCCAAGCGCACGGCTATTCAGGAAACGGTGCTGGATGCGGTACGCAGCTACAACGAGGTGATAGAGATTGCCGGGAAAACGACCGTGCGCACGGTGTACGCCCTGCCGAAGTTCACCATTCCTGACGACAAGCTGCTGGTCGTGGAACTCTACGAGAAGAACGGCGGGCGGCATCAGGTTATCCGGGTGGAGAACGCCGACATCGTGAACGCAGAAGTGATTAACGAACTAAAAATCAAGTAGGGAATGAAGAAACATATCTTTATAATGATACTCTTTGCGCTGTGCCTGACCTCGTTTCAGGCACACGCACAAAGATACCTGCCGGGCATGAAAGGCTTGCAGGTCACGGCGGGCATGACGGACGGGGTGCATTGGAACGCTGGCAGTGATTTTGCCTACCACATCGGGGCAGCGTACAGCGTTTACACCAAGAACGCAAACCGCTGGGTGATTGGCGGCGAATACCTGCACAAGAAGTATGACTACAAGGATATGAGAATACCAGTCGAACAGTTCACCGCAGAGGGCGGCTATTACCTGAAATTCCTATCGGACAGGCGAAAGACCTTTTTCCTTTCATTGGGCTTGTCGGCTCTCGCCGGGTACGAAACAAGCAACCGAAGCGAAAAGCTCTTGCCGGACGGCTCTACATTGCTGGATAAGGACTGCTTCATCTACGGCGGTGCGCTGACGCTGGAACTGGAAGCCTACCTGACTGACCAGGTGGCTCTGCTACTGAACGCAAGGGAACGGGCGTTGTTCGGCTCGGACATCGGGAAGTTCCACACGCAAGTATCTTTGGGACTGAAATTCATTATCAACTGACCGCTATATAATAATGTATATGAAGAATGTAATGTATAAAATCATCATGGGCTGCTGCATCGTGGCCGCCCTTGTACTTGTCACTGCCTGTAATGACAACTTGGATATTCAGCAGGCGTACCCGTTCGGCATCGAAACGTTGCCAGTACCCAAAAGGCTGAAAGTCGGGGAAACCGCCGAGATACGCTGCCGACTGGTGCGTGAGGGTTACTACCAGCCGACTACCTATCAGATAAGGTATTTCCAGCCGGACGGCAAAGGGAAGCTGGAAATGGATAACGGCACGGTGTTCCTGCCCAATGACCTTTACCCGCTGGAGAAAGATACGTTCAGGCTCTATTATACCTCGGCATCGACCGACCAGCAGACGATTGACATTTATATCATCGACAGCTTCGGGCAGATGCAGCAACTTTCGCTATCGTTCAATAATGACAACAGCAAGGAAGAAACGGAAACGATAACCCCTAAACAATAAAATGACATGGTAAAAATAGAATTGGATATAAAAGGTATCTCGTGGTATATAGAAACCACGTTGGAAACGGATATAGTTCCGGCGGTAGGTGACATCATCATTGTGGATAAGGGCTGCATTTCCGAACGTGACAGTGCTGAATTGTGGAAAATACCGTCCAATCAGGTTTTCAAATGGGCGGACGAAGAAGATGATGCGCCCGTAATGGTATGGTTCGATTGCGACACGGAAATGCTTGTCACTAAGCGGACATGGAAATATGACATCGAGGAAGAAGAAACCGTGTGCATACTTGGTGTAAAATTCTTCCAACATGAAGATTTATAGATTTTATTTCCTTATCGGTTGCATATATACGTGAAAAGCAACGATAGACAGGGGACACCAAATAGGGAATGATACGCAATGCGTATGTTATGGCAGTCCACCCGCTGATAGTTCGGCGGGTGGACTTTTCATGTTAGGGAACAGGGCGGGTTTCTTTGCCACTTTATTTTCCGGCACTCACGAAAGAAAGTGGCGGCGGCAAACAGCCGCCGTTCTCTATCAACTGGTTTTAAGGCTCTTTATGGACGTGTATCTCTCTAACCACACCTTTACCTGCTCCATGTTATATTCGCCCGTGATGATTGCCGTATGGTCGTCTATGGCTACAAACCGGACACTTTCATAGCTGTTTACCCAGCCTTGCAGGGAACAGACACCCCACGTTGCAACATCTTCAAAAACACTGCGGTCTATCCGGCTGATTGGCTCGCCGAAAACTACCGTCATTATCTGAAAGTCCGGTTTATCCTCCAACAGTTGCAAATGGTGCAGCGTGCCGAACTCGTCTATTTTGCGCCCCCACGCCCACACATCATTATACAAATCATCGCCCCACTGGTGCGGGTGGTCGAAACGGACTTTTACCTCTATGGTGTGTTCGTTTTCTTCTGTGTCCTCGATAACGCCCGTTACCATTAAGCCCGTAAAAATGCACTCGCAACGCCTGCCGATAAGCTCCTTGTTTACTTCTGTCGTTTTCATGTCCCTAAAATTTACTTATTTATTACTCCGTTCTTTTTTCGCTATCCACCCGTCACGCCTGCGGCGGCACTCGTCCAGCGTTTTGGCTACCGTGCTGAAAAGTTCCATATCGGTATGGCGGTAGTCATATTGATAATAAATCTGTCCCCTGAAAGCCCCTAAACGGCATTTCACGAACTTTTCTTCTCCCGGTGCTTGGGTGATGCTCACCCCGTTTTTGTTAAGTGACTGCATGATGTCTTATTTTTTTAGGGTTATAAACTTGGTCGTTTTTAGTGGGCAGGGCTTTGATACCCCGCCCGGATTGGTTGTTATGCCGCACGGAACACAAAGCCGTCATCAAACCAGTAATCGCACATAAAAAGGTCACGGGCGAACTTTTCATAATCGAAATAGGTCTTTGCGAACTCCGGCAGGTCGTAACATTCCTCTACAATTTCATAGGCGAAATCTTCTTCATCGTCATATTCCCCTTGATATTCATCCCGGAAATCACGTACAAGGTCGTCCGCATCTTCCTCGCCCAAATCATGGCTTTTATAGTTGCACCACACGAAAAAGGCTTCCTGCTCGGTGTCGCTCAAATCCTCCACCGCATCACGCAGGGCGAAGAAGTTTTCAGAAATCCAGCTTTCAGAAATCAGGGCTTCCGGGATATTCTCGTAATCCTGAAACATATATTCCGCATCTTCCTCGTCCTTGTGAAGTTCCCGGCAGGCTTCGTAAAATTCTTCCTTGTCCGAATAGTCCGAAAGGTCGAGCCATGCGCCGGACAATGAACCGTTGTTGTACTTGGCGTAAGTGCCTACATAAACTTTTGCTTCCGATAATACCTTTGCTTCCATATTGCTGTAATTTTTAAGTTTTTAATTTTATGCGGATTTGAGAGGTGAGGGAGTTGAAGTTTCACTGAACTTTTTTCCTGTTTCCCGTAAATCCGACTTTTTTTTTATGCGTCTTCCGGTCGGGTCGGTCGTTTTCGTTTCACATAGGCGTAAAAGGGTAGTGTTTAGAGTTTGCAAGGTTTTGGGCAAAAAATACCTCGCAAGGCAGGGAAGATTTTTTCGCCAAACCGGAACGGCTCGACCTTGCAAAATCGTGAAGAACACGTAACTACCTTTGCCTATTGAAATGATTAAAACGACTCTCCCGGCTGGGGGACTGCGTAAGAGGAAGATTTACAGATAGGGAAACAGGGGAAAAGTGCCTGTTCTCTTTCATCTTTTAGGGAACACTCCATGCGGGCGGGAAAGGCAAGGGTGTTGTGAGCTTGCTTGCAATACGCTTGTGCGGGTTTCCAACGGCTCTTTTCACGGAATACGGTCAGCCATGCCACGCACGGTTGGCGTTTCGGGGAATGTGCCAGTTGGAAAAGGATATAAAAAAATGCGGGTAGTCGGTAGACTGCCCGCAAGGTGGAAGAATGTACTTCATTGGTATATAGTTTGTTAGGCGGAATTTCGTTACCGAAATCGTTACCTATTCGTTTTTGTCACGGTTATAGGTAACGAAACCTACCGGACAGCGTTCTTTCTGTTGTTTCGACTGGCTTAGAAGCTGGGTAAGGGCTTGGTACAGTTCGTTGAACTGCGCATCGGTGCTTACCTCCAGTTCCTCGATGCGCCTTGACAGTTCCTCGTAACCGATTGCCATTTGGCGCATGAGGACAAAAGCCCGCATGATTGAAATGTTTACTTCTATGGCTACTTTGGAGCGGAGAACCGAAGAAAGCATGGCTACGCCCTGCTCGGTGAAAGCCATAGGCATAGCAACGCCGAAGTTGTAATCAGGGGGTATCACATTTTGTGATACCCCTATGGATAACAGCAAGTTAGCTTCCTCTTGGGTGAGTACAAACATAAAATCACCCGGAAAACGCTCGATATTGCGCTTGACCGCCTGCTTCAAGGCTCGTGTTTCCACTTGGTAGAGTTCTGCCAAATGATAATCGAGCATCACCCGGCAACCTCTGACCTCAAAAATCTTGTTTTGGATAATCTGCAAGTCCATAATCGTATATTTTAGGAGATTTAGCAATGTTGGAATAATAGTAAGGACTGGTCACAAATTGTGACCAGTTCCCAATAATCAAGATTACATGGCGACTTCCTTGTAAATCTTCTCGATGCCGATAAACTTCTTGTCAAGCCCCTGCATATCGCTGCCTATCTTGCTGTTGGTGATGCGTAGGCTCGGCAAACAACGCCTTTCCGCTTTACAGCGGTAGGTTTTCGCTTAC
>NZ_QTNB01000036.1:0-9439 GCF_003603395.1 Bacteroides sp. AM44-19 | reverse complement strand
TTGTAACCGCGGACTGTACTTTCGTTCCCGGACTTCCAGGTCATGCTGCTGATATTGCCATTGTACTTCGCTGTACCCACACCCGTGTTGTAGTACACGTTCTGTGTGAAGCATGTACCGCTGATGCCCGTCAGCCAGCTACGCAGGTTGTAGGCATATGTCAGTTTGTTGATGCTCGTTCCGTGATACTGCTTGGTCAGCAAACGGCCGAAGTTGTCATAAGTGGCATCGTACAGAGTGATTGAAGTGCCGCCAAGACTATGCTGCACTTTGCTTATTCTGTCCGCATGGTCGTAGGTATAGGTATATACTTCCGTGCGCGTGGTCTTTCCGCTGGCAGTATGTGTATGTGTCACACCAGACGGCTTGTCGGAGAAAGTATAAACCGTACTTGTGATGTCGTAGCCACTGAGCAAGTTGTTCTGCACACTTTTCGTCATGCGCCCTTTGATGTCATAATAGAAAGCCTTATAGATCTTAGTGCTACTGCCAAAAACCGTAACGGCACTGCCGGTAAGAGAACCCCTGCCGTAGCCGGAAGTATCTTTGGTGAACTGGCCCGTAGGAAGTCCATAGGAAGTGCCCGTGCTGTTAAGCATCCGGAGAGTACGGATGTAGTCCTGCATGACCTACACAGAATTCTTCATTTGATAGACCTAAAAAACTATCCTAACATACAAGATATAGCATATCTGATGTTAGGATAGTAATTAAAGAGATTTTTCTTGAAGTAATCAACCTATATCAGGAGAAGATACAATATAAATGCAACCTGATTCACAATCAATATCTACGCAATAACCACATCTATGTAAAATATCAATAACATACCGTTGTTCCGGCAAAGTCAATATTCCATCTTCACAAGATGGAATAAACCATACATCATCAAAATAAGCAGAAAGTAATCCTTTCACTCCTTCATTCTCATAAATTGAGTCTATACGATATTGAGGAATAACTATATAATCTTTCAGTTGTATAAATGAAAGACTATCTACTATTAAAGTATCTTTGTACGAAAGTTCAATGAACTCTTTCTTTGGAAGTTTCAATTGAGGAATTGTCTTTTTACCTTCTTCCTCCAATATAGAAAATAATTCTACACTTTCCAACACTGTACAATAAGTAGAATCTTGCCATTTTATATTTACTGACATTAAAGAAGTTATAGGTACTCTATCAAGATCAGAAACCATCATCGCTTTTTCAGAATGCTTATACACTATATGAAAGAAGAAAGCGATTCCTCCAATTACAACAACTAAAGGTATAATTATGTTACTCCAATAGTTTTTTAGGTATTTTCTTTCCACCATATTCAATTCTTTTAGGATCACCTGTTTTTCTTCTAATCTTATTCTCTGTATTAACAGCGCGTACCTCCATTAGTTTTATACCATTTTCCGTTGTTTCATAAGTGGCAAATTTCTTGTCTACATCAAACGAATGCTGAAGTTCATGACTCAATCCGACTCTTGGAGTTCTCATTTCTTTTTCATTTCGACTCCTTCTTCTATTATTGGGATCATAATGGATTATACTGCCTTGTGAGATTTTCATTTCAACCTTTTCTTTATCAATTAGCGTTGAATTAGAAGCCCCTTTCTTAGGCATTGTAATATAATGAATATTCTCACTATCTTCCAACTCAGTGATAATATTAGCGACTCCTTTATCATCTTTCTTAAGTTGCTGCAAATCGACTTTCACATCCTTTTGATACTTAGTATCAAATCCAAAGAACATTTTCACATTATCTATCAAACCATTCGGGTTCGGATTTACAACAATTGTATCTCCATTCACATCTATGTTATTCACCGGATTATTCGCCCCATACTGATACGGTGACATCGAATAATACTTCTCTACAAACCTGTCATTGGTATGGCACCTTCCCAACGCTGCATCATAATGCCTTGCCCCGTAGTCATACCAGTTCAAGCCTTTCTTCGAGTCATACTCCTTGCCATTGTACTTGTAAGGCTGAGTATTGCTTGTACTTGCAAATACGCCGCCAAAAGGATAGTAATGGTTCGTTTCCTCTACCGTGCCGCTCTGGTTGATTACTACCCGGTGATTCCCCTGATGGTCTTTCAAGTAATAGTGATACTTGTTGTCACTCAAAGTTACATAACCCTCTTCGGTAAGAAGCAACTTCTGGACTCCGTTTTCATAGACCACGTTTCCGCAATAGTCCGTCGTCGTGGTGGTAGTACCTATCTTATGGACTGTTCTCAGCTTTGTGCCATCGGCTCCATAAATATAGGTGATAGTACTTCCGTCACTGAACGTTACTGTATTTGGCAAATTTAAACAATTATATGATATACCGGTAATATTCTTGTTTAAATCTTTAGTTAAATTGCCGTTGGCATCGTAGGTGTACTCGTTCGCCTGCTTCATGCTGTCCTTGAACTCGAAGCTGTTATTGTAGACGAAAGCTGTCGCGTTCTCGCGGAAACGGTTAGTGTCTGTACCAATGATTGTAGTATTATCATAGGCGGCGTTAACATTTGCTTTAAAGCTCATTGAATAAATTTTGCCATTGGGCCTTCATTACTCCACTTGGCAAGTTAGACTGCTAATATTTCTATTATAGTGGGTACCCTATAAAAAGAAACAGCGGATGTTTCCACCCGCTGTAATAGAATTGTTATAAAAATATTATTCAATTATTTGTTTTTTATTTTTAATATAAAATAGAATAAGAGCATAATAAAAACCTCAGATAATACACCTGGTAAATATAGAAACCCTATCATTATATCAAAATTAAAACGCCAAAATATAAAGAAAATAGTAGAAAGAGAGACAACAAGTATCAATTGCAGGCAACAATATAATAATGTCGTTTTAAGATTAAGCCTCAAATTCAATAATAATAATAAGAAGAACAAAACCGTTCCTAAAACAAACGTTATTGATCCTACAAATAATTCAACTGAAAATAAATCTCCTAATGATATACTTTGACTTTCCATATCTATTCAATTTTAACTTGTCTCTTTTTAGGATCATAATTTAGTGACTTAAAATTATCTTGATACTCTTTAACTATACTATTGGGCCTTGGATCTATAATTACTGGTGCCTTATCTTTTACAGATGGGTCTTGTTTCAAAACATCAGCCGCAAAAGTTCCACAATTATTATTCCTTAATGAATACTCTTTCCTCTTTGAATTAGCATTCTCCGCTATTTTTGATTCTGCATAGTTTTTCATTTCTTTAAACTTATCACTTTCAATATATGCTCCTTCTATTCTTCCGGCATGTCCCGCTTGTTCAGATATTATTGATAAAGTTTTATTCAATGATTCCAATGTAGGCTTTTTATCTTGTCCTATTTTTACATTTGGAACAGCGAATGTTCTGACAACTCCTTTACCCTCTTTGTCATATCTGCCATATTCATAATATTTAGTCACTCCTGTTTTATTATCAATCAATAATACTCCAGCATGACCTAAATTCCCAATTTTACCAATAGGAGTTGATATTTTATAATCAGGGAAGGCAATATAAATACCATCCTTCCCGTTAGGGTCTATACAATTTATAGGATTACTATAACAATAAGTATACAAACTTTCTGAATAATACTTCTCTGCCAACGGATCCACCGTCATAAACCGTCCCAACACTGCATCATAATGCCGTGCCCCGTAATCATACCAGTTCAAGCCTTTCTTCGTGTCATATTCCTTGCTATTGTACTTGTAAGGCTGAGTGCTTGTTGATGAAGCGAATACTCCTCCAAACAGATAGTAATGGTTTGTCTCCTCTACCGCTCCGCTCTGGTTTATGACTACACGGTTGTTCCCCTGATGGTCCTTCAAGTAATAGTAATACTTGTTGTCGCTCAAAGTAATATAGCCCTCTTCGGTAATCAGAAGCTTCTGGGCTCCGTTTTCATAGACCACATTCCCGCAATAGTCCGTTGTGGTGGTAGCGCCACCTATCTTATGAACCGTTCTTAGCTTTGTGCCGTCGGCTGCATAAACATAGGTAATCGTACTTCCGTCGCTGAACGTTACTGCACTTGGCAAATTTAAACAATTATATTGAATATCGGTGATTCCCTTGTTCAAATCTTTGGTTAAATTGCCGTTCGCATCGTAGGTGTACTCTCCGACCTGCTTCACGCCGTCCTTGAACTCGAAGCCTCCACCGTAAGCAGAAGCCATCACGGCATCGTCCACACGGCTCAACTGATTGCCGTTCAAGGTAAAAGTCAGGTTGTCTATCAGGCCGTAGGCACTGGCACCAGTCTGGCCGTAACGTTGCAAACTCTTGATGTTACCGTTCTTGTCATAACCCGTAACGTTCTCCGAGAAGCGGTTCGCATTCGTGCTGATACTTGCTGTCTCTCCATAGGTAGCGTTCAGTACTCTGTCAAGACCGTCGTAAGTGAATTTGTAACCACGGACTGTACTTTCGTTCCCGGACTTCCAAGTCATGCTGCTGATGCTGCCGTTGTACTTCGCAGTACCCACACCCGTGTTGTAGTACAGGTTCTGTGTGAAGCATGTACCGCTGATGCCCGTCAGCCAGCTGCGCAGGTTGTAGGCATAAGTCAGCTTGTTGGTGCTCGTACCGTGATACTGCTTGGTCAGCAAACGGCCGAAGTTGTCATAAGTGGCATCGTACAGAGTGATTGAAGTGCCGCCAAGACTATGCTGCACTTTGCTTATTCTGTCCGCATGGTCGTAGGTATAGGTATATACTTCCGTGCGCGTGGTCTTTCCGCTGGCAGTATGTGTATGTGTCACACCAGACGGCTTGTTGGAGAAAGTATAAACCGTACTTGTGATGTCGTAGCCACTGAGCAAGTTGTTCTGCACAAGCACGGTAGGACTGGAAGAAGGATTCCCCCCTGCAGGGTCAGCCGTCCCAGACTGTCGTACAAATAATACATATAGGAAATGTTATCCAGATAGGAAGTGCCCGTGCTGTTAAGCATCCGGAGAGTACGGATGTAGTCCTGCATGACCTACATCATTTGATAGACCTAAAAAACTATCCTAACATACAAGATATAGCATATCTGATGTTAGGATAGTAATTAAATAAATCTCATTGAAAAAAGGCAACTTATATTAGAGTAATATTTTTTATTTAGTATGCAAAAGCTTTATAATCTCACCATTACTTTTTCTTATTTCCACATAAGATTGTCCACAGAAAGTCAGCGCACTATCATTTCCATTAGGAATATGCCCTTCTATTACCCATATTCCATTTACCAAGTTAACAGAAAAAGGTTTTTCTTTCTCTATACTTTCCTTTCCATAAATTTCCAATAGTACGCATTCCGCTATCTTTACTGCAATATCCGCTGTAGGTATAAATCCCTCTGCAGGAACATAGCTTTTCATATCAGTATAAAAATCTGTTGAGAGACTATCATTCATTACATACTCAATCTGTTGAGATGATTGTTGATCTTCTCCGACCTTCGATGTACTGTTTGTACATGACATCGCAAATAGCATTAAAGCAAAAAAATAAGTCCTATACATATTGCTATCTTTTTAAAATACCCAATGAATATGTTCTCTCTGGCTAACAGGAATGTTTAAATCTGGCTTTTGTAGCAATTCTTTCATTCTTTGTTTACCCTTTTCAGCAGGAATATCTTTCGGATTAATATTATTCTTTCGTTTAGGATCTTTGGGATCATTAGGAAGATCACTAGTCACTATTGATGTTTTCTTACTATAAGGATTATATTCTAACAAATCGCCACTCGGCGTAGCCAAATAACCATTTTCTTTTGTTTTCTCAATATATTTTATATCAGCTTTTGAGAATTTATTATTTATATGCTCTGCGTCCGCGTCTCCATGCGAATGAATCGATCCTACAAATCTCTCACCGTTAGGAGGTAAGCTTATAGATACGCTGTGCTCTCCTTCATTGGCTGCACTATAAGAATATCCCTTTAGCTTTCCCTTTTGCTTAACTTCATAAATAGAAGAGCCCATTTCACGTTTACATATAATAGATGCACCATTATAATACATACCCCAATCTTTAGCTGCTGCTCTTTTAGTCTTAAACAGATCACCGGGAGCATATTCCATACCATTTGGGTCTATGAACTTTACCGGATTATCGGCACAATAAGTATACGGACTCATCGAATAATATTTCTCCGCCAACGGGTCATTCGTCGTAAACCTTCCCAACGCAGCATCATAATGTCTCGCCCCATAATCATACCAGTTCAAACCCTTCTTCGTATCAAGCTCCTTACCGTTATACTTGTAAGGCTGGGTATTGCCTGCAGTGCCAAACACACCACCGAAAGGGTAGTAATGGTTCGTTTCCTCCACAGTACCTGACTGGTTGATTACTACACGGTTGTTACCTTGATGGTCCTTCAGATAGTAATGATACTGCTGGGTACCGGTCAGGTTGATGTAACCCTCTTCGGTGAGTAACAACTTCTGAGTACCGTTTTCATAGATCACATTACCGCAGTAGTCAGTCGTTGTGGTTGTACTACCTATCTTATGGACTGTTCTCAGTTTCGTGCCGTCAGCACCATAAGTATAGGTGATTGTGCTACCATCACTGAACGATACCGTACTCGGCAAATTTAATACATTATATTGAATATCGGTAATTCCCTTATTCAAATCTTTTGTTAAATTACCATTGGCATCGTAGGCATACTCCCCTGCGACGCTTGCACCGTTCACAAAGGCAGTGTTTGTACCGTATGCAGCGGTACTCACCGCATCCTCCACACAGCTCAACTGATTGCCGTTCAGGGTGAGAGTCAGGTTGTCTATCAGGCCGTAGGAGGTTGAAGAGAGTTGCCCGTAACGCTGCAATCCCTTGATATTGCCGTTCTTGTCATACCCCGTAACGTTCTCCGAGAAGCGGTTCGCATTCGTGCTGATACTTGCTGTCTCGCCATAGGTAGCGTTCAGTACTCTGTCAAGACCGTCATAAGTGAATTTGTAACCGCGGACTGTACTTTCGTTCCCGGACTTCCAGGTCATGCTGCTGATGCTGCCGTTGCACTTCGCAGTACCCACACCCGTGTTGTAGTACAGGTTCTGTGTGAAGCATGTACCGCTGATGCCCGTCAGCCAGCTACGGACATTGTAAATGTACGACTGCTTGTTCACGGCAGAACCGTGCCTGTAAACGACCCAGATTATCATAAACGTAGGTAGCAAGCGGTACCTCACCTAAACCGTCAACCTAATGCTTCAGGGTCAGCAGCCTGCCGACAAGGTCATAAGCATAGGTGTAAGTCTCACTGCGGGAAGGCTTGCCGGAAACTGTATGAACATGACGACGCTCCGTGGGCTACCCCGTAAAGTTATAGACAGTATACTCCGTACCGTATCCTTACCACCAAAACTTACCGCTGGATAAGACGGGAACGGGAATCATAATACAGCACACTGTAAAGCTGGTCGGTACCCCCGTCTGACAGCTCCGTAACACTGCCCGTAAGCAGACCACGGGCATCGGGAATACTGAAAAGCCAAGAGATTAGATACAACGAACCCTAAAAGTTAGATAAAACACTTTTAGGGTTCACTTCAAAGATAAAAAATATAAGCAAAAAAGCCTTTAATTTTATTCAATTTAAAGATTCTGATACTCAAAAACAAAGAATAAACAACATCCGCTACAACAAGTAGCTATTTATATTAAGGCAACATTGAAGGATAAAGTAACGAATCTGAGGGCAAAGGAGATATCCCCCACCCTATTTTACGCTTTACTAGATTGAGTAAATTACTATCATCTTTCATCATTACTCTATTTTTCAATATTCCATAAGATTCACCTAAATACAAAGTATCATTTTGTAAGCTATCACGATATGCAACAATCATAATACGTGGATCCATATCTTTCTCTATATTCCTTTCCGGAATTAATTGCTCCATATAAAAAGAAAACCAAGCAAGAAAAATATCATCATACGTAGTTAAGAAATTGAGACTCTCATAAAAACTCTGCTCAAAGCCTTGTGGGGTACACTTTGCACTTACAGGCAACAATACTCCTTGAGAACCATATATCAATTTTACTTTTTTTACTTCTTGCCCTAATGTGATAATACAAAAGGAAGAAATTAATATTAGAAAACAAATTTGTCTTTTCATTCTGATGTCCAGCTATTTCTAAATTTAAATATTCTATTTCTCAACTCTTGGGATTCAACAGAAGAAGATTCTACATTTGAAGTAACAGATTTTGTTACAACCCATTGCCCCTCGCTATGTTTTATTCTCCCTTTATGCATTAAAGGAAGTTCTCCATTAGCTTTTGCCGTTTTTAATTCAGCACCTTGAATAACACTTCTTTCTTCTTTTGTCCCATACCTAGTATCTGGTGATTCATCTACTTTATTAGTTTTCATATTAAATGCATGGGCAGCTTCATGCTCTAATCCTGTAGCAGGTGATAGAATATTGCCATCATTGAGCTTCAAACCAGCATTTGGATTAAAACGGATAAAACCACTAGAATCAAACCTATTATCTTTATCGCTTTCTACTATTCCAACTTTCAATTTGGCATTTGTAACTATCTTTTGCGCATATTCTCCTCCACCATTTTTACTATTATAAAAATAAGCCTCAACAACAGCATTCACAAAACTATTATTAGGTGCCATAGCTGCATTCTTTCCATTGAAAGAAAAATAAGCCTGCTTTCCATTGGAATCTTTATACCAAATAATAAAATCTTTCCCATCAGGATCTATATACTTAATCGGATTATTTACACAATAACTATAAGGATTAAAAGCGTAATAGTTTTCAGAAGAAGGGTCAACCGTTGTAAACCGTCCTAATGCTGCATCATAATAACGTGCTCCATAATCATACCAGTTCAGCCCTTTCTTCGTGTCAAACTCCTTACCATTATACTTGTAAGGCTGGGTATTGCCTGTAGTGCCAAACACACCACCGAAAGGGTAGTAATGGTTAGTTTCCTCCACAGTGCCAGACTGGTTGATCACTACACGGTTGTTACCCTGATGATCTTTCAAGTAGTAATGATACTGCTGGGTACCGGTCAGGTTGATGTAACCCTCTTCGGTGAGTAACAACTTCTGAGTACCGTTTTCATAGATCACATTACCGCAGTAGTCAGTCGTTGTGGTTGTACTGCCTATCTTATGGACTGTTCTCAGTTTCGTGCCGTCAGCACCATAAGTATAGGTGATCGTGCTACCATCACTGAACGATACCGTACTCGGCAAATTTAATACATTATATTGAATATCGGTAATTCCCTTATTCAAATCTTTTGTTAAATTACCATTGGCATCGTAGGCATACTCCCCTGCGACGCTTGCACCGTTCACAAAGGCAGTGTTTGTACCGTATGCAACGGTACTCACGGCATCGTCCACACGGCTCAACTGATTGCCGTTCAAGGTAAAAGTCAGG
>NZ_QTNB01000035.1:0-11239 GCF_003603395.1 Bacteroides sp. AM44-19 | reverse complement strand
GGGGCACTTTTTAAATGTTGTTCCGGGTCCCTTTTCAAGTGTTAGCTACAAAAGGTTGCAGAAGGCTTCGAGCGTGTCGCAGTTCTCGGAAGCATACGGGTAATCGTTTCCCTTGGCAAGCCAGTCGGTATAGGCTCTCTGACGGGCTTCGTCCTCCAGTTCCGCAATGCCGAATAGTGTATAGGTTCTCTGTACGGTTCGCATAAGTTTGAAAATTTGAAAGTTTGAAAATCGGTTTCTTTGCTATCTTTCTTTTTCGCCACGGCTCACGAAAGAAAGTAGCGGGCGGATTTCTCCGCCCTGCCCTTTGTCCTTAGGCTGCAATTTCTTCGGGTTGCGGTTGTTCCTCGGGTTGCGTTACCTTGCGCTCCCTTGCCCGTTCCTGCACCAAGAGGACGGCTTTCTTTTCCTCGATGCGCTGATGCCGCTTCTCGTACACCCCGTTGTACTCCCTTTCGATGTTGGCGAGTTCCTCCGGCATGTGCCTGCGTGCGAAGTCAAGCAAGAGGGTCGCCACGGTGTTGTTGCCGTATGCTCCCTTGAAATTGGCTACAAGGAAGTCCCTGCGGATGATGGTCTTCATCCTCACGGTGAGGTTGCCGATAATCCCCATCTTGTCTTCGTCCGTGATATACTGCTTGTCTTCCGCAATCCCCACGGCTGCGAAGTGTTCCTTACGGAGCGAGGACAGAAGGAAGAAGTAGAGCATCGTGTCTTCGTCCGCACTGAACTTGCCGCCCGTGATGTCGGCTTCGAGGATTTGTTTCTTGGTGTCCTCCACCGTGCGTTCGAGTGCGATTTCCTTGTTGCGCTCGTCCTGCTTCTCCAATTTCTCCACGGGTGAGAGCGGTGCGGGTGCGGGCGTTCCGTCCGCTGTCTGCGCTTCGGTCACGTTCTCCACATAGCAGAAGTCAATCTCCTTCTGCCCGATTTTGGCATAGATGGTGATTTCCCCCGCTTCGCTCCTGCGGGTGATTTCCTCCTCCTGCTCCATGTAGTCCGCCCATTGCTGCTCGTAGCGGGTGCGGGCTTCCCCGTAGCGTTCGGGGTCGTTGAAATTTTCGGCTTTGGGTTCTTTCGGGCAGTTTGGAAAGGCGGTGTACCTGTCAAGGGTCTCCACCTCGTAGCCCGAAGCGGTTAGCCGTTCTGCCACCGTCTCGTTGGTGCAGTAGCGGTCACGGCAGAGCGACACGCCCGGCTGGGTCTGCATGATTTGCACAGCCCGCTCCATGAGGTAGGATGCGTTCATTTCGGCAAGGCACGTGCGGTTGGCGCAATGCCCGCACCCGCCATCACGGAACAGCAGCAGGTTGTTGGTGTTGTGTGCGCACGTGGCGCACTCGGTCTTGTCGAAGCGGTAGTATTGCAGGTCGGTGGTGAAGTTCTGTTCGATGCGCCTTGCGACATCGGCGGCTTTCAGTCCCCGCCAACTGTTGTACGTTCCCTCGTCCTGCAAATGCTTCTCGTACACCTCACGCTGAATGTCCTCCCCGTATCGGCAGATTTCAGCCGCCACGCTGATGGTCAGCTCGTCCGCTTCCAAAAGGGCGGCGATTTCGGGGATAAGGGCGGTGAATTTCAGCCGTGTGCGGATGTAGTTCTCGTTCTTTCCGAAGAGTTGCGCCAAGGTCTGCACGGTATGGCGTCCGCTCTCGATAAGCCGTTGATAGGCTGCGGCTTCCTCCACGGGTGTCACGTCCTTTCGCTGCAAGTTCTCGGTAATCGCCATTTCCTCGGCTTCCTCGTCCGACAACTCGGTTACGATTGCGGGAATTTCGTCCCTGCCCGCAATGACGGACGCACGGTAACGACGTTCCCCGAAAACAATCCCGTAACGGTCTGTCCCGTCAACGGGGCGCACGGTGATGGGCTGCAACACGCCCTGCCGTTTGATGCTCTCGGCAAGTTCGTAAAGGGCTGCTTCATCGAAACGCTTGCGTGGGTTGAAGCCGCTCGGCTGAATGTCTGCCAATGCTACCATCGTGATGTTTTTCTCTGCTGCTGATTGATTTGCTTTTGTCTTCATAATCTGTTATTTTTAAGTTGATTGTTTATAGTTGTTCTTTTTGATTTTAATAAACCGTCCCGTTCGGGCAATCGGTTTCTTTGCTATCTTTCTTTCCCCGCTCCGGCTCACGAAAGAAAGTAGCGGGCGGAAAATCCGCCCTTACGGGGCTACCTGCGGTTATAGCATACGTTCGCGAACTTCTTTTTCTGCTCTACTGCCCGTTTGAGGGTGTAGAACGTGCCGCCTATGGCTACCGTATCGTAATAGACCATCAGAAAAGCGGAGTTTTCCAAAAGGTAGTCGTTACGGCGCAGGAAACAGCCCTCGGTATATCCGTCCTGCAAGGTTACCACTTCATCGGCTTGCGCCAAAATGGTGTCGTAACGCTGCTTGTCGGCTTGGGTGTACCGTTCGGCTTGTCCCTTGAAGGGGACAACGCATTTCAGACGGATATGCGGGTATCTCTTTTTGAGGTTCAATACTTCTTCTGCTGCGATAAGGTCGAAGCCCTCGCACATTCCCGACAAAAAGGTGTCGTAGCCTTTTTTGATGCAATAACTCTCGATGGCTACAAATGTATCGAACGCCACCTCCCTGAAGAGTTTCTCACGGTCTGCCGTGAACTTGGCTATACGGTTGGTGCGGTGTCCCGAAAAGGCTACCGTCTTTTCCTTGCTAACGGGTGTTCCGTTTTCTGTCAATGTCCTTGTTTCCATATCGGTAAATTTTAGAGTATTAAAAGAATGATTATCAAGATGAACACGAAGCCGACAAACAGACGCCACGCAAGGGCGAGAACAAGCCGTGCCACGAAGTAAAACAGAGCCACGACAAGAGACAAGGCGAAAAACCGCCCTGCGGTGGTGGTGAGGAAATAAACCACCGAAGCCCAAAGGATTAGGCGGTATATCCGTTTGTAAACAAGTACCGTTTTCATGTTCTTGGGTATTGTCGGGCGGATTGCTCCGCCCGTGGTTGTTTAATAGTTTCCTTTCGGGATATAGCGGTTATCAGCCAACAGCCGGAAAGTGTCGTAATCAGCCGTTCCCCGATAACTTAGGGACAGTTCAAAGGAGAGGTGTCCTTTCTCTATGTAGAAAGTGAAGCGCAAGCCGTTGCGGGTTATCGTCCCTTTCGCATAGTTTCTACGTTCCCAGCTTACGGGTTCGTTCTCGATACTTTTCAAGAAGTCGGCTACCTTTTTCGAGTTCTCCGCATTTTCCTGCTCCACCTGCCTGTATATCTGCGTGCAGTAGTTTATCCAATCGTTTATTTTCTTGGCGGTGAACACGCCGATATTGCACGGCTTTTCGTATTGGTTGCCCGCCCTTTCGATGTCGTAGCGGTTGACATACTCAAAATGTTCCATGTCGGTGGCTATCCTGTATTTGTTCTCTTTGTTTATCCTGTACACATGGAAACGGATGCCGTTGTACGTGAACTCTATGCGCACGCTGTAAAATGCGGGGTATTCACCGCTTACCACGTGGTAGCCGTATTCCGCTTGGGGTATGTACTTCCTTACCTCCTGCATGAGTGGAGACAGTTCTTTTTTTGCCTGTTCCACCTTCTCGGTAAACATAGCTTTTATGTTTAACCCGTTAAATTCCTTTTCTGATAATGTTTTCATCGTCTTATGTCTTTAGTGGGGCGGACTGCTCCGCCCGTTGGTTGATACTCTTGTTCCTTTGCCGTCCCGCTTAGGCTGCTGCGGGTTCGTTTATCGGTTCGGTTACCTTGTCGGCAATCATCTTCGCCGCCTTGTTCACGTCCCCCAATATCTCCACCAAAAAGGCGGGTTCTTCCTTTAGCTTGGTGAGCCAGTGTTTCAGATAGGCGGCGTTGTTCTCCTGCGGTACGGCTGCGTAGCCGAAGAACGCACCGCAAAGGGCTGCGGTAAGTTCCGCCACAAGTTCCTCACGGGCATAGAGCGCATCCCCGAAGAAGCTGCCGAACGTGCGGTTCAGCCGTTGGGGGCTTCCCGTGCTGTGCGCCATCTCGTGCAGGAGCGTGCCGTAATATTCCGCTCCCTGCGGGAACTGCTCACGCTGCGGGCAAATGATATGGTCGGAAGAGGGCGAATAGTAGGCACTGTCCGAATACTGCACCTTGATGGGGCAATACCAATTTTGCAGATAGACAAGCTCGTCCAACGCCTCGTAAATCATTCCGTCCGAATAGTCTTCGGGTTGCTCCCCCTTCTTCATACGCTCGTAGCGTTCGGGCTGCTTTTCGGCAAAATCGGTCTGGTCGATGTTGAAGACATTGTAATACTTCATCTGCGGGATGACCTTGTAATTTTCCTGCTCGGTTGCGGACAGTTTGCGGTATTCCTCGTACTTGATTGTCTTTTTCGTTTCCTTGTGTACCACGAACTTAAACCAATAATAGACGGGAAACGAGCGTGCGCCCTTGCAAACACTTAAATCCTCTTCCTTCGCTTGGTTGAACGTGAGGAACACGGGCAAAGTGAATTTCATGAACTCGGTGTAGAACAATAACATCAAGACATTTCCGCCGTTATAGAGCGTCCCTCTGATGTTGCGGGGCAAACCTTGTTCAAGGCTCGCAATCCACGGCTTTTGCCAATCCGTTTTCAAGCACTCGATTTTCTTGATTAACAAATCGGTGAACATCGGTGCAATCTTTTCGATGGTGCTGTTCGTTGTTGCCATAACTCACAAATTTTAATCGTTATTACTCTGTTTTCATCGCTTGTCGCCCCAACCAATTTTTTTCCCTTGGCTGATTGGGAAGAACATTGACCATCATTGATAGCGGAAAAGGTGAATTGCAACCATCTGAAAAAATGGTAAATACTACCCGCAGGGTGGAGATTTGGCATTTTTTGCGGATTTGCTTTCACCTCCGCCTACCTTCGTCAATGTTTTTCCAATCAGCTTAGGGAAAAAATGCCCTGTCAGTCTATTCCAGTCAATGGTAAGTTACTTGCCGGGTGCGCGGGAAGAAGAAGCCTTCCGGAGAGCCGGGAACGCCCGTTTCCCAAGGCAAGGAGATACGGGCGGGAGAAGTATATGGGAGCACGGTCAGGTTTCGGCTGCCGGACAAACGCCGGGGAACTCTTTCGGGCGGGACGGGGAACGGGAAGTTTCGGCGAACAGCCGAAGCCCCGTGTGGCGGCACGGACGGATGTGTTCCGTTTGTCCTTCCGCCCGATGTCCGGCTTCGGCCATGCAGCCTCACGGAATGGTCGGAAACAGACGCCGGGACGGGACAGCCCGTGCGCCAAGGTGCAAGCGCAAGACAGTGAAAGCCCTTTCACCCACGTTAGGGATTGCAGAGGAAAGCCCACAGCATAGCGAGGACTTGTAACGGAAAGCCCGACCCGGAGGGGAACGCCCAAACAACCACCCGCAGAACTGCTTTTAAGCATACTATGAAAAAAGGAAGACCGAATATTCCGAAGTTTTGCCCTTATGATATATATTTGTAGTCGAACGAAATAGAATTAGTGAACGTCACGGATAAATTGCTTGTAACAAAAAGAAAATATGGATTGGAATAATTACCTATCAGAAGAAAAATGTCCTTCGCCCCCAAATGCACACTTAGGGGTATTGGAAGGTGAGGTATGGGGACATTGGGATTTATCCCAAGTCCCCAAGGGTACTAAAATTTTGTCCTTGCCTACACCTTTAAAGAGAACCAAATTATCTTATAGTAATTGGAACGCTCTAAGGAATAATGATGAAATCGAAGCAATAAAACTGGGATATATTGATGAAGAACGCATTGATGTTTTGTCCTCTTTACCCAATTTGAAATATTTACAAATTCACTGTAATAGCCAAGACAATATTCCTGATTTATTTCCATTAAAGACATTGCAGGTTCTTGTGCTTGCCTATATAACCCGAATAGATAATATTGAGTTTCTGAAAAGACTTTCCAATTTGAAGACTCTTTATATATGCGATCTTAATCATCTTTATGACTTGTCTCCGATAGCCGAATTAAGTGGTTTGCAGGAATTATTTTTATCTAATGGAGGAATGAGCGGAGTTGGTAAGCCCGTTAAAAGCATGGAGCCGCTTTCTCGTTTACTTGAACTTGAATATTTGCATTTTGGAGTAACAGTCGAGAATCGGAATTATGATATTTCGTCCCTATTACACCTTAAGAGACTCAAGCATTTATCTATCTTACCAAGGTTTCTGAAAAAAGGGAATGAAGAAAAACTTAAAGAAATGTTGCCTTTGCTCAATTGGTAAAGTAGCCAACAAACAGCAAACCGACTGAATAAGCGGAACGCTACCAGACATTACAACAGATAAGAAAAATGAAGAAAAAGAAAAATATAGTAATTGTAAATCTTGACCAGTACGATGGTATTCCTGCTGGCAACGATATATTTTATCTATGTTCAAATTGTAGGTCTATCATACAATCATATCCTGAAACATATTCTACTTGTAAATGTGGAAATGTCTTTGTGGATGTAGATGCAGGTAGAGGTGGTGCTAATGACATCTCCAACCTATTAATTCTAAAGATTGAATAGAATGTTAGTAACATATAGCTTAATTGCCTAAACGGTAATTAGCTGCAACCCATTAGTTGCTATTAAACGAATATGGAAAATAAAAACAAAATTTGTCCTGTTTGCGAACAACATCCTATTTGTCTGCCCCATGAGGTATGCGCTGTTTGCTATGAAAAGGCAAAAAACACTTTTGTAGAATCTGAGGAATGTTTAAATCAAATAATAAAGCGGCGTGATGGATTAGAATGTGATTTATCTTTGACAAAAGATTGGATAAAAGAAAACTCGAATGGACTTGGAGCGATAAAAGTGATAGCAGAATCTATTTTGGATTATATCGAGGATGACAAAGACCACCAATGGCACAAACACCGGATACGTTTCATGCAAGACATGGTTAAAGAGCTTGATCTGAAGTATTTTGCTCCGGCAACAAGGCAACAGATAGATGACTTTGCACAATCGGCAGCCGATTTTTGGGATGGAAAAATAACTACTCAAGAAGCCAGAGAACGGCTTCTGTTCATGCGCAAGATTGTTCAAAAGGACATTATGAAGTCTTCTGACTGGGAACCGAAAGATTTTCTCCTTTGGATGATGGAGACAGAAGAAGTTTTTGACTGGATGTGGAGTCAATGGTTTGAGTGTATCCACGCTTGCATTCCCGACAAGTGTAACGATGAGTTGTGGATAAAAATGTTTCATAAACATTTCCATAATGAAATAAAGGTATGGGTAGATAAATAAATTGGGCAACTAATAAGTGGCTTAACCTCCCTTGAAAGGTCGATTAGCTGCCAGACATCATGAACTCTAAAAAAACAATAATATGAGAACTGAAATTTTACAGTTGAAAGATTTAGGTCGTATGCCTAATGAAAGCATCAATGACCCAGATAGCATTGTTGAAGTTATACGTTCTTATGATGAATTATTAGAGCGAATACAACTCCCCATATCATTTGATGAAGCTGAAGTATTGGTACAAATTTTTCCCGAGAGTTCTTTTTATGATTTGCAATGGGACTTATTAAAACTGGTGGAATCTGTCATACGTATTGATGATGGCGACAAATATATCCAGTTAATAAACGCCTGTCCAAGTCAAGAATGGAAAGGTGTTCTAAACATTCGCTATAAAAATTATAAAAAGGAGAATATGGAATTTTAAGACCTACAAAAGCCCGACCCGAAGGGGAACGCCCAAACAACCGCCCGCAAAAACTGCTTTTAAGCATACCATAGAAAAAAAGGAAGACCGAACGCTCCGAAGTTTCGCCCTTATATATATATTTGTAATTGAGCGAAGATATACAGCGGAAAACGTATATAATTACATGTTATCTATTTAATAATAAGCATAAAACTATGAGATTCTTAAAAATTATGGGAATATTTACTTCTATCTTAAGTTTATTGAGTTGCGGGCATGGGAATAAACGAGTGACGCAAAACGACGGTATAAACTCCAATATCCCGGTTGCTGCCCGGATTACGATAGACAAACTGCCGGATGTATTGAGAAACGTGCAGGCAGGAAATACTGATTATGATTTTATAGGTATTTGTTCCAATGGTGTGGACTGCATCTACTTTGTGCTGGAGAACGGAAAGTTTTACATAGATTTTGAAGCTATGGGTAAAGAGCAGCTTCCCTACATAGATACCTTGAAACAGTTCGCAAAGGAACATAATTATCCTATTGTCGAAACAACCTATAACAATACTCCGGTCGATTACGAGCATCTGAAATACGCTCCCGTCCTTAGCCTGAAAGTCCATGCTGACATAGACAGTATCGTAAAGGTCGGAAGCCAGATTGAGCAGACCATTTTCAGGAACAATGAGCGAACCGTTTACGAAATAGTGCCTTGATTTTGCCAATAAATACATTAAGATTTAGATAACAAACAGCACTGCCGCTTAAAGCGAAACGCTGCCAAGCATCATCTACATAAAAATATGAGAACATTCGCCATAATCCTGCTTTTAGCAAGCCTGTTTGCCGCAAGCTGCGGAGAGCCGCCCATGCCACCGAGCGACGAGGCAATGATACGCCACTTTACCACGCACGAGGCGGCGTTCCGCAAGGTGTACGAAATCATGTCAGAGAGTTCAGAAGGCAGTTTCCACTACCCGCCGCTTTCTCCGGAAGAGGTCATTATACTTGATTCAACAGAGCAAAGCGATACATCCCATGAAACGAATGACGAACAAGACCTCCCGGTATATGGGTTGCTAAAGCCTGACCGACTTCTGC
The DNA here is from genome assembly GCF_003603395.1 of Bacteroides sp. AM44-19. Taxonomy (NCBI): domain Bacteria; kingdom Pseudomonadati; phylum Bacteroidota; class Bacteroidia; order Bacteroidales; family Bacteroidaceae; genus Bacteroides; species Bacteroides sp. AM44-19. The sequence goes on along the minus strand of NZ_QTNB01000035.1, from coordinate 2,467 downwards.
TTGACTCCCTGTTGTCAGAGATTGGATGCGGTCTTGTCCTTGTTGACCGCAGGGAATGGGAAACGGCGGATTCGGTATATGTGAGCCTCGTTATGCCGTACTATTCCCACGGCATCGTGGATGCGGGAACATCCAAGAGTTTCGTTTACGATCCCGGATTGGAAAGCCGCCGGAATATCCGTATCACCGAACACGGCGACCTGAACGAGATCTACCGCAGGACGTACAACGACACCACGTTGTACAAGCCCGTCAAGGAAGGCTGGTACATCGAGTTAGACCATTCACGATAACCTGAAAAGAGGGACGCATGTGGATATACCAACATGTACGCCGCTTCTCCGGATTATCCGCATCCGTTTCTATCCTCCTTCCTCTGCCTTCCGCTCGTCCTCGAAAGCGATGGTCTTGGCAAGGAACATGCCGATGACGAACTTTGCCCCATGCGCTATCAGCTTGCGCCGCAGCGCTATGAAAGTAGCCCCGGTAGTAAGCACGTCGTCCACGAGCAAGACGCACTTCCCCCTGAACCGTTCGGGGTGGAACTCCAGATTGGCGGTGCGGTCTCCGTTCCCGTGCGTGCCCTTGTATTGCGCCCGGTCATAAGCGACGGTTATCGCCCCGTACCCGTCGGCAACCCCCATTTCCGCCGAGAGCTTGCGGCAGAACGCCTCGTACCGGGTGCGGTGCTTCTCCCGTGTGGATGCCGGGACGGGAACCAGCACGGCACGGTGCCTGTTCTCCTGAATCGCCCGAATGCGGCTGGCGGCGATGGAGAAGAGCTTGACGAAAAGGTCGGTCTGCTCGCCGCTCTTGAAACGCCAGACAGCGTTCGATACCTTCTTCCCCTCGAAAGTGATCTTGTCGTTCCGCCGGACGGGGCAATAGTCATAAAGGTATAGACACAAGCTGCCGTCCAAGCGGAAGAAACCCTGAAAGCGGTTGTCGAGCGGAAGGAACGCCTTGCGGAAACCGTTGAAGAAAGTGAATACAAGGATGTTGTTCCAGAAACGTGCCTCGTCCTCGCTGCCGGAATCGAGCCTGTACATGAAGCCCGCCAAGTTCCCGCTCTCGTACAAGCCCATGCCGATGGTCAGGCGGCTGTTGAAGTCGGTCTGGCTGACGACGTACCAGCCGCACCGGGCGAAATGCTCCTCGTAGCCGGAACGGGTCTCCAGCAGGAAATAGAACTTGCCGTCGTCCTCGAAACGGATGACGTACTCGCAGCGCAGGCGGCGTGCGATCTTGCCCAAGATGCGGCTCTCCTCCTCGATGACCGCAGGAGTGGCAAGGAAGGTGTATTGAGCGATAAAGACAGCCTCTTCCATAGTGATGATGTTTGGTCGGTTACAAATATGCGAAATGTCCGGCACACGGCAAGCGGAAAGGGCGGGAAATATGCGGGAGGGCGTGCGGATATGTAGAGCTTCTCCCTGCTTTTCACCGCCCGGAACGTGACAAGGCTACAAGCGTGAAGCAAAACGAGGACAAGCGATACGGTTTTGATACACGGACATATACAGACCGGTATATTTGCAGGGAAGTATAACAATAAAAACGTATTGGGACAATGGAAATAGTAAGCATCGAGAGAAAGACCTTCGAGGAGATGAAGGAACGGTTCGGCAGCTTCTCGCAGCACGTGAGGGAGCTTTGCGCCCGCTACCGCCCGCCCGAAAAGATGAACTGGATGGACGGGGCGGACGTGTGTGAGAAACTGGGCATCAGCAAGCGGACGTTGCAGACCTACCGTGACCGGGGGCTGCTGCCGTACAGCCAGATCAACCACAAGATTTACTACCGGACGGAGGACGTGGAGGCGTTCGTGGAAGCCATGAGCCGGGAAATGACGGAGGACGAGTGAGATGGAAGTGATCACAAGGGACACGGAAGAGGTACGGGCGTACTTCGAGGCGTTGGAAGAGGGAATGAGGTACATCGACACGGTGACGGCGCACTTCCGCCCGGCGATGAACGGCGAGGTCTATCTCACGGGCGAGGACGTGTGCAGGCTGCTGCACATCACGCCGAGAACGTTGCAGGATTACCGCACGCAACGGCTGATCCCGTACATATCGCTGCCGGGCAAGACGCTCTACCGCCAGTCGGATCTGCTGCGTATGCTGGAGGAGAACTACGTGGACATGCGCCCAAAGCGCAAACGGGGGAAAAGTCCAACATAAACGCACGGGGGTGTGCATCGGGAAATGCAGCAAAGGCAGGGACACCGCATCGGAAGTTCCTGCCTTTGCCGCATTCTGCACCGGGGGAAGGCGTCAAGCCGTTTCCCGGAGGGAGCGGCGCACCCGCTTCCCGTCCTGTTTCCTGTCCTTCTTCTCCAGCACGCTCCGCTGCATGGCGGCGAGGTTGCCGGAGATCGCCCGGAAATCGGAGCTTACCATCCTGTTGGTCACCTGTAGGCTCGGCAAACAACGCCTTTCCGCTTTACAGCGGTAGGTTTTCGCTT
>NZ_QTNB01000034.1:0-11981 GCF_003603395.1 Bacteroides sp. AM44-19 | reverse complement strand
ACGCGGACGATTGGCGGGTGGAAAATAGCTAAAGCGGATTAGAAGAAGAAACTTTATTAATAAATTAGGGAAACATGAAATTAATTAGGTTAAACAGCTTTTTATATTTGTTCTGCATATTGAGTGTTTTTGCATCATGTGTGCAAAAACCAGATAGTAGTGTAGAAGATTGGGATCGTACTTTTATAAATACAAAGAAGCTTATTTCAGAGGCTTGTTTGGATAGAGAATTAATTTTGGGACGTCCTTTTTTAATCCAATATGTAGATTCATCTTTGCTTATTTATGATGATATTGGAGATTCTCTTTTTCTTTTGGTTGATTTGAAAGAAAACGATAGGGTTTATCGTTTTGGGCAAAAAGGTGAAGGAAATAATGAATTCTTGCAAGTTTTTGCTTTCTGTAATATGAAGTCCGATTCTATTCTTGGTGTTTATGATGCATATAAACATGAATTGCGTGAGATAAACTTAGATAAGGTTAAGCGTGGAGAAATGAATTTTCCAGTTGTTTTTAAAGATACTTTATCGAGTATTAAGCTATCCCCGACAAAATATGACGCATATCTTGGATTAGGATTCTATGAAAGTAACATGTTGAGTCTTACGGATAATTCTATTGGAAGTAAGTTCTTTTTTGAATATCCTTATAAAGATAGTCGCGAGAAAGCTATTTCAAATCGTTTGCGAGGGATGGCTTATCAAGGGACTTTGTGCTCTAATCGGTCATTGGACAAATTCTTGTATGCTGTGTGTAGTGCTCCTATCTTTATGCTGTTTTCTGTAAATAAAGATGGAATTGAGAAAACTTATGAATTGATAGGTGGATATCCCAATTATGTTACAGAAGAAACAGGTGAATATCGATCGGCTCCAATGAGTGCAGATAATAAAATGTCTTTTACCATGGCATATGCAACGGATAATTACATCTATCTGCTGTATTCCGGAAAGAATTTTAGAGATGCTGGTATGGATGCATTTAAAGCTAATGTCATTTATCAGTTATCTTGGAATGGAAAACCGATAAATAAGTTTGAAACTGATTATCCACTGACAAATTTTTGTGTTTCTGATAATGATGATGTCTTGTATGCTTTGGCTGATAAAGGTGAAGTGGAACTGGTACAGTATACTTTGAAATAGATTAAGTTATGTTTATGGTTGGCTCGCTCTATCCAAATACTGTTTCTTATCAGTTCTTGGTTTTTCTTAAGCATTTTACCTGCTGCGCAATGGTATCACGCCGTCCTTTATTAAGCAAACGGTAAGAAGATGATTAAGATGGGTGTCTCTTGTTAAAAAAATATCTAACTTTGAGGCGGATTAATATTTGAACACACACAACGTGGACGAGAAAAGAGGGAGACGGCAAATGCTATTGATATACGTTGCTATAGGGATTATTGCAGCAGTAATTACTGGTTGGTTTGTATATCAAAACCGGATGGAGTACTGGGAAACGCAGGCACGCAGTGCTTTTCGTGTAGCTTTAGGGAAGGAGTTGCAGAAAAGGAATGAAGTTGACGTGTATTTCAGTTCGTCAGGGAATATTAGGTTACCGGATGATTCCATTGACATTAAGAAGGAGCCGATAAAGGTAGAAATGGAAAGTGAATATGGTAAAAAGGACTTTTTTGTTCCTTATGAAAAGTACTTTCATAATGTGGAGCAATCTTCTAATTTGAGAGGGATGCACTCTTATATACTGCATATGTTCCCTTTGCAAGCTGATTCGTTGAATAGGATATGGTATCGCTTACTGGAAGAAATGAATTATTCTGGGAAAACGGTAGTACGTATATCTGTGGCTGATTGGGATGAACGTGAAACTTATACTTTTTCGGACGATTCACTTTATATGTTAAAACCGGATAGTCTTATGTCTTGTTATTTGGGCTATAGGTGCGAAATTGGTGTGACGGGATATTTGTATTATTCTTGGTTGAACATTTTTACTGCTAAGGATAAGATTCTTTTGTGCGCTCTTGTTCTTTGTTGCTTTCTGCTGTTTTTTCTGCAAGAATACATTGCTAAAGTCTATCGCCGTTTTTTTGTCAAAGAGGTGACGGTAGAAAAAACAGTTCCGATATTTGTGGAGAAAGAAATACCGATGATTGCAGTAGATAGGAGTGAGGCGCATGTTTATCGGTTGGAAGATGATTTGTTTTTTAATGCCGATTCCGGTGTGCTGTATAGAGTAGACAATAGGGTGAAGTTGACGGCAACCCTTGCAAGACTGCTGCAAGCCTTCTTGGATGCGGAAGATTATAGGTTGTCAGTCAATGGAATTATGGAACTATTGTGGCCGGACGGTTCAGTAACACCGGGTAATGTACATACTGTAATAACAAGATTACGAAAAGCCCTGTCCGAAGTCTCTGATTGGGGGATAGAAAATAAAAAATTTTGTTATCAACTAAAAAGTCCCATTTCATTGAAAAAATCCTTGAATGAATGATGGAATCTCTCATCTGACAAAGCCTAAAATAAGTGCTTGTCAGACGAACGGTTATCGCGTCCTGCCATGGCTGAATATGCAAAGAATGTGTATATTGGAATTGCGGATGCTGGTGCGGAACATTGTTTTGAAACCCTATTGCATGGTCAGGCTTCTTCGGTTGGCAATTATCCCATTCCGCAGGTGAAACAATATTTAGGGGGGGGGAGAGAGGATATAATGCATCTCGTGGAGTATTTGTCTATTCTTGTTATGATTTCCCTTATTTAGCATTGTATCAGCAGGATGAGGATAAATTTTCATTAGTGTGGGAATGGCGAACAGATGGTGACGAATACGAGATTCGGAACAATGAGGTGATTTTTGACCGCAGGGTAAAAGGTGTCCGGGGACTCTGTATGAGTAAGGATTTTATTATTACATTGCAACGAGACCGTAGAAAAGATGATACGGATGAATCTACAGTGGGAAGGGATGCAAGCAAATGCCCTCATACTGTTTTCTTGTATGATTATGATGGAAATTTAGTGAAGATTGTTGATTTGGGTATTCCCGTAATGCGTATAGCTTCTGAAGAACAGAGTAATACGTTGTATGCCATAGGGGTGAATCCGGATTTTGTCTTGGTGAAATATGAATTATAAGATAATTAATTGACGGCTCATGGCGTGTAGGATATACTGATTACCAGTATCGATAACCGAACGGATTTTTAATAGGAATATTTTTTCATCGTGAGTATAGGTGAATAAAAGTAACTTTTGTATTCATTTTTTCTTTTTTCTTTTATATTATTGTTTAACTTTGGCGCTATTAAGCGGATGCCTCTTCGAGTGCATGGGTAGAAATGAATAAGCAACAGAAAGGAAGGAGTAGATGAAACGCTATAAGAAGATTCTTATGATATGGATATGTGCCATTGTAGTGGTGGCAGTGTCTGTGATAGTAGCATTATATGATAATGCCAACCAGGGACAAGACGTGGCTAAGGAGGTTGCTGTAGAAACTCTGCGGAAGGTTGCGGAACGGGTCGTGAATCGGGAATTTGATGGGCTGGGGATGTTCTATGCATCTGGGTCTGATGGTGGTAAGAAGCATACCAAAAGGAAAGCGATATCAGAAGATGGTGAATTTGAAGTGATAATAGATTCATTGAAAGAGGCACAAGGACTATTCCCGTTGGATGTCGTAGGGTTTAAAGCCGATATGTTGAATTATTATGGAAAATTTCCATTGGAAGAGATTTGTCTTGAGTGGAAAGCTGAGATGAATGATAGGTATGGCGGAGCCATGTGTGCTCTTTTTCTGAAGGTTAATCCGATGGGAAAGGGCATTGTGCAAGAATTATCTACTGGAGATGAAACTATAATTGCTTCACAGAATGATTTAGGCACTTACTATTTGGACGATATGTACACAATGAGGTTGACAGCTTATATGTTGCCTGATTTTGGGCACTGTGTGGATTGGGCAGACCATGTGCTGCAGATACTATCCTGCATTTTGTGCATTCTGCTATTGGGACTGGCGATTTATGTAGGGGGTCAACAGTATAGAAAGAGAAAAACGGCTGATACGTTGACAAAGAGCACTTATCGGTTCGGGAAGTATATATTTGATTCCGTCAACCATACACTGACTTATGAAGGTGAAAAAGTATCTTGTACGCCACAAGCCGCGAAGTTATTACTTGGTTTTGCCAAGTCGTCCGAACTTTTCCTGACGAACGATGAAATAGTGGAAATTTGCGGTTGGCCATTGAGTGATTTGAATTTAGGCAGCCGCCGCAGAAAAGCAATAAGCTTATTGGGTAAACTCTTTGAGGCGGACGATTCCATTCAGATTCTTCTTCTGCCGGAAAGGAATGGGTATCAAATTGTTATCTCCAAGTAGATGAAATGTTAACCCATATTGGTGTGTCGGGTGTGAACTTTTTTTCACGCCCCAACTTTGGGCGTTTTCCGAATAAAGACTTGCAAAAGCCAAAATAATCCTTTTATCTTTGCTTGTGTAACAAAAAACAAAAACACTATGAAAAGCAAGGTGAAGTTATTAGGAACTTTGGCAATTAGTGCCATTTCGGTTTTAAGCTATGTTCAAATTAGTCATTCGGAAAAGCTGGATGATTTGCTATTGGAAAATATAGAGGCATTGGCTGCTGGTGAGAGTGGAAGTGACGGCCAATGTTTTGGGAGTGGTTCAATAGTTTGTCCTTTAACAAATCAAGGAGTAGCTCATGTGCAAATTTATTATAGCATGCCTCATTAGCCTATCCGCACTATCCTTTTCCTCTTGTACGCAGAAAAAAGTAGCAACTTCTGTTGTCTACATGGATTTTCCGCAAACAATCGAGCTGAAAGCGAGGGTGCAGCCATTGGACACCGCTTTGTTCCGTTATCCGTTCCGCGTTCGGGTGCAGGGTGATAAGGCTGTGGTAATGGATTTGCATGGCACGGACTACTTTTGCCATGTTTTCCACTATCCGGGTTTCCGCTATTTTGCTTCGTTCGGCAAGCGGGGCGAGGCTCCCGAAGAGATGCTTTCTGCTGAAAATGTTCGATGGAATGGGGATTTTTTGTGGATGCTCGATGCTGGTAAGTCGGAAATCAATAGATATGGTTTCATTTCATCCGGCGGCTCACTGTCTCGTCAAGAGACGGTGAGGCTGGATGAAGAAATGTTCCGGCCATTGGATTTTGTACAATACGATGATACCACTTTCGTCATTCCGGACTATTCGGGCGACAGTCGTTTCTGCTGGGTAGATGCAAAAGGCAGGCTTCTCCGTCGGACGGGCATTATACCTACTGCCAACGAAGATGCTTTGGAAAATGCCCGTCCTGCATTGGCCCAGGCATGGCGTAGCTTCATCGACTATAATCCCCGAAATGGAGTGCTGGCGGCAGTGACCCAGCTAGGCGAAGTACTTGAAGTCTTTAATTTGAAAGATAGTACGCATGTGGTACGCATCGGTCCGCATGGTGAGCCGGAATTTCAAGTGTCGCAGGGCTATGGAATACCTACGGGTATCATGGGATTTAGTGATGTGCAAGTTACTGACAATGCCATCTATGCGGTGTTTCATGGGCGCTCTTTTAAGGAAATTGCGCAAAATGTACAGCAAGGTGTCTATTTGCCGGATGGAGGACGGTATATCTATGTTTTTAGTCTGACCGGCGAACCTCTCTGTAGGTATGCGTTAGACCATTATGTTTATGGCATATTGGTGAATGAGCAAAAAGGGACGATTCTTGCTACGGACGTGAATGAGGATGAGCCGATAATAGAATATAAGTTGGATTGGAATGAAATGTTGAGATAATAAAGAAACATGTGCTAAATAGTGAAGTCCATGTTTTATTGTTTAATTTAATATGAAGAAGAAGTTTTTGATTGGTGCAGCCATTATTTGTGCTGCGGTTGCTAATCTGATGGTTGGTTTAAATACACCATCAGAAAGTAGTGATTTGATGTTGCAGAACATTGAATCTGTTGGAGTCTCAGCAGGCGAGGCTCATTGTGATGCCTCAAATATGAATCCATGTTCACCTCCGGGAGGTGGATCGAGTACTGGTGCATTGACCGTTTGGAATTAATGTTGTTGCGTTAAAATTTGATACAAATTCCATTATTTGGATAAAAATGTTTTATCTTTTTTAATGGAATTTGTATTTGTCGAATAATGTTTATGAAAGCTGTATATTATTTTATTTTTATCAACTTGGTATTATTGTCATCATGTGGGAGTCAAAGATCTAAGGGGGATATTCAGAAATTAGTTCCAAATATCTTTCTTTCGGATGATGCTTTAAACTGCCCTTATTACATGTGTGTAACAGATAAGTATTTTATATTAGGCAATGTAAAGGGTGATACGATTTTAGATGTCTTTTCGTTGGGAGGGAAGAGATTGAATCAGTTTTTGTTTCGCGGTGAAGGACCTAATGAAGTCCTGCACATGATGGGTATTCAATATTCATCGGTTGATTCTTGCATTTATATCCCTGATGCGTCTCGGCATTTAATGTATCGAATTTTAGAACAGGAATTAGAAAATGATAATCCTTTTATTTCTACTGTTTTTTATTATAATCCAGAGAAACTACCGGATGAAAGTGCAATTAGGGACTGGTGGCGATATATGTCAAATGATAAACTTTTTGCTGCATGTGCAAGTCCTAAAGGGATGCTGTCTTATTTTGATAAGAACATGAGTGATATATCTTTTTATGAAAATTATCCTGATAAAGATAAAGTAAATGAAAGTTTAAGTGAATGGGCTCACATAGGTTTATATCAATCGTGCAGTGCTGTTTCTCCAAATGCAAACAATTTGATTATGGCTTATTATGGATCTGATATTTTGGGATTTGTCCGTTTGCATGGAGATGATGTAAGTGTGAATTTTCAGAAAAAGAAATTACCTAATGATATTTATGTTGCCCAATTAGGTAATGGTAATATGCAAGGAGCTTATACTGGTGAATCCATGCGCTATTATGTTTGTGCAACAGCTTCTGATGAGAGTGTTTATATTCTGTATAATGGGAAAAAGAATAAGGATTGCGTTCCTGGAGTGACAAGAGGAAGTATTGTGAAATGTTATAAGTGGAGTGGCGAATGGATACGTGATTTAGATTTGGGGAAAGATATGTTACAAATTGTAGTTTCTCCTGATGACAAAGTTTTGTTTGCACTTGAGTCTTCAGAGGATGGTTATTTAGTATTGAGATATGAACTGTAGTATTGTTTTTGTAGGCTTTCTTTTTTCTGTTTCTCTATCTGTTTCTTCTTGTGTGGGAAAAAAAGAAGTAAAGGATATGCATGAATGGAAAAATTATTCAGAGAATTTTATAAGGAATCATTTGAATAAGAAGGCTATATATCCTGACATAACAAAAAAAAATGCTTTAGTATTCTTCTATAATAATGATAAAGATAAGCATTGGGCAAAGGTTCTTATAAATGTAGATATAGATTGTAGTTCGTGTTTGCTTAAATTTTCTTTTTGGAACAATTTTTCATTAGTATTACAGAAAAAGTATGGATTTCGTATTCCAATCATTGCTTATGTTAATGCGGAAGGGTATAACATTGAAAAAAGAGTTACGCAATATTGGAGTGGTTCTTGGGTTTATGATGAGGAGGAAGAGTTTATACAAAAGAATGAATTATATGATGACCGTTTTCAAGCAATATTAATAGATCGAGATGATAATATTAGATTGATAGGGAATCCCATGTTTAATGAAAAATTGGCAGAATTATATGAAAAAACAATTCTTGAACTTTTTGAAAACAAAGCTGAGAAGATGGAGTAAATGTTTGGCTTATTTTGGATTATTTGTGCTGGTGAATGTTTGTTTAAAGATGTTTGTAATAGATATATTTCATGTGTCTGGTAGTTCAATGAACCCGACATTACAAAACGGGAATTATGTAGTTATATATAAATGCTGTAATGGGATACGTTTACCAAGAAATGTGTTTGAAGTCCCATGGATTGGAACTTTGGCTTATTATTGTACGCCTAATGGTTATATAAATCAGATTTTAGATTTTTCAAAAGATAAAATGTTTAATCGGTTAGGTAATTTCTTACCAATAAAAAGAGACGATATAATCGTTTTTAACAATCCTATGTTACAGAGTAACTTTGTTATAAAAAGATGTGTAGCATTACCTGGAGATTCTATAGTGGATTATTTGAAAGAAACTCATTCTCCTTTGATTACTCCATTTTCTATAGTACCTTACAAAGGTATGAGAGTCTCAGAAAAAATGTTGAATGAAATAGAAAAAAAATATATGAAAAAAAATAGGATATTTCGGTACATAGAGAAAGATTCATTATATATTGCTAAATGTAACTGCTATTTTGTATTAGGAGATAATATTCATTATTCTGAAGATTCCCGTCATTTTGGAGTAGTCTCTGAAGATTTGATTATAGGGAAAATGGGGCGAGTTATAAGATAGCTGCTAAAAACTGTAGTTCACTTGAGAAATAGTATATAATTATGTGATAGGAATGGAATAAACATATGGTTGAAGAAGGCTTGTTATAGTATTTGCAGTGGTTGTAGGATATGCCGTTTTCGGCTTTTCTGTAGATGTGTAATTTAGCTCTTTTTGAAGTGATAGAATATGAATTTGAGAAAATGTGGTTAATGAAATAGTTTGGTGATGAAGGAGCGGCTGCAATTGAAAAAATGGTTGAATGGAATAACGAACGTATTATTCTGTCTGTGCCTGCTTGTTGTGATACTGATAGTATTGCAGGTGTTTGTGGTGACCTCCTTCAAGATACCGTCGGACTCGATGGAACCGTCGTTGCTGGCGGGTGATTGTATTCTGGTGGATAAATGTTCGGGTGGAGCACGCCTATTCAATGTGCTTGAGCATTTGCAGCGATTGCGGGATATGGAGTTTATGCAAATCAGAAATCGGAGGCATTGTCTGATTTGACATTGGCTAATGTGGAAGCATTGGCTGGTGGTGAATGGGGCACTGGATTCAATTGCCGATGGGCTGATGGTAATTATTGGTTTTGTACACCATTAGGAGACGGATTAGGTTGTCCCTGCTTTATGTAAATTTGCGAGGCGTGTAAAGTGAAACTTTATCTGTTGAATATTTATACGCCTCTATTTTAATAGATGATGAGGAATATAGGCACTAACTAGTTAAAGAGGGTATCACTTCGTTAGGAATTAAGGCGTTGATGCTCTTGTTTTTGTATCTTGTAAGAGTATCGTTTTTGGATTCTAAATCAATTTGTTGATTGATGTATCCTTGAGTTTTTTAACGCTTATGTGTGAATAATGCAGGCTAATATTTAACTGCATTATAAAGATATTGAGTAGTGTAGTTTTAGTAAATTAATTGTGACAATATACTTATGATTAAATATTTGTTGTTTTTATGTTTGGTGGTGTTAACCTTATCTTGTACGCGTAAAGTTAGTACAAGCAGATATTCGTTAGAAAAAACAAATAAAGTTTTAGCTTTTCCAGTTATAGACGAAGTTAAAATGCCTCAATTTTCAGTTTTCCTTTTTAATGAAAATGGGGAAGATTATTTGAGTTATCAAAATTTACCTAAAAATGAGATTCTTATATATTCAATAGATTCGCAGTGTTTAATTAAAAGATTATGTATAAACACTGAAGGAGACAACTCTGTAGTTGGCGGTTTTGGAGGATATTATATTGCTGATATGCAGCATATTTTTATTCCAAGTATGTATGTTAATACGATATTTGTTGTAGATACTGTGGGGAAAGTGCGGCGTAAAATAACTTATGAGAAAACGAGAGATAACCAAGAGTTGAAGCCCTTTATGTTGAGCGATAGATCCCAAATGGTTTTTATTGGTAATAATTTATATATTCCTCAAACAATAAACTTAAGGTTAGGTGATAAAGCTATAGCAGAAAGTCCTATTAAAGTGGTAATTGATACAGCAGAAAATATTATTAAAGCGCTACCTATGAGATTTCCTCCTTTGATTAGTTGTAAAGACTTTGGAACGGTTGGTGCTTTTGGGGCTGAATATTCTTGTTGCTATGATGGGAATAAATTCATATACTCTTTTAATGCTGATGAAGATTTGTATTTAACGTCTATTGAACATAGGTCAGTAGAAAAAAAGAAAGCTAAAAGTAAATATATAGAAAATGTGACTGTTTTTCGTTCTAATGAAGAAAATTTTCAGAAAATGGTGAAAGCACAGTGTGAGCATGCTTCTTATGGTAAAATTCTATATGATAAGTATAGAAATGTTTATTATAGATTTGTTTATCCTCCTTGTGAGATTGATGATTATACAGGTGATTATGTTGAGTTGCTTCGCTCTGGTAGAAAGAATTTTTCTATTATGATATTGGATGAGAATTTGAATATTCTTGGAGAAACTTTCTTTCCGGCATATATTTATAATTCAAATCTTTCTTTTATATTGGAAGATGGATTATATATTAGTTTGAATCATATAAAAAATCCTGAGTATTCTGATGATATATTACGTTTCCAGAAATTAGAATTAAAGGGACTAAGAAAATGATATATGATGAAATATTTAAGATTGGTTTTATTGTTAGTTTTTGTCGTGGGTGTATATATATCTTGTAAGCAAGATACGTCAAAAGACAGTATGATTTGCTTGGTGAAAAAATGGGAAAGAAAGCAAATACTCTATCCTTTAGAATCTACTTTTACAATATACGGAAAGGACACCTTAAAGAATTATGAAAAATCAGGAATAAAATTCTCTATTGTTAATTATATTGATTCTTTAGGTTGTTTTAGTTGTAAGTTGCAGGCAAAAGCTTGGTTAGAAATGACTATCCTCGTGTTGAGACGGACGAACTCAACGTCTTCTTTATCAGCGTACAACAGCTGTACGAACACTTTGCTGAATATAAAGTATCACTTTATTGCGAGTAAAGCAACACTTTATTGCGAGTAAAGTGTCGCTTTATTGATGATACTCGATAACTTTTCATTTAACCTGTTCCTGTGGGCACAAACGGGTATTGGGGTGCGGTTGCCCTGAAAAAAAAGGGCGTACTTTCTTTATTTGCGGAATATGTGCTATCTTTGTCATACTTGTAATTTAAAACAGTAGCAACTATGGAATTGATTGGCAGACGTTACTCGATAGGGATACAGAATTTTGAGGAACTTCGTAACCGGAATTGTGTGTATGTGGACAAGACGGAGCTGGTTTATGAATTGGTGAATACAGATAAGGTCTATTTCTTCAGCCGTCCCCGCCGGTTTGGCAAGAGTCTGCTCGTGTCTACGCTGGAGGCCTATTTCCTGGGGAAAAAGGAACTTTTCGAGGGACTGGCCATGGAACGTCTGGAGCAGGAATGGGAGGTTTACCCGGTGCTGCACGTCGACTTCAGTCTGACTAAATATACCGAACTTTTTGATTTGCAGGAGCAACTGAATCTCTTCTTATCCCGTTGGGAAGAGATTTATGGAAAAATGGAAGGGGAAGAGAGTCCTGCTGCCCGTCTGCAAGGCATCATCCTGCGTGCCTACGCCAAGACCGGCAAGCCGGTTGTGGTATTGATTGACGAGTACGATGCTCCTTTGCTCGACAGCAATTCCGATACGCTTTTGCAGCAGCAGCTTCGCAACGAGATGCGCAAGTTCTTCAGTCCTCTCAAGGGGTTGGGTCAATATCTCCGTTTCCTTTTTATCACGGGTATCAGCAAGTTCAGCCAGCTGAGCATCTTCAGCGAACTGAACAATTTGCAAAATATCAGTATGCGCGATGACTTCAGTGCCCTCTGCGGCATCACCGAGCAGGAACTGCTGACACAGTTGAAACCCGACATCAGGCAGATGGCCGAAGCCAACGGTGAAACTTACGAAGAGGCCTGCCTGCATTTGAAGCGGCAGTACGACGGTTATCATTTCAGCAAGGCTTGTGCGGATATTTACAACCCGTTCAGTCTGTTCAATGCTTTCAATTCCAAAGAATACAAGAACTATTGGTTCTCCACGGG
>NZ_QTNB01000033.1:11308-12757 GCF_003603395.1 Bacteroides sp. AM44-19 | reverse complement strand
CTCAAATCCGTGAACAATCTGGTAAAGGACGCCCGGAAGGTGCAGCAGACCATTCTGATGGTGGGTGACATCACCGACACCTATGTGACCAGTTTCCAGAAGATGATGCGTGACGACAACTTCACGGTGGAGGAACTGGGAGCCATCGCCTTTGGCTACACCAAGTTATTGGAGGAATCCAACGATGTGCTGACGGAACTGAAGAATGTGGTGAATATCACCACGCTCTCCATGACGGACAAGGAGCGCATGGACGTGGTGGAACGCTGCTACTCCAAAATGAAGCGTTACCGCAACCTCGTGAGCTACTACACCAACAAGAACATTAGCGTGAGTTACCTGCGTGCGAAGAAGAAAAACGACCTTGACCGCATCATGGGGCTGTACGGGAACATGAACGAAAGATATTGGTAGCCTATGAATTTCGACAACCTTCACCAAATTCTGCGCTCGCTCTACGAACAGATGATGCCGCTATGCGGGGACATGGCGGGCGTGGCGAAAGGCATCGCCGGGCTGGGCGCACTCTTTTATGTGGCCTACCGGGTATGGCAGTCGCTGGCGAGAGCCGAACCGATAGACGTGTTCCCTATGCTCCGCCCGTTCGCTATCGGTCTGTGCATCATGTTCTTTCCGACGGTGGTACTGGGTACGATAAACAGCATCATGTCGCCCGTCGTGCAGGGTACGGCAAAGATGCTGGAGGCGGAAACGCTGGACATGAACCGATACCGTGAGCAGAAGGACAAACTGGAGTACGAAGCGATGATGCGCAATCCCGAAACCGCCTACCTCGTGTCAAATGAGGAGTTTGACAAACAACTGGAAGAACTGGGCTGGTCGCCCGGCGACATGGTGACGATGGCGGGGATGTACATCGAGCGCGGGATGTACAACATGAAGAAGGGCATCCGCGACTTCTTCCGCGAGATACTGGAACTGATGTTCCAAGCCGCCGCCCTCGTGATAGACACCATCCGCACGTTCTTCCTCGTGGTGCTGGCGATACTCGGTCCGATAGCCTTCGCCATATCGGTGTGGGACGGCTTCCAAAGCACGCTTACACAGTGGATATGCCGCTACATACAGGTCTATCTGTGGCTGCCCGTGTCGGATATGTTCAGCACCATACTGGCGAAGATACAAGTGCTGATGCTGCAAAGCGACATCGAACGGATGCAGGCTGACCCGAACTTCTCGCTGGATTCGAGCGACGGGGTGTACATCGTCTTCATGATAATCGGCATCATTGGTTACTTCACCATCCCCACGGTAGCAGGCTGGATTATCCAAGCCGGAGGCATGGGAAGCTACGGTCGCAACGTGAACCAGACGGCAGGACGAGCCGGAAGTATGGCGGGCAGCGTGGCGGGCGCAGCCGCAGGAAACGTGGTCGGACGTGTCGGGAAGCTGCTGAAATAATCAACTGACAATTAAAAACGAATAAAC
>NZ_QTNB01000033.1:0-11298 GCF_003603395.1 Bacteroides sp. AM44-19 | reverse complement strand
AGCGACATCGAACGGATGCAGGCTGACCCGAACTTCTCGCTGGATTCGAGCGACGGGGTGTACATCGTCTTCATGATAATCGGCATCATTGGTTACTTCACCATCCCCACGGTAGCAGGCTGGATTATCCAAGCCGGAGGCATGGGAAGCTACGGTCGCAACGTGAACCAGACGGCAGGACGAGCCGGAAGTATGGCGGGCAGCGTGGCGGGCGCAGCCGCAGGAAACGTGGTCGGACGTGTCGGGAAGCTGCTGAAATAATCAACTGACAATTAAAAACGAATAAACAACAATGGAATTTAAGTCACTTAAAAACATCGAATCATCGTTCAGGCAGATACGCCTGTTCGGTATCGTCTTCCTCTCGTTGTGTGCCGTAATAACGGTATGGAGCGTGTGGAGTTCCTACCGCTTCGCGGAGCGGCAACGGGAAAAGATTTACGTGCTGGACAACGGCAAGTCGCTGATGCTGGCTCTCTCGCAAGACTTGTCGCAGAACCGTCCGGCAGAAGCGAGGGAACACGTGCGCCGTTTCCACGAGCTGTTCTTCACGCTCTCACCCGAAAAGAGCGCGATAGAGCATAACGTGAAACGCGCCCTGCTATTAGCGGACAAAAGCGTGTACAACTACTATTCGGACTTTGCCGAGAAGGGGTACTACAACCGCATCATCGCCGGGAACATCAATCAGGTGTTGAAGGTGGACAGCGTGGTGTGCGATTTCAACGGCTATCCCTACCGTGCCGTGACCTACGCCACGCAGAAGATCATCCGGCAGAGCAACGTCACCGAGCGCAGCCTCGTGACTACGTGCCGCCTCTTGAACTCGTCCCGTTCGGACGACAATCCCAACGGTTTCACCATCGAGGGATTCACCATCATCGAGAACAAGGATTTACAAACCATCAAAAGGTAAACGGACATGAAGAAAATCAAAAAATCATTTTGGCGTGCGTACTGGAAGCTCCACGACAAAAAGAAAATGCTGGTGGCAAGGCTCAAAGGCTATCTGGACGGTTTGCCCCCGAAGACACGCAGGCGCATCGTGCTGGCGATGCTCGCCGCCTTTGCGGTGCTTGCCCTCTACACCTTCGGCAAAGCCGTCTATGAAATCGGCAGGAATGACGGCAGCCGGATGGTAACAGACCATGCCGGACAGGTGGAACTGTCCATAAAGCCGGACAACAATCATAATGTAATACCTTATTTATATGGAACAGACGAAGAATGAACCTAAAAACGAGAACAAGGCGGCTCCCGACAACGGGAAACCGAAGAAGGATCGCAAGCCGCTGACCGAAGCCCAAAGGCTGAAACGTCAGAAAATGATAGTGCTGCCCGCTATAGTGCTGGTATTCATCGGTGCTATGTGGCTGATATTCGCCCCGTCTTCCGACAAGGAGCAGCAACCGGGAACGGGTGGTTACAACATCGAAATGCCCGACGCTGACAAGGCGAACCGCCAGATCATCGGCGACAAGGCGAAAGCCTACGAACAGGGAGCAATGGAGGAACGGCAGGAGAACCGCAGCCGCGCCATGCAGGAACTGGGCGATATGTTCGACCGCGAGGTGGCGGAAACGGACGGCGGCAGGGACTTCGACCTTGCTAATCCCGGAAATGCGGAAGATGCAACAGCAAAATCATCCGCTCCGAAAACCATCCAATCCTCCGCAGCTGCCTACCGCGACCTCAATACCACGCTCGGCAACTTCTATGAGCAGCCGAAGAACGACAACGCGGAAATGGACGAACTGTTAGAGCGTATCGCCTCGCTGGAATCGGAACTGGAAACCGAGAAAGGCAAGGCATCCGCTATGGATGACCAAGTGGCACTCATGGAGAAGTCCTATGAACTGGCGGCGAAGTACATGGGCGGGCAGAACGGCACACAGCCACCTGTCGGACAGGCGGCAGAGCCTTACCCCGTGCAGAAAGCCGGAAAGAACACGGCTGCACCTGTCAGGCAGGTAACGCATCAGGTGGTATCTTCGCTCTCACAGCCGATGAGCAACGCTGAGTTTGTCGCCTCCTTCTCGCAGGAGCGCAACCGCAGTTTCAATACGGCGGTGGGTGTCACGACTGTATCGGACAGGAACACCATATCGGCGTGTGTCTATGGGGCGCAGAGTGTGACTGACGGGCAGGCGGTAAGATTACGGCTGCTGGAGCCGATGGCAGTGGCGGACAAAATCATACCCCGCAATGCAGTGGTGGTAGGCACGGCAAAGATTCAGGGCGAACGACTCGATATTGAAATTACTTCGCTGGAGTACGCAGGTACGATTATCCCGGTAGAACTGGCGGTGTATGACACGGACGGACAGCCCGGCATCTTCATTCCAAACTCGATGGAGATGAACGCCGTCAGGGAGGTTGCCGCCAACATGGGCGGCTCGCTGGGCAGCAGCATTAATATCTCCACCAACGCAGGGGCGCAGCTCGCCTCCGACTTGGGCAAGGGGCTGATACAAGGCACGAGCCAGTATATCGCCAAGAAGATGCGTACCGTCAAGGTGCATCTGAAATCCGGATACAAGGTCATGCTATATCAGGACAGAGATTGAAAACAATAACAATCAACGACTAAAAAAACAACAACCAAATTTTTATTTACCACTAAAATCCAAAGTAGAATGAAAAAAGTAATCATCATGTTTGCCCTCGCTATGGGCATCATAACTGCCAACGCGCAGGAGAACGTAACCGTTGGAGAGAACAACGGAAGTGAACCGACGAACGAAGCGAGAGCAGAGACAAGCTCGCTTGACTATGCCTCGCAAGGAGGAGGAAGGCAAAGCCAACAACCGACCTTGACAAAGGAGGTCTATCCGCAGAAGGAGGCGGACGGCGATCTGTATCACGGGCTGACAAAGAAGCTGACCTTCGACCGCATGGTTCCCCCGCACGGATTGGAAGTGACCTACGACAAGACCGTCCACGTCATTTTCCCCTCGGAGGTGCGCTACGTCGATTTAGGCTCGCCCGACCTGATTGCGGGTAAAGCCGACGGAGCGGAGAACGTCATCCGCGTGAAAGCTACCGTGCGTAACTTCCCGAACGAAACCAATATGTCGGTAATCACGGAGGACGGGAGTTTCTATACTTTTAACGTGAAGTACGCCTCCGAACCGCTGCTTCTCAACGTGGAGATGTGCGACTTCATCCATGACGGCGAGAAGGTGAACCGCCCGAACAACGCGCAGGAAATCTACCTGAAGGAACTGGGCAGCGAAAGCCCGATGCTGGTGCGCCTTATCATGAAGTCCATCCACAAGCAGAACAAGCGTGAGGTGAAGCACATCGGCTGCAAGCGATTCGGCATCCAGTACCTGCTGAAAGGTATCTACACGCATAATGGGTTACTCTATTTCCACACGGAGATAAAGAACCAGAGCAACGTGCCTTTCGATGTGGACTACATCACATGGAAAATCGTGGACAAGAAGGTGGCGAAGCGTACCGCCGTGCAGGAGCAGATTATCCTGCCGCTCCGTGCGCAGAATTACGCTACACTCGTGCCGGGCAAGAAGAGCGAGCGCACGGTATTCACGATGGCGAAGTTCACCATTCCCGACGACAAATGCCTCGTGGTGGAACTCAACGAGAAGAACGGGGGGCGTCACCAGTCTTTCGTGATTGAAAACGAGGACTTGGTACGTGCCAATACCATCAACGAACTTCAAGTGCGCTGACCATGAGAAAGTACATCGCAATAATCATCGTGTCGCTTGCCCTGTTCACGGGGCAGGCGCACGCCCAGCGATGCCTGCCGAAGATGCAGGGCATCGAATTGAGAGCTAACCTTGTGGACGGTATGCGTTTAAGTGGCAACAATGGCGGTTACAGTTTCGGGGCGGCTCTCTCCACCTACACGAAGAACGGTAACAAGTGGGTGTTCGGTGGCGAATACCTCTTGAAGAACAACCCGTACAAGGATACCGCCATACCTGTGGCGCAGTTCACGGCGGAGGGCGGTTATTATTTCAAGATACTCTCCGACGCCCGTAAAATAGTGTTCGTCTATGCGGGGGCTTCGGCTCTCGCCGGATATGAGTCGGTGAATTGGGGCGAGAAAGTGCTGCATGACGGCTCCACGCTCCATGACCGGGACGCCTTCATCTACGGCGGTGCGCTGACGCTCGATGTGGAGTTTTACGTGGCTGACCGTATCGCCCTGCTCGCCAACCTCCGGGAGCGCCTGCTGTGGGGTGGCGACACACGGAAGTTCCATACGCAGTTCGGGGCGGGCGTCAAGATAATCATCAACTGACACGTCGCATGGAACGGACGGACATTGAGAATATGAGGCAGATACCCATTGCGGACTTTCTCGCACGGCTGGGACATGAGCCTGTCCGAAGGAGCGGAAACGAGCTGTGGTATCGTGCGCCATACCGCAGTGAACGCACGCCCTCCTTCCGTGTGAACGTGGCGAAACAGCTCTGGTACGACTTCGGCTTGGGCAAGGGCGGCGACATCTTCACGCTTGTCGGGGAGTTTACCCGAAGCGGGGATTTCATGGCGCAGGCGAGATTCATAGCGGAAACCGCCCGTATGCCGCTTGCCGCAGCAGAAAAGCCGTTGTACCTGCCGGAACCGTCCGAACCTGCCTTTGAGGGAGTGGAAGCCGTCCCGCTGCTCCGCTCTCCGCTGACGGAGTATTTGAAGGAAAGAGGCATCCCTTATGCCGTTGCATCCCGCCACTGCTGCCGCCTGAACTACGGCGTGCGTGGTAAGCGGTACTTTGCCGTCGGCTTTCCGAACGTGTCGGGCGGCTATGAAACCCGAAGCCGCCGTTTCAAGGGTTGCGTACCACCAAAGGACGTGTCGCTGGTCAAGGCGGGGGACATCCCGGCGGACGTGTGCAGCGTGTTCGAGGGCTTTATGGACTTCCTGTCCGCCGTCACGCTCGGTTTGGCAACGGGTGACTGCCTTGTGCTGAACTCCGTCGCCAACGTGGAAAAGGCTTTGAAACATCTGGACGGGTACGAGCGCATCGACTGTTACCTCGACCGAGACGAAGCCGGACGCAGGGCAATGGAAGCCCTGCGGACACGCTACGGAGGAAAGGTGACAGACCGTTCCGGCATCTATCAAGGCTGCAAGGACTTGAACGAGTACCTGCAACAAGTATCAAGAAAACAACAAAAGAACAACAATCTAAAAATCAAAGAATAATGAACATACTGAACAACAAGAACAAGAGAACATCAATCTTCAAGGCGTTGGCACTCTGCCTGTTCGCCGCAGTGTCATTCACATTCGTATCGTGCGACGACGATATGGACATCCAGCAATCCTATCCCTTCACGGTGGAAACCATGCCCGTGCCGAACAAGGTCACAAAGGGGCAGACGGTGGAAATCCGCTGTGAGCTGAAGAAAACGGGCGATTTCGCCAATACCCTCTATACCATCCGGTATTTCCAGTTCGAGGGTGAGGGCACACTGAAAATGGACAACGGCATCACTTTCCTGCCCAATGACCGCTACCTGCTCGAAAACGAGAAGTTCCGGCTGTACTACACGGCGCAAGGTGACGAGGCGCACAACTTCATCGTGGTAGTGGAGGACAATTTCGGCAACTCCTATGAGTTGGAATTTGACTTCAACAACCGAAACGTGAAGGATGACGGGGTTATCACTGTTGTCCCCATCGGGAACTTCAAGCCCTTTACACGATGATGCGTGTATTCATGGCTATCCTCTGTTCGCTTCTGGCGGTCTGTTCCGTGTCCGCACGGAACAGACGCCATGAGGGAACGGACGGGCAGGCGGCTATCTACCGGCTGCCACCATTTGAGAGGGCGGTGCGATGCACGAAGTATTTTGAGGGCTGGCATTCGGAAAAACATCACCCGTATGTAGGATATGGACATCGGTTGCAGCCGGGGGAAAGGTATTCGGCACGCACCATGACGAAGCGGCAGGCGGACGCGCTTCTGCGAAAAGACCTGCGGAAGTTCTGCGCGATGTTCCAGCAGTTCGGGAAGGATTCGCTTCTGCTTGCCACGCTCGCCTACAATGTCGGTCCGTACCGTCTTTTGGGGAGTGGGAAGATACCCAAAAGCACGCTAATCCGAAAGCTGGAGGCGGGTGACAGGAACATCTACCGGGAGTATATCGCTTTCTGTAACTATAAGGGGAAACGCCACGCCATGCTGCTCAAACGAAGGAAGGCTGAGTTTGCGCTGCTGTATGTACCATAAAGAATAAGTGTCTGACGAAAGAAACTCCGATGAAGCCGCCAACTTCATCGGAGTTTCAGTTTTCATACATTCGGGATTGTCCCTTTGCCTGCAACCTCACCGTCCCTGCAATGCTCTATGATACCGGGTGAAAATCCCATGCTGCCGATTGCGATATGCCGGATATAGTCTGTATATTCCTGACCTTGAAAATTCCTGCCCGTAAGGTTCTTGAAAACCATCTTTATGCTTATGCCGTCGTTGCTGTACAAGATGGTTTTTCCGTTCTGTCTGATTGTTTCCATGATTAAAACTTGTTTTTGTGAATACTATCGTAGATTGGTACAAAGGTTTCTTTGCCTACTTTCTTATCCGCCATCATGCTCATGAAAGAAAGTAGGCGGCTTTTGCCGCCCACCCCTCAAAAGCGGGTGTAAAGTCCCGTTACCATCGTGAACATTTCCTCCAGCATATCGCAATATATCCCCTCGTGCGTTTCAATGTCCTTCGTCCTGCTCTCGAATGTCTTTTTGCTGAACGTCTTGCGGTAGAAACGCATATTGTATAGGTCTGCCCCTCCGTCATAGATGATGTCAAGGCGGTTGGCACTGGTCTTGTTCCTCGCAAGGCTCATGCGCAAGCCGTTGCCCATGTCTGTGAAGTCTTTGCTTCCCGTCATGGCGGCAAAGCGTCTGCCGCCAATCTGCTCTAAAATTGTCTTTGCTATCATATCCGTTGTCTTTTAGGTTTATGGTTCGGGCGGTGCGGACACCGCCCCAATGTTCAAAATTCTGTTTTCTCGGTTATGGGTGTGCATTTTTCCAGCCACTCTTTCAGACATTCCATGCTATACTCGCTCGTGATGACTGCCGTATGGCTGTCAATGGCAGTGAAACGGCTGCTTTCATAGCTGTCTATCCACCCCTTTAGGGTATCAACTCCCCACGCTTCGGCATCGTCAAAGATGCCGTCCAATGCCGTAATGGGTTCGCTGAATTTGACTATCAGCGTTTGGTAGCCTGCTTCGTTCATCGCTTCTCCTCCTTCCTTTCCTTTGCCGTTAGCCACTTGTCCCGTGCGGCTCGACATTCGTCTAATGTGGGTTTGACACAAGAGAAAAGTTCCCCGTCCGTGTGGCGGTAGTCGTATTGCACAAGGGTGCGTTTGCGTCTGTCGATACCCGTTTGGAATTTCTCGTAGTTCTCCGTTCCTGCCGATTGGCAGGTGCTTACTCCGTTAATTGTCATTTTGTTGCCATAGTCGTTGTTATTTAGATGATTAGAAATGTACAGACAGCACTCTGTGTTGCATCACCATTTCGGGGTCGCTCGTGTAGCGTTGGTGCAGGTAGAAATGATGAGAGCCGAAGCCGTAAAGGAAGAACTTGTCAAGTTCGTGTTTCTCGGCAAAGTCCTTGACGCTCGCCCTTAATTGCTCCTCACTCTGACAAAGAGTGAGGAGGTTCATAAATTCAAGGAACATCGTGGGGATTTTATCATCCCATAGGAAAACCATGCTTTCAAATCTTACTTCCATAATGTTAGTTGTTAGATGTCGATATTATGCCGCTTTCATCCGCTGGCGGATAAGGTTGGCGTTCTTGTTCACAAGGGCGATGATGCGGTCGTGGTATTCGGAGTTCTCGTTGCATACGCCACGACACTGCACCACCTCAAAAGTTTTTAGTGACACCTCTATCGTTTCAATTCGTTTTCCGTCAATGGTGGCGGATAGGATAAGGGAGTCTTTTCGTTTGTGGTAACCGCCCACACAATGGTGCATCGTCCTTCCTTCCTCTGCCATTTCTTCCACGCTCTCTATGACTTTGACGCAAATAAGGCTGTCGGTAAAGGCAAGTCCGAAGAATATGCCCTTAGCTTTCAGATATTGTTTCTCGTCCTCAATCGCTTTCCTGCGTTGCTGTTCAGTCCGCTCATGTTTCCTTTGCAGGTTGCGCTTTGCCACCAACTTGTCGTGTTCAACTTTGAGGTCGGCAGGGCAAACGTATTTCGGGCTGTTTGTGTCCTTGCCGAAATGACGCAGGAGGTCTATGGTGTCACGCCACATTGAGCCGTCCTCAATAGTATAGCCGTTGCGGATACATATCTTGATTGAAGCCCAATACTCTCCAATATTGAAAGAGTGGTACAGATAGTAGCGCAACATGGGATATTGCCCTGCCTTCAACAGCGTTTCCGCACGGCTGTCCGACAATAATGCCGGTATTAGTTTGGTGGGTACAATGTCGTGGAAATTGCCGTTAAAGCCGTTTCTGCGGAGCGTCGGCAACACCTTATATCTTGGATATATCGGGGAATATGAGATATGGCGGTACGCTTCATTGTCATTGCGGATAGCAAAAGGAGAAGCGAATGAGAACGTGTCGATGTAGCATCCCAATGTGCGTGGAATGGCAACAACAGCCTTACGCCCTTGTTCATTCCACCAATACTGCCCGATTTCAAGGGCATAGGACTTGGCATTAACCCCTTTCTCCATACCCACGACAAGCAAGAACATTCGTAGCACTTGGTATTCTCCGCTTGTGGTAAGGGTTGTGAAATACTGCTTTTGTCTTACCTTGCGCTGATAGGTGAGGCAGACTTTCAAACTTGCTCCACATTCGGGACACGTACAATGCTCGGTCTGCTCCGTCATTACCCAACTATGACCGCAATCCATACAAGTGGTACGACCTTTCGGCAAGCGGTGTGCATAATGCTCCACGCAATTACGGAATGCCCAATTTATCTGTATCGGGGTTATCGGGCGTAGTTTCTTGCTTTGGGCAAGAACTGCTTTTTCAAATTTGTTTCTCGGTTTCATAAGCCAAAATCAAATAATGAGGGTTGAACTTGGGTTTCTGTTTTCGCCTTTGTCGGCTTGGTGCGGTTCTGCAACTTGCGGAGTTCCTCGTCTTGGTATCTGCGGACTGCCTGCTGACGTGCTTCTGCTTTTTCCTCTGCCGTGAGTTCCACAATGTGGTTCACCGCCACTTGGCATTGGATAGGCTTGCCCACCTCAATCTCGTTCTCGTCATAGTAGTGTACTGCTTGTCCGTATATCTCTCCGTCCGTGAAGCCGTTACAACCGCTTTTCTGCACATAGTTCAGAATGTAGGTTACGCAATCGTCAATGTTCTTGGCTGGATTGCGGTAGTTCTTCGCAAAGAGCGTGTCTTCCTCCGCACGTTGTTCCAAATACATCTGTATCGTTCTCTTGAAATGGTCTGTTCCTTTCATATCGCTGTCGTTTTTATGAGTTGTCAAATAGTATGTTTCAAAATCTCCCTCCAATAAATCGGCTCAACCTCGCTCAATAGGAAGTCTATAAAGTCCTTCCGTGCGTCCTTGTTCAGTTCGTGGTAGAGTCCACGGAACACGGACATATTGCCGTTGAGGTATGTTTCCACCATGTACTCGAAGATGTTGCCCACCTCGTAGTATCTGCATTGTTGCTCCACTGTCTTGCTTCTTCTCTTTGCCATGTCGGTAGGGATTAAAGGGTGAATAACCAAAGAATGAAGCCGAAGAACAGGATAACGGAAAGAATAGCCACGATTACCCCTATTGCCACTCGGAACACTCCGTTTATTATCTCTCTGACGATGTACCAAAGGATGCCGGACACCCAAAAGGCGGTGCGCATGATTAGGGTGCATATCGCAAGCCCTATGTATTGCGCCATTTGTCTGAAATTTACCGTTGCTGTCATAGCCGTATCATTTGTTAAGTTCCACGATGCTGTCTATCCTGCCGTATAGGAAACTGCGGAGTGCGGTCTTGTCGGTAGCCTTGTATTCCGCCCAATGTCCATACTGCTTTACAATGTAGGTTCGGAGAATGTCGGAAAAGTCAAACATCCAACCTTGCAAGGGTACTGCGCTCTTGAAATAGGTGTTGCTGTTCACGTTGCGTGTAAGCCAATCCTTTTCCTCTCGGCTCAATTTCTCACCATTGTTCAGTTTGGTGCGAAGTCCGTACACCTTGCTGCCTTGCAGGTTCTCCAAACTTGGTACTTCCCATGCCACGAATTTTGTTGCTATTGCCGTTCTCATATCCGTTTTGTTTTTGATTTTTTGTTTTTTAATGCGGATTCAAGAGCTGAGGGAGTTGAGTTTCAAACTATCTTATCTGCCTCTCGTTTATCCGACATTTTTTTTATGCGTCTTTCTGTCGCATCGGTCGTTTTCGTTTCGGGTGCTTAAAAAGGTAGGGATTAGGGAATGCAAGGTTTTTCGGAAAAATACTACCCGAAAGGCTGGAGATTTTTCCAGAAAACAGGAGGCTTGACCTTGCTTTCCCGTACAATCCCGGAGTTACCTTTGCACCCAGCACGAAAATGACTGCCTGATGCGGCTCACTGAAAGGCGCGAAAATGGAGGTAAACGGAAGTGGAGGCAGATTAGACAGGAAAACTTCAAAAGAGAAATCCGTGAAAAAGACATCCCCAACAGAAAAGAACATAGCCGGTAGCGTGAAACCGAGCAAACCATCGGCAAGGAAGTATGTTTTTATCTGTTTGGCCAAACGTGTTTGGTCGGATGGATAAAATCATTCTTCCCGGTTTGTCTGCCGTGAGTGACGGCTTGTTCCATTTATGGAATGTGCGGTCATACACGGCTTTCCGCTTCCGGCTCAAAAGGACAACGAAAAAAGAAAAATCGTCAAAACCCCGTAAAAGCACCTCTTTGGCATAAGCACAAAAGAAAGGGGCCTTGTCTCATCAGTCTAAACTATTGTTTAGGCGTGAGGCAAAGCCCTTTTCTCCGCTTATGCGGCAGTCGGCACACGTTCGTTCAAAATCTTTTTGGGCGATGGTGTGCTGACGGATAAAATCGCTTTTACGGAAAAACTTGTGTGAGAAGAAAAAATCAGGAGATTCATTTCTAAATCTCCCGTTTTATTGTTACTTTTGCATACGAAGAGTTCTTTGAAGGTTACGCAACGCACAGAAGAATAATGCAGTAGATAACTAACTAATTCGTAACCTATTACTATTATGAGCGATTACCCAATGCTCATTTCCAATAAATTACACTCTTTTCGTAACTTCTTTCTGCAAATATACAAAAAGTGCCCTTCACAAAGGATTATGAACGGCACTTT
>NZ_QTNB01000032.1:2920-13164 GCF_003603395.1 Bacteroides sp. AM44-19 | reverse complement strand
ATACCCAAGCCCTTGCGTTTTTTCTTCTTTTTGCGCTTCATCGCCCGGATGAAGGCTTCCTCTTCAGCGTCCACTGCCGGACCTTCGGGGGCAAACAGGTTCATGCCGCTGGAATGGCTTTCGTATTCCCCTCCGGAATATCCTTGCCTGTTCTCCAGTTCCTCCACCGGAACGGAGAGCGGAATCGGCGGCTGTCCGGCATAAGGCAGCGTGAAGTGTTCCTGCAAGGCGTTGGCAGAAAGTTCCTTGCCCATGCGTGAGCCGTTTAACACGCAGCCCGTGCGGTGGTCGATGAACGTGGCTCCATAGATGCGCCCTTCCTCCGTGTAGCGTAGCACGGTGTCGATGCCCTTCCTTTTGAGCGTGGCAACAAACTTCTCCTTGTCATACGTGCCTTCCAGCACGGAAAAGACGGTGCGTTTCGTCATGTCAGCAAGTTTCCTGTCCTTAATCTCCTGCTTGGAACGGGCAAACTTCTTCTGTACGGCTTCATAGCCGACGGACTTCCCGAACAGTGAGGACTTGAAAGGATTACCGACCTTGTTACCCTTATCGTCCGTGACGGAATAGACCAGCCCGTGATACTCACGTCCGCGCACATTGCCATGCGCTTCCTCCACCGTCATATTATATAAGGAAAGAAGGGCGCGGTATTCGCCCATCGTCTGAAACTTGTATCTGCGGTTCAGTTCTCTAATCAGATTCCCCGCCTGCTTCTTCACGTCGCCCGCAGAAGCGTCCACTTTGCGCAGCGGCGTATCAAGACGGCGGTTCTTGCGTTCCGCGTCGTGCAGCCCGTATTTCCGTTCCAGTTCGCGTGTTATCTGCTTGCTCCGGTAAAAGTTATTCCGGGTGTCTATGCTCCTGCCTTCCTCGTCCACCCTGACCGTCACAATATGCAGATGGTGGCGGTCGATGTCCTCATGCTTGAAAACGAGATACGGCTGGTTGCCGAACCCCATCTTCTCCAGATACTCCCGTGCGATGTCCTGAAGTTCTGTGTCCGTCAAAATATCGTCGGGATGCGGATTGAGCGAGATATGCACCACCGGTTTCTTCACCTTCGACCGCACGGGCATCAGAGCGAGAAAGTCCTCCATAGCCCGGTGGATATCCACCGTCCCCGAACCGTCATTGTAGATGCGGTTGGTTGTCAGAAGCCGCCCTTTCGCCTCGTTGATCTTTTCCCCGTTGTAGGCAAGTGCGCCGTACAACGAGTTTCCTACACTGATTTTTGCGACCATTTTTCCTGCATCTCTCTTGAAAGTTCCACAATCCGGCGGCTCAGTTTCACGAGTTCGACGGTCTGTTGCTCCAGCTTGTAGAGCAACGCCATCGCCTTTTTCTCGGAAAAATGCAGCCTCAGTTCCTTCACGACTTGGTTGTAGTTCGTGCCTATCGCGCGGAACTGCGCATGAAAATCGGACAGTTTGGTGTAGTAATCCACCAGCGTCTTGTCCACTTTCAGCACTTTGAACGGCTGCCCGAAGAAGTGCGCTTTCAGGAAGACCGACTTGGCGTAAACGCCCGACTTCTCGAACATGGAGAGGAAACGGTTGTGTTCCTCCTCGCTGAAACGGACGGTGTAGCGGAACACCGCCGGATCGAGTTTGGGATTTCTCCCGCCTTTGTTTCTTCTTTTTTCACTCATATTACTTTGGATTTAGCGGTTTGACGGCATAAGCCGCCGCTTCGAGGCACAGCACCGCAGGTTTGAGAGGCTTCCCGACTTCGGAGGGTAAGCCCGCCCCCCTGCAAGGGCAAGGCGTTTTCGTGGCTGCTCAAAATATTTTGAGCGGCTGAAAACATACCTTGCTATGTTCAGGTGAACATAAAAATCCGTCGGGGACGGATTGGGGGAATGCCTTTCAAACCCCGGGCTGCGCCACCTGCGGCGAACCCTGCCGTTCGGGTGCAAAGTTACGCCCTTAACGCGGTATCGGACAGAGGCTTGACCCGGACAATCAGTGCCAACCGGCGCAACGTGCTGCCACTTGCCGGAGAAGTGATACAGATTCAAAAATATCCTTGTTTATTTGCAGCATGATTCAAGAAACGAACGATTTGAAGATATGGAAAAAGGAACTTTCAGATACCCGGCAAACCGCTTCGGCGGATATTTGCCAAACCGAATATCCGAACCGTCGGATACCCGGTTTTCCAGTGACGTGGTGATTCACGGATTCAATGACTTCATGACGCAATGCCGTCATTCACCGGTTATCCGAATCCCGGCTTCGCCATTGAAGCGGATACGTGACGGACCGCCCGGATAATGATTCACGGACGCGGATATGTATGTCACCGCTTCCGTACAGGAACAGGAAAACAATTTATCAACCATTAAAAGCAATAGAACCATGAGTAATGAAATCTTCGTTGCATTCGCAACACAAAAGGGAGGTATTGGAAAATCGACCGTCACGGCTCTTGCCGCCAGCTACCTCCACAACGTGCAAGGTCACAATGTCGCCGTCATAGATTGCGACGCCCCGCAACACAGCATCCACGGACTGCGTGAACGTGAAACGAAACTTATCGACGAGAGCCTCTATTTCAAGGCACTCGCGTGTGACCACTTCCGCAAAATAAAAAAGAACGCCTATCCGGTCATTGCAAGCGACGCCCTCAACGCCCTTGACGATGCCGAAAGGATGCTTGCCGAAGAAGATGCGAAACCGGACATCGTGTTCTTCGATATGCCGGGAACGCTGAAAAGCAACGGTGTGGTAAAGACCCTCTCACAGATGGATTACATCTTCGCGCCCATGAGTGCCGACCGCTTTGTCGTGGAAAGCACCCTGCAATTCGCAGTGATGTTCCGTGACAACCTCATGACGACGGGGCAGGCGAAAACAAAAGGGCTGTACCTGTTCTGGACGATGGTGGACGGCAGGGAGAAGAACGGGCTGTACGACCTGTATGAAGATGTGATTGCCGAAATGGGGTTGTCGGTGTTGTCCACCCGCCTGCCCGACAGCAAGAAGTTCCGGCGTGACCTCTCGGAAGAGCGCAAGAGCGTATTCCGCTCTACCATCTTCCCGATGGATGTGTCCCTTCTGAAAGGGAGCGGTATCCGTGAGTTCTCGGAAGAAATCAGCCGTATCATCAAACCTCAATGAGCATGGGCAGCAGGAAAGTGAACACCGAAGGCATTGACGAGGAACTGTTGATAGCCTCCATCGGCAGGCGCAAGCAGGACGGGACTCTGTACCGCGCACAGGAGCCGCCCGTGCCTGCCCCCGAAGAAGAGAGCGTCCCGGAAACGGAACCACCGCCCACGGCATCCCCGTCAAGGGAGAAGGTGCAGAAAGACATCGCCCGCCGCAAACGGCAAGAGGACGACTATTCCGGTCTGTTCCTCCGCCGCAACGAGATAAAGACACGCCAGTGCGTCTATATCAGCCGGGACGTACACAGCAAGATTCTTAAAATCGTGAATGACATCGCCGGACGGGAAATCTCGGTAGGCGGCTACGTGGACACCGTGCTGCGCCAACATCTGGAACAGCACAAGGAGAAAATAAACGAACTGTACAAGAAACAACGTGAAGACTTAATTTGAATATGAACACCTTTGGTCGTGTTCTTGAAAGTCTTGGTCTTACTGTTCTTGGCAGAAGAATAAGCCACGACGAAAGTAGCCTTACTGACATCAATTCCAACGTAGGTCATAGTCTTAACAATTTATTGAGACAACATCTATACATCTTGAACCACCATTGCGAATGCGGGGTCAAAAGCCCATTGAACTATCCGGTTTCTGATGTAAAAGTGTGGGGGCAGAACATATTCTACGGTCTTTTTGACTAATGGATACTCGGTCTTATTCCACACTTTGATGTTGAATGTTTATGCAAAAGTATAAAGAGTAAATAATATACAATGGATATGAATCAGGAAAAGAATCAGAAAAACAGAAGTCCGCACCATGACGGCGGAGGTTTGCTTGCCCAAGTGCAGGCGAGTGTGGAAATCCTGTCGCCCGTGCCGGTAGGCGGCAAATGCAGAGAAAAGGACTATGAACGGCTTTTCATCCGTGAACCCGAAGTAAAGGCACGCGAGGGGAAGATGGCATACGTGCGCCCGGAGTATCACGACCGCATCATGCGCATAACCCGTGTAATCGGGCATGACAGGCTTTCGCTGTCCGCCTACATCGACCATGTGCTTACACACCACTTCAACCAGTGCGAAGAGGCGATAAAGAGCCTTTACGCCCGGAATTACGACGCAGTATTTTAATCATCAAAAAGAAAAAGAAATGAGAAGAAAAAAGAATGATTATCGTGCCTTCCTGAAAAAATCAGGTTTCAAGGCAAGGGAAGGGAAACAAGTGTCCATCAGCAAAGAGACCCATGACAAGGTTGCCATGATTGTCCGCTGGCTGGGTGATGGTGAAGTCACAATGGCCGACTTCACTGAGAACGTGGTAAGCGAGTTTCTCCGTACACACCGTGACGAACTGAACCGTATGTTAAACGCAGTCCCCAGAGTAGAATTATGAACATGACTGACATTCTCCTGACCGTATCGGTCGGCTGCAACCTGTGGTTCCTGTTCCTGCTGCTCTACGACCGCATCATGGAAACGAGATTCGTCCGCTTCCTTAAAGGCATTGCCGGGTTTTGGCGGTCATTGGGCGGCACGGAGGTGAAGCAGGAAACGGCACGGGAAACACCTCCCGGAGAAACATCGGACATCATCGGCAGGAGCCATTTCAAGATGGCATCAACCCGGACAACCGCTGCCATACTGACGCAAGAAGCCGCCACTTCGAAAAAAGGCATTGAGCTGTCGGAGGAAGAGGCTACTTTTGACGATGGAAACACGGAAACCGTGTCCCACCCGGCACAAGTCCCGGAGGAAAAACTCGATGAAACCTTCACGAGCATCCCGCCTTCGGAACTGGAGTTCGGGGAGGATGAACCGGAGGACGGAACGCCCGACACACCGAGAGCTACGGGAAGCAGTTTTGACGAGATAGACGATGCGGTCAGGGCAGCCAAGAACCCGGAAGCGACAACGGCAGAACGGGAACGTGCGGCAAAGGTCTTCTCCGATATGGAAGGAACGGAACTGTACGAGAAACTGATGTCCGGCTCGACGGAACTGAGCATCCGTATCAAGGGGCTTATCGAAGTCCGGCTGAAGAAGCCGAAAAAGGAATTTACCGTACCCGACAACATTGACGAGTTCAATATCCGGGACTATGTATAACGGCTAAAAAAGAGTGGAAATGAAAACGTAAGACGGCATCACACCATGCGCACGGCAGTACAAGGTACAGCCAACCCGCAACGGACACACCCAAGTCCGTGGAAACAAACGGGCAACCACTAAACCAAAGTAAAGTAATCAAGTATCAACCGCCCGAAAAAGGACTATCCACCCTTTGGACGGCACAAAAAGAACAGTTTATGAATAAGAACATCAGACAAAAGTTCATCATCTCTGCGGCACTTATGATTGCCGCAACCGCCTCCGCATTTGCGCAGGGAAACGGCATCGCAGGCATCAACGAAGCCACCTCTATGGTGAGTTCGTATTTTGACCCCGGCACGAAACTTATCTATGCCATCGGCGCGGTGGTCGGTCTTATCGGAGGCGTAAAAGTCTATGGCAAGTTTTCATCCGGCGACCCGGATACCTCGAAAACCGCAGCCTCGTGGTTCGGCGCATGTATTTTTTTAATTGTAGCTGCGACTATCCTGCGCTCATTCTTCCTTTAATAAACAATGTATGGCTGAATACCCGATAAACAAGGGTATCGGTCGTCCGGTCGAGTTCAAGGGTCTAAAGGCTCAGTACCTCTTCATCTTCTGCGGAGGCCTGCTGGCACTCTTCATCCTGTTCGTCATCCTCTATATGGTCGGCATCGACCAGTGGATATGTATCGGCTTCGGCGCGGCATCGTCTTCCGTCCTCGTATGGCAGACCTTCGCGCTGAACGCCCGGTACGGCGAACACGGGCTTATGAAATTAGGAGCTATAAGGAGCCATCCCCGATACCTTATCAACCGGCGGCGGATCACCCGATTATTCAAACGGCAACGAAAGGAAGAAACGACATGAGAAATACATCCAAAATGACAACACTGGAAAACAAGTTCCCCCTGCTGGCTGTGGAACATGGCTGCATCATTTCCAAAGACGCCGACATCACGGTGGCTTTTGAGGTGGAACTGCCGGAGCTTTATACCGTGACGGGCGCGGAGTACGAGGCGATACACGGCTGCTGGTGCAAGGCTATCAAGGTACTGCCGGACTTCTGCGTCGTGCATAAGCAGGACTGGTTCATCAAGGAACGCTACAAGCCGGAGTTACAGAAAGACGACATGAGTTTCTTGAGCCGTTCATTTGAACGACACTTCAACGAGCGTCTGTACCTGAAACACTCCTGCTACCTCTACCTGACCAAGACGACAAAGGAGCGTAACCGGATGCAGAGCAATTTCAGCACGCTGTGCCGTGGGCATATCATCCCGAAGGAGCTGGACAAGGAAACCGCCGGGAAGTTCATGGAGGCCGCTGAACAGTTCGAGCGCATCATGAACGACAGCGGCTTCGTGAGACTCCGCCGCCTCTCCATCGATGAGATTGTCGGGACGGAGAAGTCCGCCGGGCTGATAGAGCGTTACTTCTCGCTCATGCCTGAAGGCGACACGACCTTGCAGGACATCGACCTCTCGGCAAAGGAAATGCGCATCGGCGACAACCGCCTGTGCCTGCACACCCTCTCCGACGCGGAGGATATGCCCGGAAAGGTGGCTACCGACATCCGCTACGAGAAACTCTCCACCGACCGCTCGGACTGCCGTCTCTCCTTCGCCTCACCCGTGGGGCTGCTGCTCTCCTGCAACCACATCTACAACCAGTATGTGATTATCGACAACAGCGAGGAAAATTTACAGAAGTTCGAGAAGTCCGCGAGGAATATGCAGTCGCTATCCCGATACAGCCGGAGCAACAGCATCAACCGCGAGTGGATAGACCAGTACCTGAACGAAGCCCATTCCTACGGGCTGACATCGGTACGGGCGCACTTCAACGTCATGGCGTGGAGCGATGACACGGAGGAACTGAAACATATCAAGAACGACGTGGGCAGCCAGCTGGCGAGCATGGAGTGCGTGCCGCGCCACAACACCATCGACTGCCCGACGCTCTACTGGGCGGCGATGCCCGGCAACGCGGCGGACTTCCCGGCGGAAGAGAGTTTCCACACCTTCATCGAGCAGGCTGTGTGCCTCTTTACGGAGGAAACTAACTACCGCAGTTCGCTATCGCCCTTCGGTATCAAGATGGTGGACAGGCTAACGGGAAAGCCGCTGCACCTCGACATCTCTGACCTGCCGATGAAGCGGGGCATCACCACCAACCGTAATAATACCCTATATTTTTACCATTTTTATATTGTTTGAGTTTGTATATAAATAACTGATATTTAGAGATTATTAGGAAAATGATTTGGCTTTTGATTTGCTGTTTTTTCCGATAATCTCTATTTTTGTATGCAAATCGTATGTACAAAATAGACGTATAACAATAAACAAGGCAGCCTATGTTCAAGTATTCAAAAGATGGCATATCCGTACTATCGGTACTGGATGCACGTAGGGCGAAGAAAAGCGGTCTGTTCCCTGTCAAGATACAAGTGATACACAACCGCAAGCAGAAATATTATTCCACCGGAAAGGAATTGTCCAAAGAGGACTGGGAAATCCTTGCCGAAAGCAAGAGCCGCAGACTGATTGAGATACGGGCAAGCGTGGAAAACAGTTTCTCCATCATAAAAAGCCAAGTGGAAGCCCTTGCGGAACGTGGGGACTTCTGTTTCGATGCGCTCAGCATGAGGTTGGGCAGGTGTACGGGTACAACCCTTAACACAGCCATACAGGGGAAAATAGACGCATTCAAACTCAACGGGCAGGTAAATTCCTATTATAACTACCGCAGCACGTTGAAAAGCATAGAACGGTTCGCAGGCGGCAGCGTGCCGTTCTCTGCGGTTTCTGCGGACTGGCTGTCACGCCTTGACAAGTTCCTGCGGAACGAGGGCAAGACCGTCACCACCATAAATTTCTATATGAAAGCCCTTAAATGCGTGGTGAATGACGCAAGACGCAACGGGATTTTAAGAGAAGCCCAATACCCGTTCGGCAGGGGGAAGTACGAGATTCCGAGCGGCAACAGCCGAAAGTTAGCCTTGACGATGGAACAGATAAAAAAAGTCGTGACATACAAGGGCAGCAAGACCGTTGAGAAGTACCGGGATTTTTGGTTTTTCTCCTACCTGTGCAACGGTATCAATTTCAGGGATATGCTTTTCTTGCGGTATGGGAACATCGTGGACGGTGAAATCTGCTTTGTACGCTCCAAGACATCGCACACGTCCAACCATATACGGGAAATAAGGGCGGTACTCACTCCCGAAATGCGGGATATTATAAAACGGTGGGGAAACCCTGACGATGGGAAACCCGATACTTTCCTGTTCAAGTACGCCAGAGAAACGGAGGACGAATTTGTCATTTCCAATATTGTCAGACGGGTAACGCACCGTTGCAACATCGCTTTGGCTAAAATAGCCCAAGCTGTCGGTGTCCCACGTTTCACGACCTATTCCGCCCGGCATTCCTATGCGACTGTCTTAAAACGCAGCGGAACGAACATCGCTTACATATCCGAGAGTTTGGGGCATTCAAGCCTTGCCATCACGGAGAACTACCTCGCCAGTTTCGAGCAGGAGGAGCGGATAAGGAATGCGCAGTTATTAACCAAATTCGATTGAGCCATGCCGAACAAGAAAACCAAGACGGTGAAGATTAGACACCTTGAATGTTTCAGTGCCATTTACGGGGAACTGGCGCAGAATCCCGAATACGCAGGCTACGAAATAGAAGAAGCCGTACTGCAAGTGAAATCATATATTCCCCCTACTGTTAAAGACGTGGACAAGGCGATAGAGAAAATAAGGTTCAGCCATGCCACCCGTAAATACAAGTACCCCGTATTCGAGGGCAGGGAACTGATAGACCAAAAGACATTGGCGAAAATGGCGGGCGTGAGCAGGCAGACCGTAGCCCGGTGGGAGGAACTCGGTTTCATATCCCGTTCGGACATAGGGCTGTCGGGAAACAAATATTTCGTAATAAAAGAAGTCGTTTCCCAACTTGAAAGGTTAAAGGATGTGAAATAGCGGCATTCGCATAATCACTTAACATACATAGGACAAACGGTGTGTTGGAAGGACAAAATCACCAATACATCGTTTGTCCCTTTTTTTATCCCGCTCCAATCTTGCCGGATGTCCTGCATTGTCCCAAGTTGTCCGGTCTGTGTCAAGTGATTAGTAATTGAATAATCGGTTTCTTTTATTCTTCCTTTGCGGCATCAACCGGTTGCAACGGCTATGACGGTAGCCAAGTAATAACTAAAAAAGGAAGAAAATATGACGAACATTATTCTGACAACGCCCGAAGAACTCCGGGCTATCGTGAGCGAAACCGTTTCCCAGTCATTGGCAGGATTCACCCAGCCGAGGAACGAACCCGACAACCTCACGCCCGATGTGGCGGTAGAGGTGCTGGAACGACACGGTTTTCTGATTTCAAAGGCACGGCTCTACAAGCTGACCGCAAAAAAGGAAGTGCCGTTCCGCAAATACGGGAACAAATTGCTTTTCTCACGGAAAGAGCTTCTCACGTGGGCGGAAAACCTTGCAAAAAGGGTGAACGACAAGGACGAGGCGGCACTCGCCATCGCCAAGAGCGCAAACCGGAAAATCCGTAACTATGGAAAATAAGAGGAAAGAAGAAGCCGGGCAGGGTGTTACCATGCAGAAAGAGGATTTCGCAGCCCTTTGGAAAACCATTCATTTAAAGGTG
Source organism: Bacteroides sp. AM44-19 (assembly GCF_003603395.1). NCBI lineage: Bacteria > Pseudomonadati > Bacteroidota > Bacteroidia > Bacteroidales > Bacteroidaceae > Bacteroides > Bacteroides sp. AM44-19. Next base: position 3,274 of record NZ_QTNB01000032.1, on the reverse strand, counting down.
ACGGACACTTACGAAGTGCCGCCCGAAATACTCTGGGTGAACGGCTCTACCATTGGCACGCTGGGTAATTTCAGCGCATCCACAGGCAAAGCCAAGAGCAAAAAGACATTCAATATTTCCGCCATTGTTGCGGCAGCGTTGAAGAATGACGAGGTACTGAAGTATTCGGCATACCTGCCACCGAACAAACGGAAAATCCTCTATGTAGATACCGAGCAGAGCAAATACCATTGCCACAAGGTCATGGAGCGTATTTTGCGGCTTGCCGGACTGCCTACCGACAAGGACAGGGACGATTTTGTTTTCATCGTGCTAAGAGAGCAGACCCCCGACAAGCGGAAACAGATTATCGGC
>NZ_QTNB01000032.1:0-2910 GCF_003603395.1 Bacteroides sp. AM44-19 | reverse complement strand
TATTTCCGCCATTGTTGCGGCAGCGTTGAAGAATGACGAGGTACTGAAGTATTCGGCATACCTGCCACCGAACAAACGGAAAATCCTCTATGTAGATACCGAGCAGAGCAAATACCATTGCCATAAGGTCATGGAGCGTATTTTGCGACTTGCCGGACTGCCTACCGACAAGGACAGGGACGATTTTGTTTTCATCGTGCTAAGAGAGCAGACCCCCGACAAGCGGAAACAGATTATCGGCTATATGCTTGAAAATATGCCCGATGTGGGGTTGCTCATCATTGACGGAATCCGTGACTTGATGTACGACATCAACAGCCCCAGCGAATCAACCGACCTAATCAACCTTTTGATGCGCTGGTCAAGTGGGTATAACCTGCATATCCACACCGTGCTGCATTTGAACAAGGGGGATGACAACACAAGGGGGCATATCGGTACGGAACTGAACAACAAGGCTGAAACCGTCCTGCAAATCACGAAAAGCCAGCAGGACGGCAACATAAGCGAGGTAAAGGCGATGCACATACGTGACCGGGAATTTGACCCGTTCGCATTCCGTATCAATGACAACGCTTTACCCGAAATCGTGGATGATTATGTATTCCAACAACCTAAGCAGGACAGGAACTTTTCGCTTACGGAACTGACTGAACAGCAACACCGGGAAGCGTTGGAGAACGGTTTCGGCAAGCAGGTGGTACAAGGCTATTCCAATGTCATAGCGGCATTGAAACAGGGTTATGCGAGTATCGGTTACGAGCGTGGACGCAATGTTCTTGTGTCGCTTAACAAGTTTCTTGTGAACAAGCGCATGATTGTGAAAGAGGGCAAGGGCTACCGCTATAATCCCGATTTCCATTATTAAAAGTCAGTTTGGTTTAGTCCGGGTGTATATACAAGAGGAACGGACTTACTATTTCCCAGTATCGGAACAGGCAGGTTTAGTATGGTACGGGTGTATATATAACGGACTAAACAGGACTGGTGCACTTTTCAACTATTTTTTTATCCCCAAAAAGAAAATGTTATGAACATCGAAGATGTGAAACAAATACCCATCGCAGACTATCTGCACAGTTTAGGTTACTCTCCTGTCAAACAGCAGGGTAACGGTTTATGGTACAAATCACCGTTAAGGGAGGAACACGAACCGTCTTTCAAGGTGAACACTGACCGCAACCTTTGGTATGACTTTGGCGCAGGCAAGGGCGGCAACCTCATCGCACTGGCAAAGGAACTCTATTGTTCAGACAGCTTGCCATACCTTTTAAACCGGATAGCGGAACAGACACCGCACATCCGTCCGGTCAGTTTTTCTTTTCCCCAGCGTAGGAAAGAACCGAGTTTCCAGCATTTGGAAGTCCGTGACCTTACCCATCCGGCATTGCTCCGTTACTTGCAGGGACGGGGTATCAATATCGAACTGGCAAAAAGAGAATGCAAGGAACTCCATTTTACCAATAACGGCAGACCGTTCTTCGCTATCGGTTTCCCGAACATGACAGGAGGTTATGAGGTGCGCAACTCTTTTTTCAAAGGCTGCATCGCCCCGAAAGACATCACCCATATACGGCAGCAGGGAGAGCCGAGAGAGAAATGTCTGGTGTTCGAGGGTTTCATGGACTACCTCTCTTTCCTTACGCTCCGCATGAGGAACTGTCCGACCATGCCCGACCTTGACAGGCAGGATTATGTCATTCTTAACTCTACCGCCAATGTGTCGAAAGCCCTTGACGTGATGTCCCTGTATGAACGCATCCACTGTATGCTTGACAATGACAAGGCTGGATATGAAGCGACACGGGATATCGAGTTGGAATACTCCTACCGTGTACGTGACTTCTCACACAATTACAGGGGATATTCGGACTTGAACGATTACCTGTGCGGCAGGAAGCAGGAACAGAAAAACGAAGCCAGCCAAGTGCAGGAAACGAAGCAGGAAACCGGACAACGTGCCGCCCCAAGACAAAAGAGAGGCAGGGGCATTTAATCCGGCAGGACTATCAACGGCTGGCGGTTTATTTGGAGAGCAAGGTTATGTTTCGGTAAACCGAAACTACCTTGCTTTGCTCACCGCAAAGAAAATTTCTCCCGTTGGTCGCAATTTTTAAGACACCATTCAAACGTAAAAAACCATGACGAGTATAAAGGACAAGCCGGGGGGACGTCCGGCAAAGAAACGGATAGAGAAGCAGCAACGGGTTGTCAGTACGAAACTGACCGAGTTGCAGTATTATGCCATCAGGAAGCGAGCCGGGGAAGCCGGGTTGCGTGTCAGTGAGTATGTAAGGCAGGCGGTTGTTTCGGCAGAGGTCATACCCCGGCTGAACAGGCAGGATGCGGACACCATCCGCAAACTGGCAGGGGAAGCCAACAACATCAACCAGTTGGCGCACCGGGCGAATGCCGGAGGTTTCGCACTGGTGGCGGTGGAACTGGTGAAGCTCAAAAACAGGATTATTGGAATCATAAACCATTTGTCGGATGATTGGAAAAATAAAAAAGGGAAGCGGTTTTAAGGGCTGTGTGAACTATGTGCTCGGCAAGGAGCAGGCGGTTTTGCTTCATGCGGACGGGGTTCTGACTGAAAGCCGGGGTGATATAATCCGCAGCTTCTGTATGCAGACCGGGATGAATCCCGATTTGAAGAAGCCTGTCGGACATATTGCGTTAAGTTATTCGACAGTGGATGCGCCCAAATTGACAGACGGGAAGATGGTACAGCTTGCGCAGGAGTATATGCGTGAAATGAAAATCACCAATACGCAGTATATCATCGTGCGTCATCAAGACCGGGAACATCCGCACGTGCATATCGTGTTCAACCGCATAGACAATAACGGCAAGACCATTTTGTAGCTAACACTTGAAAAGGGACCCGGAACAACATTTAAAAAGTGCCCC
>NZ_QTNB01000031.1:0-14021 GCF_003603395.1 Bacteroides sp. AM44-19 | reverse complement strand
TTCCGCCTTCTGTAAGACAGCACATTCCCCTGCAGGTCCCTTTTGTGCAGGTACGCCAGGTCCACGAAGGGTATGCCCCTGAGCATGAACATGAGTACGAAGAAAATCCTTGTTCTCTGCTGTGTGTTTGGTTTCCGCCTTCTGTAAGACAGCACATTCCCCTGCAGGTCCCTTTTGTGCAGGTATGCCAGATCCACAAAGGGTATGCCCCTGAGCATGAACATGAGTACGAAGAAAATCCTTGTTTTCTGCTGTGTGTTTGGGAGCGTCCCTCCTTGCAGGCTCCTTTCCGTCTCCCTTACCAGGCTGCTGATGTCGGATGCCTCGAGCGCCTTCTTCCTGTCCGCCCGTGTGCCGGTATATACATGCTCGAACAGTCTGGGTACATACCGTATGTACTTTCTGTCTACCGCCCGATGATACACCGAGCGTACCGTCTTGATGTAGGTGGATACGGTGTTCCAACTGCAGTTCCTCTGCCTGAGGAAGTTTTCGAATCTCTTCAGTACGGTCGGGCTCAGCCCGCGCATGGGCATCGGCTGCCATTTGGTGAATGCCGAGAATGCATTCACCGCTGACTGGTAGATGTGTGCCGTTCCCCACCTGCCGCCTTCCCGGAGTTCCCCGATGACTGAGGAGAACATCTCCTGTAAGGTAATTTCATTTCTATTCATTTCCAATTTATTTATAAAAGGTTTATCTTACAAGTATATACAATTATAGCTGCAAATACAATGATTTCATATCCCTCATTTTTTGCAATATCAAGTGATTATTGCTGCAAGAGAAAAATGTTTAAGTCATGATAGGGATTGGATGAAGAAGGGAATAAGTAAGAGAAAAACGCTCAGGTATGTATTTCGCAGTACTTGGTATGGTACGAAGATTTAGGAGAAGAATATGCGTTGGAAGTAAAAAAGAATATAAATTATAGAAATAGATGGCATGTGATAAACAAGACTTCATTGTATTAGAATTCCAGTTTTTCTAATATCACAATAAAGAGGATTGTCCATATCTTCTGTAAGTAGGACTGGCTCTATAAGGTTACTTATCTTGCGTCTAAGTTTCCACAATAGAGGAGTATCTTTAAAATAATCGTCATCCAGGCGTTCTACTATCACAGCAATATCTATATCGCTGTCTGCTCTATAATTTCCTTTACTGTACGAACCATAAAGATAAAGGGCCTTTAATGGACTTCTCCGCTACCATTTCCTTATAGCGTTTGGCAAGGTTTATAGCTTGTTCTTTATCCATAATTGCAACTCTTTAGTTTGGCTCAAAAGTTCAGCACAGTATTCTTTGGTTAAGCTCTTCATTAATCTTTCTTTATAAGAGGGGTAACGGGCTTCTATATTAAGAGGTTCAAGTTTGTCTATAAAGGCTAACTGCTCCTCCGACAATTGCTTGTCCAATCCCGTTCTCTCCGCAAGTCTGGATAGTGGATGTATCTTTAGAGGAACTTCCATTAAGCAATTAGTCCAATATGCTTTGAGAATTTTCTCTATTGTTTGATGGCACATGAACCGACATAGAGATAACGGCCTGTAAGCAGCATTGCATTCGCTGTTTCCAAATCATAATCTGACATCTCAATCCAATAAGGTTACTTTACTATCCATATTTCGAGTCTTTAGAACAAAGATAGTTATTATCCTTCAAACAACAATGATTTGCTACAACATTTTATCCGTTGGAACCATATTGAAGGTATTTACTTTAGTCTTATAATTATATTTTGCAAAGCCTGCTGCATCTCTACTCATTTCTAAATTGTTTATAGAATGAATATAAGATTCAAGAAAGAAACCATTAAAGCTTATTCCTTTGCAACCAAAGTTGGAAGAACTGATCATATACCTGGTAAATGCCTTTATCATACGTAATAAAGTCTTTTTCCAGTAGTCCTTTTACAGCTGAAGAGACAGAACTGGCAGATTGCAACTTGTATTTACGTACAAAGTCACCGCTTGAGATAGCCTTAGCTTTTCCCTCTGCTGCTATTGCCATAAACACAATACGTTGCTTTTCGGGCATCTGATATAATAAGGCATCATAGGTATCGGCAGAAAAATCCAGAAGGTCGTTAATGGCAGTATCTATCATTGAGGGAATACATATTTCTCCAGTTCCGGTCATGGAAAATAAAATGTTCATAACCTTCTGCATATACGAAGTTATACCATTGAAGCGCTCATATAGCTCTGTTACCACTAATGTATCTAAGTGTTTGCTTGCTCGCTCAAAGTGCCTAAGGCAGAACTCCGCGTATTTATCAACAGAAATGGGAGGCAGGTTTATCAGTGTAACCGATTGGTAGAATGGACGTGCCGGAGAAGTAAACATTGCCCCCATCAGATGCCTATGGGACCCGGAGAAGACAAAGTGGGCATTGGAACAGCGTTGTATATGTGTCCGTAGTGCCGCTTCTATGTTGGGATCGTCTGCATATTTGGTTATTTGCTGGAATTCATCAATGGCGATTAGGCAAGGCTTCCCGGCATTATTCAGATAGGAGAATATCTCATCCAATGTTGCAGAGGGATTAGTTATAGCTCCCAGACCGATTCCCCAGGTAGGCTGTCCATTCATGTCGAATGTTATTTCGGAACGAAGGGAGGCCAGTACATTCAAGAAGGTACCCCATACGGATTTTCCTTTTGGACGTAGTTCATCCAGTACAGCCTTGCCGAAAACATTCACAAAATCGCGTACAGAGCTTGTGGCATAGATATCGATGATGAAAGTGTGGTAATGCTCCTTGATTTCCGGCTGTCCAAAACAATGCCGCAGCAAGTCTGTTTTGCCTAATCTGCGTGGGGAAATCAATGCAATGTTGTTCTCATTCGTCAAAAGTGAGACAATTTTAGCCGTTTCTTTCTCTCTGTCACAGAAATATTCCGGTGATACATAGCCGTTCGTAACAAATGGATTTTTCATATGATTATTGAGTTTACACGCAAATATAAGGAAAATATCACGATAATCATAAGATGATAATCATAAAACGATTATTATTGGAAATGTGTGGTTGACTATCGTATGAAATGGCTATTCTTTTCCTCATCCAAAGAATAGAGGAATAGTAATAGCCATTTTCTGTTTTAATCTTGATATTCAATTTCTTCACCAAGAGCTTGACGTATCATATTATGTTCATTGCGATAGAGTTTACCATTACGCAGATAATAATAGTTAAAGTAACCGGCAAACTCAATAGTGGCATACTTTAGTGTATCTCCTTGATTATAGACTTTCCATGTACCCTCGTACGAACTGGAATCATCATATTGAATCAGGGTGGTGGAGTCGGCTCGAAGGTCGAATTGGATACCGGTTTCAGTAACGAATTTGCCTGGAAAAGGATGTGTAGCTGCTGACTTCTTACATGAAGAAAAGCAGATGAGTGAAACTGACACAGTCAAAATGAATAGTATTTTCTTCATATCTGATATTTATAAATGAAAGATTGAAAAAAAGGACGCCCTGCAAGAGGACGTCCCTTTTATTAAATTATATCAAGAATCTCTTCTTAATTATTTGGCACTCGGTGTACCGGCAGCCTTCTTAACGATGACTTTCAGGTTATCCTTGCTCAATACCCCCCACTTGTAGTTGACATTTACAGTCAGGAACATGTTGTAGTCAACGTTAACCGGAGTACCATGGTTGTTGAAGTATGCCAAGTGAGTCGGGTCAGCATCGACAGGTTTAGCTGTTGACTTGTCTGTAGACTCATCCCAATTCATCATCTTCAATGAAGCATTGGTCGGCAATTTACCGTCAGTAGTACCCTCCTTGTGCTCATAAGTGCTGGTTGCAGCATTCCAAGCCAAGCTGGTAGTGGTCTTATCAGTCAAGAACTTGACTTCACGTACGGCATAGTAGTCATACAAAGCATGTGCATAAACTTCATCACCAGTGGCCTTGTCAGCTACAGCAGCAGCTACCGGTTTATTATTCCAGTCAGTGAATGTGAAGTTCTTGGCAACGCTCAAGAAGCTACCGTCAATTTCAGCATCAACGAAGTTGTCGCTGATAGAACCGTCAATAGTCAACGGGTTGATGAAGTGTACCTCAAATTCTTGAACTGGAATAACATTGAACTCATTGTATGCAACAACTAGTTGTACAGGAACTTCCTTGCCAATCAACTTGAGGGCGGCATCAGTACCGTTCAAGTCATCTTTTTCGTGGAGACGGATGATACTGGAGCATTCATTTACGCTATTACCTAATTTTTCATCATAATTCCAAGGCAAGTTCTTTTTGTTTTCTGTAGCATCAGCACCCATCAGGTTATTGATAGTGGCAGCCAAATCGTTAGATTGTTTATAATCATTAATTCCTGCATCCGTTCTACCGATGTTACTGTTGTCACTTACGACTTCGTCTTTTGCTGTACCTTTAGTCTTATACCACAATTGAGTTTTGTCATCGCTTGTGACAAAGTCTTTCAAATGCGGATAAGTAGTCAGGTCTTTCATGCGTGTTTCGTCAAAGATAAACTTAACCTCTGCACACTCACGAATATACTGGATGAATTGAGCCAAGTTGGCTGGCTTTTCTTTGGTCGGTTCGTATACAAAGCCATTAACCAAGTCAGCTTCGATGTGGCTATAGTCTTTCAGCGTACAACCGTCAGTAATACCCGGATATACATGCGGGTCTTTCTGTGTTCCACCGTCATTTGCAGTAGTGTAAACAATCGGATTCACATTGAAGACACCTTCGCCCTTACCATTCTTCCAGAATGTACCTTGGTATGCAAACTTCTGTGCAGGAACAACGATTGTCTGCTTGAATGTCTGCTTGATATCACCATTCAAACCAGCTTCGTCAATGTACTTAACGTCGATTTCGAATGTAGAAGCATAAGTCTTGGTAGACTCATTGTAAGCCAATGTACCAACAGTCTTCGGGTTCATAGCCCAAACTAAGTTGTAAGACGTATTGTCTTCAGCATCGTGCAATAAAGCAAATACAAGGTCTTTATTGTTTTTAATCGCTTCCTTACCGTCTTTGCCAACTTTGTCAGAACCTTCTTGCCAGTCAGTAGCCACCTTAGAAACAGCTAATTTAGACAAATCTACCTTCTTGCCGTCTTTTCTCAGTTCAAGAATCTCCATATCTGTATAGATGCTGTGGAACTGAGTCTTACTCATACTCTGACCACCGTCGAACTTAACCATATGATAGATCTTCTCGTTCATTTCCTTAGAGAACAACTGCTGGAACATATCCTTGCAAGTTACAGTATCGTTCGGGAATGTAATGGCAGCAATCGTTTGATCCTTTTCACCGGTCCAACGAATCTTGATATAACGTACAGCAATCATGTTGCCATTATTCTTGTCCCACAATTCAGCACGAATGATAGGTTCGCGACCGATGGAAGTCTTGGAATATTCTGTATCTCCCAACTCTACGTCGTAAACTTCAGACTTCAGCGTGTAGCCGTCAGACAAGATGCGGCCGAATGCCTGTTCGTCAGTCTTACGGTCACCTTGCAGATACTTAGCTTTTGCTAAAGAGAAACGGAATTCCAGGCCATAGTCGGCGTAGTTCGTCAATTCCTTGTGAGAAGCGTGTTGTTTGTCAGTATAAGTATAGCATACAGTAACCAACGTTCTCAAGTCAAGTGGACTGTCATATGACTGCTTAACATCAACCAATTGTTCGTTGCCTGATTTATACAAGCAGAGAGAGTCATGATAATGAACGTATTTACCATCCTGCATTTCGTCTGCAAAATCAGTCGTGAAGTCCTTCGTGAAGTCAATCTTCTTGTTAGCCAAATAAGGATATACAGTAGATTCTTCGATACGGCTGTATTCGGAATTTACAAATACGTCTTTACCAGCTTCTTTCTCAGCATCTGTCAGGTTTTTGTCAGCAATAGGAGTCTTCAGAGAAGCCATCCAGAACTTTTCAAGTTTACCTTCACCGTGAGCGCTACCGGTTGTGCCGATGCTCTTGCCTACGTAATCTGCATTCTTCTTATAAAGAACAGTCATTACACCGTCTTTTACATCGTAGTCTACAACTTCGAGAGGCTTGTTCTGAGAAAGTTCAGGAGCAGCCTTTGTTACGTTCTGAGAGGTAAAGCATTCAAACATAGGAAGCTTAACATCTTCTTTCATCACACCGATGCTCGGGCTAATCTTGTAGCTTACCTCATTCTTTTCGGTAGAAATGCTGAGTGCCTTGGCGCCCTTTACAGCAGTGTGGTCCAAAACCGGGCGATCAGTGTGCTTAGACGGGTCTGCTTCGTGGTCAGCATAGTTCTTGGCAGCAAAAACCTGCGGTGTATACGTCAGTGTCAGCAGTTCAATTGAAGGAATGCCGTTGATGTGCGTAGTTGGAATCAGCGTAAGGCTGGTCAATCGGTGACCAATCAAAGCCATAACTTTAACACTCAGAGTTTCGACATCTGTAGCCAATTTCTTCAAATCAGCTTCAGAAATAAACTCACTTGCCAGACTCTCCTTCAGTTCTTTGATCTTAGTATCAACAACCTCTAAAGATGCCAGCTTTTCCATTTCTTTTTCCAAAGCATCTTGTAATTTCTCTAAATCAGCTTCAGATACTCCTCCTTCGCTTGAACCAGCCTTATCCAGAGCTTCCTGAGCTTTGGCCTTGGCTTCGTTTGCGGCAGTTTTAGCTTCATCTACAGCTGTCTGCAAAGTAGCAACTTTTGCATTCAGGTCATCAAGTGAAGCTTTCTTGTCCAGTTGTCCCTGCAAGTCCTTGATGTCGTCATCATAGTCCTTACAAGACGTGAACGTTCCTGCAGTGCCCACCATTAAGGCGCTGAACAGGATCACACTTAGAAACTTTTTGTTCATAATTGAAAACTTTAAATTTATAAATTTAAAAAAATAAAAAGTGAATAATCTCTCATTTTGAATCCCTTTCGCATACTTCTTTTGTTACTAAGTATTCCGTTACTTCGCAGGTAATGAAATCCTGTTAATTCCGTTAATAATCAGGGAATAAGGAGAAAATAGACCGGTTTTGTTTGGAATAGTAAAAAACAGTCCGTTGGGATATTGGAAAGAGGATTGGAAGTCCAGAAAGATGACAGTTGGAAAGGGATGAAATGAGGCTCTCAAAGAATGAAAGTATGTATTTTTCAGTTCAAAAGGTTGAATGACAGTCCATTGATAGCACCGATGGGAGCTCCGTAAAGACAACACCATTCCGTTCCTCAAAACTCATTTTGAAGATTCCGGAAAATGCGCAACAAATCTATTCTATCCTATCAAAAGAAGTAACGTCTTTTATACTGTACACGCTCCGCTTCTTACAAAAGAAATTACCCTCTGGTTGGCCTCGTCAATCTTTCTGTTGCTGAAAGGCTTCAGATAGGTTTCCGTCACCGTGATGGAGGAGTGTCCCATGGCTTCCGATATGATTCCGGGGTGTATCTCGCAATGGTAAGCCATTGTGGCCCAGGTGTGTCTGGCTGCATAGGTACTGAGTGCCGACTGCATTCCCAGGCACTGCCTGAGTACTGCCAGCCGCTGGTTGAATCCCCTGAGTGCCGACTGGTATTCCCGGTATGCGGCTTCCGTGCCTTCCTCGCTCTGCAGGATGGGAAACAGATAGGGGGAGTCGGGGTTCCTGTTCGCCACCATCCTGACCATCTGCATGGCTTCGGGTGTGAGTGACACGGTCAGCGCCCGTCCTGTCTTCCGCCTTCTGTAAGACAGCACATTCCCCTGCAAGTCCCTTTTGTGCAGGTACGCCAGGTCCACGAAGGGTATGCCTCTGAGCATGAACATGAGTACGAAGAAAATCCTTGTTCTCTGCTGTGTGTTTGGGAGCGTCCCTCCTTGCAGGCTCCTTTCCGTCTCCCTTACCAGGCTGCTGATGTCGGATGCCTCGAGCGCCTTCTTCCTGTCCGCCCGTGTGCCGGTATATACATGCTCGAACAGTCTGGGTACATACCGTATGTACTTTCTGTCCACCGCCCGGTTATACACTGAGCGTACTGTCTTGATGTAGGTGGATACGGTGTTCCAACTGCAGTTCCTCTGCCTGAGGAAGTTTTCGAATCTCTTCAGTACGGTCGGGCTCAGCCTGCGCATGGGCATCGGTTGCCATTTGGTGAATGCCGAGAATGCATTCACCGCTGACTGGTAGATGTGTGCCGTCCCCCACCTGCCGCCTTCCCGGAGTTCCCCGATGACTGAGGAGAACATCTCTTGTAAGGTAATTTCATTTCTATTCATTTCCAATTTATTTATAAAAGGTTTATTCTGCAATATAAATAAATTAGATGAATATAAGGGAGACGAATATATTTCTTATATTTGCGAGAAACTTCGCATTGAAAATTGCAATACGAATACACCATACTGACTATACTCATTGGTGGAATTAAATAATTGAACACTATATGTCACTGCCAATAAACATAGAAGACCTGCTGCATCGTAATAAAGTGGAAAGTAATCGGGTGGAGTTCAAAAAAGGTTGGAATCCTGCGAGTATATACCATACTATTTGTGCTTTTGCCAATGATTTGGATAATCTTGGGGGAGGTTATATCATTGTAGGTGTAGAAGAAGAAAACGGTATGCCCAAACGTCCTGTTGCCGGTGTGCCGACTGAACAGTTGGATAAGATACAGCTGCAGATGGTGGGTTTCAATAATCTGTTTGCCCCATATTATCTGCCACGCATTTCTGTTGAAGAAGTGGATGGAAGAAACCTTGTAGTAATATGGGCACCTACAGGTGTCAATCGTCCGTATTCAATCCGTATGGATGTGACGAATGGCAATGATAAGCGAGAAGCTTTTTATATACGTTCTGGTACGAGTAGTATTGTTGCTAAAGGTGAGGTACTCGATGAATTGCGGGATATGGCAAGCCGTGTGCCTTTTGATGGGCGTGGCAATCCTGATATCAAAGAAGAGGATATTGATTATGTATTGATTCGTGAGTATCTGCAAGAGGTAAGAAGTCGAATGGTGGGTGAATTGAAACACCTTGACACAATGGATCTGCTTGAACGGCTGGACTTGCTGATTGGACCTACAGAGAATCGGATGATAAAGAACGTGGCTGCCATGATGTTTAGTAACCACCCCGAAAAGTTCTTTCCATATACACAAATATCCATTGTGGTTTTCCCTGAAGGTAAGATACAGAACCCCAACCGCTTTTCAGAAAAGACGTTCAAAGGCTCTGTTCCAACAATCATTAGAGGAGCGATGCAATATTTAAAAGACGTTGTCATAACAGAATATGTCTCGAAACCGAAAGATAGGATGCGGTCGGAACGGTGGTTCAATTATCCGTATCAGGCACTTGAGGAGAGTGTTGTCAATGCGATGTATCATCGCGATTATCAGGAACAGCAAGAAGTGGAGATAACCGTAGAACCGGAAGGGATAAGAATATTAAGCCTTTCAGGACCGGACCGCTCTATATCAAACGAAGCTTTGCGAGAATGTAAAAGTCTTCATTCACGTCGATATAGGAATAATCGCCTGGGCGATTTCTTGAAAGAACTGGACTTGACAGAAGGTCGCTGCACTGGAATTCCTACAATACAAGATGAGTTGGCTAAAAACGGTTCACCACGTGCTTCTATCGAAACCGATGAGGAACGCAGTTACTTCCTCATGTTCATACCCGTACATGAAGGATGCGGCAATGTAGTCAGAATGAAGGACGATACCGGAACATCACTGAGTAATATGGGGCAGGATGAAACTAATGTTGCCCAAAGATTGCCCAAAGATTGCCCAAAGATTGCCCAAAGTACATTGGAAGCAATTATACAAGATCCATATATAACCATTGGACAGTTGAGTGAAGTGCTAAAACTTTCTGAGAGAACAATAAAAAATAGAATAGCGCTGCTTAAACGGGAGGGGCTGATAACTCGGATTGGCAGTAGAACATCGGGGTACTGGGAAGTTGTTTAATAACGTGTAATAGTCAAGACTTGTTCTGACAGTTGGTTTATTATCGGACAAAAAAAACTGTCAGCTGTTTGTTGCGAAGTTACGCAACTTTTTTCACTCTCACAACCGAATGAAGTTTTATCAGCCTCATTCGGTTTCATTGTTTCCTGATTTTGGAGTAAGTATCGATGACGGTCTGCTGATAAATGTGTCCGACACCTTTGATGTATCCGACATAATAAGTATCTTGGGCGGCAAGAAAACCGGGATGACAGGTTTCTATTGGCTTGGAATTACAGAAAAGAGATACCTTTTGAATTCCTTTTGACGAAAAATTCCGAAACAAGTATATATTACTCTAATGCGCAATTGACAGTTGTGGACCTCGTGCATGAACAGCATATCGGTGGTTTATCACGTGCTGCAACTATATTGGAAGAACTGTCTGAGTTGATACACTTTTCAGACACTTCGGATTCTTTGTTCTCATATACCTCCTTAGCGGTAATTCAACGGCTTGGGTTTATTCTGGATGTGGTACTGCAGGAAGGGAAGCAAGCTGATGATTTATATGACCTATTGTGCAAATGTACAAAAACATTCAAATATGTATTTCTCAGTACGCGTCATGGTACGGGTATTCGGGAGAAAAATACGCGCTGGAAAATAAAAGCAAATACAAATATAGATATTGATGACATATGATTAACAGAGCTTCTTTTATATCCTCAGCTACGCTACAGTGAAGACATTGATTTAGTACAAATTAATCCGGGAGCAATCAAACCCCATTATGTTTAGATTGGGAAAAGTGTTAAGCTTTTTGCCGGACCGCGTTACCAAACAGAAACGTTACAATAATACGATGCTGTTCAGAATGGAATCTGAGTTTCCGCCTGTCATCCAAATACGATTGAAAATTGAAATAAACTGCTTTGAGCATTTCAATGAACTCGGACTGGTGAAAATTCCATTCGTCGTTGAAAACAGCAGGCTTACGGGAAGATGTGGAATCACGACCTATCAGCTTAATGAACTCTTGGGCACTAAATTGAGAGCTTTGTATCAACGCAAGAAAGGACGTGATTTATTTGATCTATATGTGGCGCTGACAAAAACAGAGGTTGATGTGGATGAACTTATGCGATGTTATCATCGCTAATATGGAGGAAAAAATGGCAGACCCGGATTTTCGGGGAGACACCCAACTGCTCCTTCATCCCAATGAGCCTTTTAATCCGCTTGCGGGTTATGAAATTGTCAAAGAGAAACTGATAGATATGATATAAGTAAGTGCTATGCTAGTATAGTATTGGTAAATAAAGAAGAGTGGATAAAAAAGTAGGGAAAGAACTTTCTCTTTTTAAAGAGAGGTCTTTCCCTACTTAAAAGTTATACTATTATATTAATAGTGATTCTATTATTCATCAACAGTTATCTGAACAGGAACTGTATTGGCTTTTGTACGGTTCCAAATATCTTTTACTGTAATTTCAATGTTAGTATCAACTGTACTAGCAACTTGCTGGCCTTCCAAAGTGAAGTAACCTTCTGCTTTACTTGTAGCAGGAGATGGTGTATCTGATTGAAGCTTGAAGTAAAGTTCGTTACCAGACTTGGCTGTTACAGTTTGGATGTCATTACGTGTCCATGCAAGGTTAGTACCGTCAACCTTATCAGGCAATACCTTATAAGAAACACCGGTATTGTAAGTGTAACCAGTCACAACGGCATTTCCAAGTTTGTAGCCATTCAAGTCGGTAGCTTTGATAACAATCTTGCTGCCACTCTTTGGAGTAACCTTACCTTGTTCAATCGGGCTCATAATCTTAGCTTTGAATGTGAATGCTTCAGTTGCAGGATACTCCCAAGCATTAGCAAACTTACCAGAAATGCTATAGTTCAATGTTTGGTTGTAACCCTTTTCTTGTCCTAAGCCACCGATTAATGTTACATAAGTGTTGTCAGTGAAGTTACCGTTACCAGCAACATTTGCCAATTCATTAGATTTCTTATTATCAGTTACAACGGTTTTGTTGTCCAATGTAACAGTAAATCCGGTCTTCTGATATTTCTTGAAGATGCGGTTCAAATCAAATGTAGCAGCACCAGCAGCAGTATTTACTTTCTTGAAGTCGTCTGCATACAGATAGCAGTTAGCAATACCTTCTTTCACGAATCCCGGATCAATTTCAAATAATGAAGTGATAGCAGGAATAGTAAATGTGAAATTAACGTTAATCGTATTCAATACATCGCCAGTGCTATTCATGAATGTAATGACTGCATTATACTGTGTATTAACTTTGAACTGCGTACCGGCAGTAGCATTGTTAATTTGGAATGCCACGAATTTTGCATCCTTATCGGTAGTTACAGCTGTGGCATTATCCTTAACTTCTGTAGTGAATACGGGATTGATACCATAAGTCGAATTTAAAGCAGTAAGAGTAGTTTCGGCGGGAACAATAGTCTTGTCACCTGCTTTAACTACAATTGTAGTCTTGCTCAATTTAACGCTTGTATTCCACAATGCAGTACCTTGTTCGCCCAATTTATTTCTCATTTCAGCCAGGTCGATTGAGAAATAGTTTTTGGTGGCCGTTTCAGCCTTCAACAGATAATTAACATTGTAAGTAACCTCAGCAGAGATTGTGCTGCTTTGACCTAACCATACTGTAGTAGTTTTCTTGGCACCTGTGTTATCAATTGTTTCAATCGACAATGCAAAACCGGCCTTGGTAATGTTGTCAGGAGTCTTAGTCGATCTGAATTTATATTCACCGGCTACTTCTTCGATTTCAATACCGAACAGAGTTTTAGCATCATTGTCTACAGAAAGATGCATATCATATAATGCAGCTTCTTCGATGCCGCTAACATAATACCATTCGTTAGCATTGATTTTACCGGCTGGAGTACCTGCATTTGAGCCATAAGTACTACCAATATTAAAATCGTCACTATTGCTTATTTTCACTTTGGCTTTTGCCGCATCCGCGATAGCAAGCTTAGTCAATTCAATAGCGTCAGTATGCTCTGCAACTTTCAATTGATATTCAGAACGTGCATTGCCTGAAACCACGGCGTAGCCTTTATACGCGTTGTTTTCGTCTTTGAATTGTGCTAAGAACGCATTAACAGCATTTGCTGATACAAAAGTTTCATTCATTGATAATTCATACAATCCATTGGTATTTGCAGCTCTTGTCAACGTAATCAGCTCTTTGTAATCTGTAGCAGTCAATTCCACTTGGCTGGGAACGTTATTCTTACTATCAATCAATGAGTAAGTCAACTCCTTACCATCAATGTTTGTCGGATTGAGCTGAATAACCGGAGTTGCTACAGAAGCAATAATATTTACTGTCTCGGTCTTGTCTGCAGGTAGAGTGCGAGGACCTTTCCAATCTTTGATAGCAACTTCACCCGTATATGTGAATTTCTTGAAAGTCAAATCCTGCTTACCATCAATCAAAATCAAATCGCTCAGCAATGAAGCAGCAGTCGGCAATTTGATTTCTTGATATTTCTGCGTAGCAGAATCCCATACTTTCAAGGTCCAAACTTCAGTGGTCGGGTCTTGAACTGCGCTAATCGGGGATGCCAGATACGGAGTTTTCTCCAGCTTACCTTCTTTGTTTACTACATACCAGAAACCGTCTTCGCCAATTTCAGGAACTGCAAACTTGCCGGTTTCGGCATTCTTTGCAGCATAGAATCCTGTAGGTTCATCATTGATAGTGATAGCGCCCGTAGTCTTGTCGATTACAACTTTATCACCAGCTACACCCGGTTCGCCCTGAGCGCCATTCTGACCGTCCTTACCGTTAGTTACTTTGTGGGTACTACCGTCATTCATGGTAATAACCAGACCATCCGCAGACGATGTTACACTGGTGATCCATTTACCATTGTCCACAGCATTCTGTAAGGCAGCTACTTGAGACTTGATGTCGGTCAGTTCCTTATTGATCTGATCGATGTCGTCATCGTAGTCCTTACAAGACGTAAACGTTCCTGCAGTACCAACCATTAAGGCACTGAACAGGATTACACTTAGAAACTTCTTGTTCATAATTGAAAACTTTAAATT
>NZ_QTNB01000030.1:0-14844 GCF_003603395.1 Bacteroides sp. AM44-19 | reverse complement strand
ATCCTAACTTCTTGCTAAAGAAGTATTTATTAAGCGACCATTCTGGGCGCACTTGCGTAAATCTGCGTCGTCTTTATGCTCTTGTGTCCGAGCATGGAGCTGACCGTTTCGATGGGAACACCGTTGGAGAGGAATATCGTCGTGGCTGCCGTGTGGCGGCTCTGATGCCACGTGATATGCTTGGTGATGCCGCAACGCTTGGCGACGGCACGGATACCGGCAAGGCACGTGTTATAATGCGGAACGGGAAATATCCTGCCGTCCCCGCACAGTCCCCGGTATTTGCCGATTATGCGGTTGGCGATGTCGAGCAGGCGGATGTTGGACACCACGCCCGTTTTCTGGCGGTTGATGTTTATCCACTCGTGTTCGTCGAAGTAGGTGCGGATATTCTCTTCCGTAAGGTTGCGCATATCCGCGAACGACAGCCCCGTGAAGGCGCAGAACAGGTAGAGGTCGCGGTACAATTCCTGTTTGGCGTTTTTCAGTTTCCCCTCCATCAGCAGGCGGATCTCATCTTTGGTCAGGAAACTGCGTGTTGTTTCCTCCTTCTTGATTTCATACTCGCGGAACGGGTCGCGCGTCAGCCACTCGTTGTTGATGGCGATGAATACCATCGTCCGTAACGGGCAGACGTACAGCCACACGGTATTGGTGCAGCAGTGCTTGTCCGTGCGCAGGAACATCTCGAAGTCGGAGATGAAAGCCGGGGTAAGCTCTTTTAGGGCGATGTCCTTCACATGGTAGCGGATGTCGAGGAACTCTTGCATGTGCTTGTAAACGGTGCGGTACTTCAGCAGCGTGCCTTTGGCTTTCATGCCTGCCTCCACCTGCTTCTCGTAGTCCTCGTTGTGCTGGCGGAACACCTGCATCAGCGTGTGGTAGCGGTGTTCCAGTCCGAGAAAGGCGTTCTTCACCTTCTCCGCCGTGACGAAGTTGTCACGCTCCATGATTTCCTGATAATGCCTGTTGATGCGTACCCGCATCTTGTCAAGCATACGGTTCGTTTCGAGTGCCGCCGTGCTTCTGCCCGTGACACGTCCACCTTTGGTGTCCCACAGTTTCGGATCGACAGTCAGTTTGCAGCTGAACTGTGTCTGGCTGCCGTCCACCGTGATGCGTCCCATGACGGGAACTGTCCCGTCCTTTTTCACTACCTGACGCTTGAGGTAGTAGATTACTGAAAATGTACTCTTCATTGTCCTTAATTTTTGGGTTTCAAAATTAGTTGGTGAAGAGTCCGGTGTTGGTACGCAAAACGGGGAGGAACGGCGCAATCTTTTTCCGTAACCTGATTTTTCGCATGAGTTATGGATAACTCACTATTCCTTAGAGCCTTGTTTCGCTATTCGTACCCGTTTGTCGCATTTTCGGGCATGGTTACGAACAAGTAACGTAGCGGCGTCAGGATTTGGCTTCGGCAGGGATTGTAATGGCTTCACGGATTATCGCCACTTCAACCAAAACCCTTGTAACTCAATTCTATCACTATATCTTTCCGCATTTCACTTTTTTGTAGTAATTCTGGAAGATTTTTATAACCACTTTATTAGCAAGCAGTTCTGAGGATAAGGTAAAAATGAGGTAATGATTTGGCAACCCTGTCTATTTCTACGTTCTGCTGTGAGTTGCTGTCAATGTCTCTCGTCTTGGTACAAAAGTAGCAATAAAAATCGGATACACATCAAAATGTCCCATGATTTTTATCACAGGACGTTTTTTATCTTCGCTGAATAATCCGGTTTAACCGTTACTTCTATTTTCGGCAAGTTGCGGGCTATGATTGCTGAAATTTATACTTTAATCCATACTCTTCCAACTTGCTATACAGCGTTGTACGTCCGATTCCGAGCAATTCGGCGGCAACCTTGCGGTTTCCGTTTGCCTGCTTCAACGCGCGTAAGATGCGTTCCTTGTCCTCCGCATCGTTTCGCAAGGCGAAGCTGACAGGTGAGGTCGGTTTCGTTACGGCAAGTTCCAGATGCTCTTTCATGACAACTCCCGTCTGTGCCTGCAACACCGCGCCCATTATCTTCTGCCGAAGCTCACGGACATTACCCGGCCACGGATGGGTCAGCAATGTCTTACGGGCTTCCGCATCGAACCCAGTCACGCTACATTCCAATTCATTGTTGGCAATCTCACGGAAGAACTCCGCCAACGGCATGATGTCCTCCTGACAGTCACGCAAGGGCGGAACAGTTATCTCGAAGTCGTGCAAACGGTACAGCAAATTCTGTCGGAAACGTTTTTCAATGACCGCTTTCTCCAGATCCTCGTTGGTGGCGGCGATGATGCGGACATTGAAGCTCTTGTCCGTCTTGTCACCTATAGGGCGGTATCTCCGTTCCTGTATGGCACGGAGTAACATCTGCTGGGTTTCCAATGCGAGATTGCCTACCTCATCCAAGAACAATGTGCCACCCTCTGCCTCATTGAAGTATCCTTTCTTTGTGCTGTCCGCACCCGTAAACGCGCCTTTGACATGTCCGAAGAATGCCGAGGGCGCAAGGTCTTTGGAGAGTGAACCGCAGTCCACAGGCACAAACGGTTTCCCTGCCCTTTTGCTCTTATCATGCAGATGGTGGGCGATATGCTCCTTGCCCGTGCCGTTCTCTCCGAATATCAGCACGCTCATATCAGTAGGGGCAACTAATCTTATCTGTTGCATGATTTTCTGAAAGGCGGAACTGTCACGGGCAAAAACGGGCATACGATTTCGTCCGATACTCCGTTCTTTCAGGATGGTATGAAGCAGAGGCATAAGTTTATCCTCCACAAGCTGCTTGGGGATATAGTCCAGCGAGCCGAGTTTCATACTTTCGACTGCCGTATGCACTTCGGCATAGTTGGTCATGATGATTAACGGTTGTGTCATGCCTTCCTTGCGCATCCATCGTAATAGGTCGATGCCGTCACCGTCGGGTAGTCGTAGGTCAGAAACCACGATGTCCCCGTCTGAGGCTTGTTGCAGAAGTTTCTTCGCGGTCGAGAGGTGGTAAGCCTGCACGGTACGGAATCCTTCCCGTGCCAGCAGGTTGCAGACAAACTCGCAATACACGATATTGTCCTCCACCACGATGATTCTTGTTTTATCCATTTTCGTATTTTTCCTTTCTTCTTTTGCCTGCCGGATAATTTCAGCACCTTTATCCAGCACAGCCGGTCACCGCTTTGCATATCGCTTCGTCATCTGGAGTGGCACTTCCATGAAGTTGGGCGTAAAGTTCCCTCAATGGCTGGTCGGCACGGAGAATCTGCCATGAACTTCGCAGATGGTGTGTAAGTGTGTCCAGTTCTTGGAGGTCTTTACGCTGTTCTGCATCCTTGACCGCCTGCATTTCCTTTTCGGTTTCCGCTATCAGTTTGTCCAGCATGACGGATTCATTGCCATAAGATAGCAGAGTGGAAAAATCCGGCTTTTCATCCAATATGCTGCTTAATGCGCATTTATCCGTAATCTCCATCAGTTCGGATATGGAGAACGGCTTGAACAGGCATCCGGCAAATCCACGCCCTATAAGTTCCTCCTTGCTGCAACTGCCCGAAGCGGTTGTCACGACTATGGGAATACTCTTCGAGTTGCCTACATTGGATGAGCGCAACAGTTCCAGCAGTTCAAAACCGCTTATCTCAGGCATATTCAGATCCGTCAGAAGCAGGCTGTATTCCTTTTTTCGTATCAGCTCCATCAGTACCGAAACATTGGTACAGGTATCGCAGTGCATCCCTTCATGGGCATACATTTCTTTCAACATAAGGAGAAGTACCTCGTCATTGTCGATGGCAATCACATCATGGCAGATATGATTATGGCGCATTTGCGCTTGAATTGTCTGTTCCGGCAGTTCCTCGGCTGTCTGCATGGGAATTTCCACCGTGAAGCGGCTCCCTTTGCCTTTCTCGCTTTCCAAGCGTATAGTTCCACCGAGCATCGCCACAATACGCTGCACGATGGACAATCCTAATCCGAAGCCGTCTTTTGCGGCGGCATTTGAAAGACGTTCAAATGCACCGAATACTCGTTGTTGCTCATCTTCGGTCATGCCCGTACCGGTA
Organism: Bacteroides sp. AM44-19; assembly: GCF_003603395.1. Taxonomy (NCBI): domain Bacteria; kingdom Pseudomonadati; phylum Bacteroidota; class Bacteroidia; order Bacteroidales; family Bacteroidaceae; genus Bacteroides; species Bacteroides sp. AM44-19. The sequence continues at coordinate 10,785 of NZ_QTNB01000030.1, read as the reverse complement.
TCTTCAACGATAAGTTTCAGCAAACCGTTATCATAATCCGCTGCCAATGATACACTACCGTTATCCGTGAACTTGATGGCGTTTGACAACAAGTTGTTGCCGATTTGCAGGATACGTTCCTTGTCGGTCAAAACCACCGCATCGGTGTGGCTCTCCACTATCAAAGTCAGCCCCTTGTTCATGGCAATGGGCATGAACTCCGTTTCAAGAATATGCGTGATTGCGGAAATCCTGCAAGGGGAAAGGTTGGGTTGCTCCTTGCCGTTGTCCAGACGGAAGAAATCCAGCAGCGTGTTGAGCATCTCCCGCATACGCTCGGAAGATTGCCGGATATTATCCACATACATGGTGCTTTTATCCGCGCTACAACTTTTCTGCATCAGTCCGGCATAGCCTCATTTTGTCAATCGTATTTTTTCGTGGTAGAAGTAGTTTACGATGACAGGTTTGCCTTTTTCCGAGCGTCCGTATGGCAGATCGTTTATACGATACGGGAAGCCCTGCTCCTTGGCGTAATTTGAAATGTCCTGCTCCAATGCCTGCCAGTATTCAAGCCTTTTTTTATTGTAAATTTCCTCGTAAAGCGGTATGAGGTCAGGATACTTCTCACGGATATACGTCATTATCCCGCCTTTGAACTGCCCGCGTAAATTCAGGTTTTCAAGCCAGATTAAATCAGCATAATCTTTTACCTCCTCTATTATTGCCTTTACGTCTGTTATTCTGGGGAATATGGGCGAGACGAAGCATACGGTGCGGATACCTGCCTCGTATGTCTGACGCATCGCTTTCAGACGGCGTTCAATGCTTACGGCGTTGTCCATATCTGCGCAGAACTGCTCGTCGAGCGTATTGACAGACCATGACACAGTCACTTTGGGAAAACTCTTCAACAGGTCGAGATCGCGAAGGACAAGATCGGACTTTGTGCATATCATAATCTCGGCATCGCTTCCTCGCAGCTCTTCGAGCAGCCTTCGGGTACGGTGGAATTCTTCTTCATACGGATTGTAACCGTCCGTCACAGACCCTATTACAACACGTTCACCGTCGTATTTATGAGGATTCGTTATCGGCTTCCAGTTTTTTACATCTAAAAACGTACCCCACGGCTCGGTGTGCCCGGTGAACCGTTTCATGAACGATGCGTAGCAATACCTGCAGGCGTGGGGACACCCTACATAAGGGTTGACCGAATATCCTCCCACCGGCAGAGAGGATTTGGTCATTACACTCTTTACATCTATTTCCTTTATTGTATCCATATTCATTGTATTCGTCTGGTAAATTGTTCCGGCAATTCCTGAATCATTCTTTCGTCGCCCATAATCGGCAGCAAATCCTCTTTCATGAACACCGGTATGCCATGAGCCTTTGCCTGTTCTGCAATGCTAAGCACCCATTCGGGGCGCGAATATGACTTTCCTTTTCGGTTTCCGGTCTCTGTGCCTATGACAATCCAGTCAATTCCCTCGAAATCAATCTCGCCGATATCATCGAAGAGAGGTTCAAACGTGACATGGTAGTGTCGTGCTTTGATATTCTTTTTCAAATCATCAATCCTCCTTTTCTCGGAACTGCGCGTGACGGTCACGCCCATCCATACGTTCTCGTCGTCAGAGGAGAAACTGATTTTGTCAGGGCGCTTCGTCAGAAAGATATAGGCGTGCTGGGGATTGCTGCTGATCCGCTCGAAAATTTCTGCGTTCCATTCAGGCTTCCAATCGGAGAAATCGCTCATTCCTGTCATGAGCCACACATGAGGACGGGACGTATCGATGATGCGCAGTTTTCGTTCCATGTATTCAGGCACGGAAAAGTCGTCGGTAATGTGGAAACGGCGGCAGTTGTTACGGGCATAGCAGTAAGGGCATCCTATAGTGCACCCTACCACTATGTTCATGTTTTTTATCAGGGATTTAATGCAGACACTCATAACACAACTGTTTCTCCGTCCTCCGGGATAATCAGCCGGCTCATGTCGGCTTCGTGATGCGTTGCCTCATTGCGCAGAATTGCACGGGTGGTCTGGCAATGGTCGATGGCATCCATGTGTACGGCTATCAGCTTGATATGCGAAGGCAATTCGTCAAGTATCTGCATCACTTCGTTCTCGTCGGGGATGATAGGACCGTCCGTTTTGGAAAATTCGGGAAAGATTGCACCTCCGGAGTTTACCACGATATAGTCAGGATTGAACCGTTCCACGGTGTCTCGGATACATGCTTCCCATCGGCAGTCACCCATTATATAAACGGTCGGGAAGCCCTCGGCTTTTAGCACATAACCTGATACAGGTCCCATCATCTGCCCGATCTGCCCGAAACCATGATGTCCGGTCGTGCGGTAAATGGATATGCCGTCTATTGTTTTTATTTCTTCGATGGGTATCACATTTGTAAATCCGTCGTTTCTGATGGCGTCCGCGTCCTGGGGCTGAACGTAGAAAGGAATTTCTTTGGGCAAATGTGTGGGGACACTCGGCTCGTAATGGTCGATGTGATTGTGGGTCAGGAGCACCATGTCCACGCCTCCGATAATATCCTGAATAGGAATGGTGAGGTGTACCCTCGGTGTTTTATTCACACCGAGGGCCGATATCAAAGTGCCTTTGTCGGCTAAAACGGGGTCAATTAGCATGGTGTGTCCCGCATACCTGATTTTCAAGGTGGCATTGCGCACCAATTGTACTGTGGATGTCTTTTTCATGACTATATGTCTTGTTATTGATTACGGGTGCAAAGTTCGGAAGAATCCGGCGAAACATCTATGCCTGAAAAAACGGTAATTATGCCATTTTGATAAATGAAATTATTATCTTTGCAAAAACGACAAGGATATGGACGAGATAATCAACCCTGATCGACTGGTCAGCGTACCGTTCAACAAGACACGCTGCGGTGTGGATTTTTACATCAATACTGCCATAAACAAGGACATCGGACTTGTGCTGACAGAAAACAAGCGGTTTAAGACAGACTTCTTCAGCTTCTACTTTTTCCGTAAGGCAAACGGATATTTGCTACTGAACTTCCGCAAGATTGAACTGCGCGACGGCATGGTTCTCCTGCTTTCACCCCATCAGCAACAAGAGTGGCATGTAGATGAGACGGCGTTGGATTACACGTTCCTTATATTCCGCGAAGATTTCATGCGTACTTTTATCGCCGACAAGTTCTTCGTTTTTCGCCTTTTGTATTGTTACCAGACAGATACGCCGCCTTACATCAATGCCACACATGACGAAATGAAGGAATATATGCGGCTGCTCGGAAAGATTAAGTATGAGCTGATGAATCCAGTGTCCGATACGTACAATATCATTGTTTCCTTACTATATTATCTTTTGCTGATTATCAATCGTACATACGCTGCCGCCTATTGCTTGCCCGCTGAAATTGCTAAAAACAATTTCGCTTTTCGGTTCAAGGACTTGTTGGAACAGAATATCCGCACCCACCAGCGGGTGCAGGAATATGCAGACATGCTTCATGTCAGTCGCATCACACTCAATAACTCAGTAAAAGCCCAATTCGGAGTATCAGCTACCCATTTGATAAAACAACGTCTGCTTGAGGAACTGAAGAACGAATTGCTATTCTCCAACCGCACTGTCAGTGAAATGGCGGATGATTTCAATTTCTCTGATCCGAGCCATCTCATGCGCTTCTTCAAACAGCAAACAGGCAAAACATTTACTCAGTACATGACGGATTACAATAAAGGCATATACGAATAACTTCTTAATATAGTCGATAGCGGCTATCGAAATATGGTTGTTGATGTTCAGGCGTTTTTGTACTGCATGAACCATTTTACGATTTCTGGATCTTCGTGCGAGCCGAGTAAGAAAGGCTTGTCGGTATCCAGCGTCTTTATCCGTGCCATGTCGTCGGCCGACAGGGTGAAGTCTAATATGTCGAGATTCTGCTTCATGCGTTCCGGTTTCACAGACTTAGGAATAATTATGCACACTGATATTTATCGCGCCCGGACAGGTGTTCGGTGCGGAAGATGACGGCATGCAGTTCCAACCAGATGGCTACCTGCTTATGTTCCATCCCGACCTGCTGCGGAATACACCTCTCGGGCGGATAATGCGTGAATATTCGTTCTTTTCCTACGAGACAAACGAGGCATTGCACCTTAGTGTGGAAGAACGGCAAATCATCATGGATTGCTTCCACAAGATTCAATATGAATTGAACCATCCGATACACCGTCACAGCAAGAACCTCATCACAGACAGCATCAAGACGTTCCTTGATTACTGCACACGTTTCTATGACCGCCAGTTCATCACACGCGACAACCAAAACCGAGACATCCTCGCAAGATTTGAGCGGTTGCTTGACGAATACTTCCATGATGGGGCTGCTAAACGGATAGGCTTGCCCACTGTACAGTATTGTGCAGACAAGCTCTGCCTCTCGCCCAACTATTTCAGTGATTTATTGAAAAAAGAAACAGGTTCAACCGCCCTGCATTTCATTCATGACAAGTCTATTGAAATAGCCAAGACGGAACTTGCATCTACAGACGACACCGTTAATGAAATCGCCTATAATCTCGGTTTTCAGTACCCGCAACATTTTACCCGACTGTTCAAGAAAGAGGTAGGTTACACTCCGAATGAATATAGAGCGCAAGTGTCGTGAGAATTGGATTAGTACAGAATATTAGAACCCAACACCTCTCTTGCGCTTAACTTTCTTCCTTCTGCGAAGTATATCCACCATTTCCTGATTGGCTTCCGCATCAGCAGCGTTATAAGATGAGCCACTGCTTTTTAGCAATCCCCAAGAGCCGTTGAACAACTCGCTTTGTGCCGTGCCGGACGGTGCGCTTGGTGTAGCCGTTTCATATATTCCGGCTGTTATTCCCATACGTTCCCTGCATCTGTTGTGCTGCAAAGCCGCGTCAATCTTGGAATAACTGAAACGCCTGTCCACTTTGGAGCCGTTGAAATGGTAGCCATTCATGGAGAATACAACACCCTGCACCTCGCTGGTCTGCCCCTTATGCTTGAAATGTACTTCCACTCCCTGCCGTTTCAGGTTGGCGATAAGCACGTTCCAGTTGCCGCATCTGCCGACTTCCATTTTGATGATGTCGTAAAGCGCATATTTCGTCCTGTCTGGCTCTTTCAGGCGGTTGCGTTTGACATTGTCCTTTCCGCCAGCCATATGCAAGCCGTATTTCAAGGTCAATTCCTTGCAGATGCGGGTACTGCGCAGACGCTCGTGCCTGTCCGATATGGTATTGCCGTTGTTGTCTATGCGGTTGAAAGCAATATGCACGTGCGGATGCTCCTTGTCGAAATGCTGGGCGATGAAGAACTGCGTATTCTTGATTCCCATCCGTTCCATATATTCAAGCGCGATGCCTGCCATGATACGGTTCGTCAGCCGTAACTCATCCTCTTTGGAAAAACTCAACGCGATATGTCCGACAGGTTTTGTCACCTTATCGTTCATCCGTGACTGGGCATTGAAACTCATGGCGATAGTTTCCAGATTTTCCATAAACAAGCCTTCGCTTGCTACTATCTGCGTATCCTTCTTCTTGTCGATGATGTAATCCACCACACCCTTGAAGTCGCTTCCTTTTACGATTTTCGCCATCATATCCCTATCTTGGTTATAAGTTCATGAATCCTTGCCACTGCCACCTTGCAGTCCCACCGTTCATCGTGGAAGCCTCCGGCGTTTGCCTTACGCGCAAGCTGGTTGAGATTGTTAGCCATGCCGCAGAGTTGGCGGATGTATCCGGCATGTTCCTCCGACAGCCGTTCTTTCACATGACCGTTACGGAAACATTCCCTCATGTACTCGCTTGGTGATACGCCCGCCTCATGCGATCGTGTCAGCAGGCGGAAGTAGTCGGCTGCCGTCATTTTCACTGCGATACGGTATTTCAGTTTCTCGGTTGCTTCCTTCTTGGGGCGACCTCCCTTGTTGCGTTCCTTGTGTTCCTTTGTCTGTTCCATATTTTATTCCTTTTAATTCGGTTACTGATTCAACTGTATAGACCGACGGGATGCCACCTCCTGCAATTTGGATGGTGGGTGGCAAGCGGTTTCGGTACACCCGAAACACAAACTTGCTACCTCCCAATCCTTAAGGAATGAGTTTCGGGCATCTCCCGTTTTTCTCATTCGGGATGTCATAATCCCAACCCTTTCTTCTTGGGTTTTACGATAGTTCTTGGCGGTGGACTAACGGCTAATTTCTGCCGGATTCCACGCAGGTAATCGTTCAGGTCTTTATGCCCTTTGTAGTTGTCGGAGAAGTCGCGGATGCGTCCGGCGAACTTCCTTTCCAATTCCCGATACGCCTTTCTTCCCGCCTCGTCATTGTCGAGCATGCAGTGGATACGTCCATACCCGTGCAGCACATCTATAGCTTTGGAAACATTGGCGGTCGAATTGAGGATGACGTAATCCTGCCTGTCAAGGTCGGGCAAGTTCGAGCAGTTCCTCTTCCGCAACGTGAGGAATGAAAGATAGTCCATCATGCCCTCGAATACAAGGCATTTCTCTCTCGCTTCTCCCTGTTGCCGAATATGGCTGATGTCTTTGGGTGCGACACAGCCTTTGAAAAAACGGTTACGCACTTCAAATCCTCCCGCCACATTCGGAAAACCGATGGCGAAATAGGGCTTGCCGTTATGGGTGAAGTGGAGCTCTTTACATTGCGCCTTTGCCAAAGCGATGTTTATGCCCCGTTCCTGCAAGTATCGGAGCAATGCCGGATGGGTGAGTTCGCCCACCTCCAAATGTTGGAAACTCGGTTCGGATGCCTGCTGGCGAAAAGAGAAAGATATGGGACGGATGTGTGGTGCCTGTTCCGCTATCTTGCCAAGCAGATAAGGCACATGGTCGGATGCGTACAGTACCCCTGCAAGTGCGATGATGTTACCACCTCTTCCCAGTCCATAATCGAACCACAGGTTGCGGTCGGTGTTCACCTTGAACGAGGCTTCCGTTTCCTGACGGAACGGGGATTTATACCACAGGCAGTTTCCCTGTTGCTTTACGGGCGAATAACCCAAACTTTGCAGATAGTCCGCAATTTTGATTTGTTTTGCTTCTTGGATGTTCATGATATAATTTCTATGGATTTGATGATGACTGTAAAAACGTTGATTTGATGAATGAGATATGTATTGTCCTATACGTTAATGCTTTATATTCTCAACATCTTCTCAACAAACCACTCACAAATAGAGAATCCAACAAACTGATGCTGTTTCCCTCTCAACTTTTCTTTTCGATTGTTGAGAATTTGTTGAGAGTGTATGCTGTTTATTATCAGTATGGTTATATCATTATTCATCAATTCAACAAAAAAAGAATAGTATTACAGGGATTCAAGTTGTTCCCTTGTGACGGTGTAGAAACGACCGACTCTTTTTATCGGCTCATATCGGCACTCCCGATTGTAATTGAATTGGTAAGTGGTATATGTAAGCCCGTTAGAGGCAGGAGTAAGTTTCCAACATTCCTGCAATACCTTTCTGACTTGGTGCTTCTCCACCTTTACCTGCGAATGTACCAGCAAAAGAAGAATGTCGTTGTGGCAGAACGAGAATGTGTCCGTGCCGACACTTTCCATAATGTCAAGGATAAGTTCGCACATCTCTATCTCCAATCGGTTGCGGTTGCTGCGGATAATCTTCTGCAAGGCTTCGGTATGCAGCAAAGAGGGCGCAAACCACATACGGCTTTCCTTTTCGGTGGAAAGTTGTCTGTATTGCAGGTAATACAGAAAGGCAGGTATCTCAGCTTTCAGCTTTTGCAGGAAGTCTGTGTCATCGGATTGCAGACGGTCTATCTTGCGCACCCAATAGCGTGTTTCACCTGCATCAATGATAACAGGCAGATACTCGTTGTTGGAGCATAGCACGAACTTGGCAAAGAACGCTATCTCGTCACGGTCTTTGCCTTTGGCTTCCACCTTGTAGGAAAGTGTGGTGCTGAGGTTCTTCAACCGCTCGCTGTCCTCCCTGCGGTTGAGCAATACCTCGTCCACCACGATGAGCAGTTTTCCTGCCCAGTCGGAATTGAACTGGCTGCGGAAGTCCTCGTTGGTATTGAAAGTGACATTGTTTTGAAACACAGCTTTCAGGAAGTTCAGGAATGTACTCTTGCCCGTGTTGCGTTCTTCTGATACCAACAGCAGGATAGGCAGTTTCTGCACGGGTTGCAGGTAGAGCAATTGAAGATAGTCCATGCCCAATTCATACTGTTCACCGAAGATATGGCGCACCAATGACCGGATACAGGGAAACTCGCCTTGTTGCGGACGGTGTCCTATCGGCTCGTAGAGGTTCAGGAACTTGTCCACCACGGGACGGTAGTCCACATGGTCGGGGACGGTGCAGAAGCCGTCGTACTTCGGCACGGTGGCGAGATAGTCCTTGCCGTAGTCCTGCCGCAGTGTTTCGTTGTTCCACACGATGCGCTTCTTCACATAGCCTCCGTTCAGACGGGGCTGGTTCACTAACTTGTAGAGGGTAGTACCCACACGGATAAACTCCTCATTTTCAAAGTTGCCTTGTTTCATTAGCACTTCATTTTTTTGTTTAATCAGTGCAAAACTCGGCAATTAGCGCAGAACGGATTAACAACTCACGCATACCTCACGTAAGATTTTCTTGGATTTGGCTTTATGACATACAACAAAAGCCCGAAGAAATGCCATTCTAATGGATTTTTCTTCGGGTTTGTCGTAATCGTACGTATGAATGGCAATACACCTATTCACATACTCGTATAAATACATTGTTGGCAATGGGAATACGCATAGGTCTCACTACTTCATGTCGTCATATCATTAGAACTTATGCCTGATAATTAGACATATCCCAACCATTTATACCCAGCGAAAAGAAGATATTTGTTTTCTCTTTTCGCAAGTACAGCCTTTTAAATATGGCATTGCGCACCTGTTCCGCACCGAAGCTGTCAATGCGGAAAGCAAGTGCGACTATCATCGGAAAGCTGAACACATCGGCATGATACCCGTTCTCCTGCCGAACATACTTCTGTACCTCGTATTCTTTTAATGCTCCACTGTTATAGATGTTTCTGATGGCAGAACGAAGTGTCGGAGCAATTACTCCGAACAGTTCCACCAATTCCGGCTCGCTCATCCAAATGTTTGAGACATTCTCCGGCATGATGATATTGCCGGATTCATTCACTGTTATGCTGTTTCTTCTCATACTCATGACATCGTTATTCCGTTAAACGTCTTACTCAGTTTGTCGCCGAACATGGTCAGGTCGTTGTCGAGCTTCTGCGTGGTTATCTTTGCGTAGAGTTGGGTCGTGACTATATTCGTATGTCCCAACACACGGCTTACGCTTTCAATGGGCATCCCCTTGCTCAAAGCTAATGTTGCGAAGCCATGACGACTGCAATGAAATGATATTGACTTGGTTATGCCACATTCCCTTATCATCCGTTTCAACGGTTTGCAGATAGACCAATAGTTCAAGCCGGGGAATATACGATTGTCTTTCTGCATCGGTCGGTAGCGTTCGACTATCTGCAAGGGTATATCCAGCAGCTTCACTTGGAAGGCGACTTTTGTCTTGTGGCGTTTGGACAATATCCACTTCTCGCCGTTCACCTCCACGATGTTGTCATTCGTCAGTTCCTGAATGTCCACGAATGACAAGGCGGTGAAACTGGCAAAGATGAAAATGTCACGGATGTATGCGAGCTTGCTGTCTGCAAACTCATGTGTCATGACCGCTTTCAGTTCATCCTCCGTCAGATATTCCCGTTCTTTCACATTGGGGCTGATATGAAACTGGATGAAAGGATTGCGCGGTATCAACCCGTTATAATGCGCTTTCATGACCACGCCTTTCAGCCACATACAGTTTGCCCATATCGAACCGTTCCGCAATCCGGCTTCAGTCGAGAGGTATGCGGCGAACTCCTTGATGAAATCGGGAGTAAGTTCCAACATGGACATATCGCTGCGTCTGTAAAACGACTTGATAAAGGCGGCTACATGGTTTCTTGCCCGTACACGTGCCCGATAGGTAGCCATTACCCTGTCTTTGCCTACCCGTTTCTTGAACACTTCGTTCTCACGGTCGAATGCTTTTAGCAGCGTCTCATACTCGCTGCCGATTCCCTGATAGGCGTTGCGCACCATCTCAGCCGTAACAAATGCCTCGCGGTCTGAAATGCGCTGGTAATGTTTGATGATTTGCGCCTTGATGTTGTCAAGGGCAAGGTTGATGTCTCGTGCCTCGCGGCTCTTGCCTTTCGCCTTGTTTCCTTTCACGTCCCAAAGCGTTTTCGGGATGTTCTGCTTACAACTGAACTGCGCCACAGTCCCGTTGATTGTCACTCGTCCCATGATGGGGACAATACCGTTTTTCTCCTTGCTGCCGTTCACGTAGAACAGAACCTTGAATGTGCTTCTTGCCATACTCGTTTTTTGTTTGCAAAGTTATTACTCAACGAGTTAGACCTTGATATGCCAACCTGTGCCACAAGCTGCCAAATACAACACGGTGTGTTAAAAATCACCATTCGGCGGGTAATGATTTGGAGACCGTTCTTCTTCATAAATCCGCTTTCCTTTACGTTACCTCGATTTTTCGCCTGTCCTCATTTGTCTTCGCAAACGCCTTATTGACAGGCATTACGAAGACATTTGTCCCTTTTTATTCGTCTTTTCCAGAGATTTGTAGTAACTTTGCGTAGAAAAATAGAAAAAATAAAACTCAATACCAAACTGTAAAATTTAGATATGGATA